>JAFTSJ010000007.1 GCA_017467335.1 Alphaproteobacteria bacterium
ATATGGCGTATCTGTTCCTGTACAACTGTTTTGACAAATCATTTTATCCGTATCACAGGTAGCATTTCCGCAAGCAGACATACAATCCGTATCTTCAACACATGGGTCACCGCTTTGACCGGAAGTACCATTACGACCATCCGAATCCAAAAAGGATGTGAACACAATCGTATTATCGGTTTCATCTTCTCCGCAAATAGAGGCATCCCCTGTATATTTAACCAAATCCCCATCACCTTGAGCAACTTGTACATACCGTATTCCTTGAACAATACCGTTTAAGTTCATATTAACCACATTTTTACATACACGGGAAGACACGCCTTCAACATATGTTTTAAACGCAACGTCCGGATGAGATGTCATATAAATCGGGTATCCTGTGCCTGTCATATCGGGAAATTCGTCAAAATCCGTGCCATCTTCACTGGGGTCAGGAAGCGGTTGTTCTTGATATTTATGCCAAACATCATTGGCACGCAGGTTCACTTCATACACAATATCGTTTGCTCGATATTTATCCATCGCAAACGAATAACCGTAAATCCCCCCGGCTGATAAGACCCCCATCACAGCCAAAACACCAAGGATTTCAACCATGCTACGACCGGATTCAGTTGTTTTTTGTTTAAAATATCCGTTAAAAAAAGCGTTTAAAATTTCCATAGAGCCCCCATTTTAAAAGTTAATAAAATCAGACGGTTATTTTTCAAAAATATGTCAAAAAAACGTCCCTTTTTTGAACGCTTTTTTTTGGTAGGGGTTACACTTTTTTAAAAACAAAAAAATAACGAAAAATCAAATAATTATAAATTTTAGTTGACAACGAAATAAATCTAAAATATTATGTCAAAAAAAGGGACGTTTTTTTGACACATTTTTTCGAGTTAATATATTGATTTTGTTGTCTTTTTATTTTGACCGTTTGAAAAAATTCCAAACGGTTTTTTGATGGTTTTTTAAGGGATTTTAAGAACATTATTGCCGATTCGTTTGAAGGACATGTATGATAATATCTTATTTTTTTTAAGATTTGTTTTATATACACTATTTCTGTTTCAGGTATTTAATTATGACGTCTTATTATTCATATTTTTCAGATTATTTCAAAACAGGACAAGATATTTTTTAAGTTAATCTTGATACGTTTTATCGTATTCATCAAAATATTTATTAACGGCACGAACAAGGGCTTCCGCTAATTTTTGACGATAAGATGCCTTTTGTAATTGGGCTTCTTCTTTCCGGTTAGACAAATATCCCATTTCAAGCAAAACCGCCGGGACACTTGGTGATTTCAAAACGGCAAATCCCGCATGTTTATTGGGCTGTGGTACAGTTTGAACCGTTTTACGCATTTCTGTTTCAACAAAATCGGCATATCTTCTGGAATTTCCGATTGTTTCTGTTTGAGCCAAGTCAATTAAAACTTTGCTGGCATCTTGATTGACATCACCTAAATCCATTTCAAACAAAATATCGGATTTATTTTCACGTTCCGCTAAAGCAGCCGCTTCTCTGTCCGAAGCATTTTCAGATAAGGTGTAAATAGACAATCCCCGAGCAGAACGGTTTGTTGAACTGTCAGCATGAATGGATATAAATAAATCCGCTTTGGCAGCATGGGCTTTTTTTACTCGACCACGTAACGATATATAAACGTCTTTATCACGAGTCATGACAACTTTATATCCGGCCTTTTGCAATAATTTACGTGTTTCAAGCCCCATTTTCAATGTTAAATCTTTTTCATAATGTCCGTTTTTGGAAATAGCCCCCGGGTCTTTTCCTCCGTGTCCGGGATCCAACATAATAATATGCTGTTTCTTTTTATAAGGGGTTCGTGATTTTAAAGGGGTATTGATTGCCTTGGGCTGGTTGGTTGTCGGAGCATACATCGGTTTAATTTTGGATTTTGTATTCGTCTTCATCAACGGAACATTCCCACCGGTTCGAGCCGGACCAACAATACTTAAATCAGCCACAAAACGCCAAATACCCGTTTTAAGTTGAGGCGGTAATAAAAAATGTTCCGCCTTAATTTCTTTTTTCAAATCCAGTACAATACGGGCAACATTTGCACGAGGTCGGCCAAACCGTACCCCTGTAATTAAATTATTTTCTCCAAATTTTTTGTTTTGCACATCTTTACTGACGACCGTATCCGGGAAATCTAAAGCCAACCGTTCCGGATTATGTAAAGCAATCACGTCAACATCAACTCGTTTGTCCGTTTCGACAACGATTCGAACAACGCCCGTCTTAAAATTAGAAAAACGAACATCCTTAACAGTTGCCGACAATGCCTGACAACAGAAAAAAATACTAACGAATATACATAAAAATATCTTTTTTAGAGTCATCTGTTTCATAATCAAAAAAGGAATACAAAAAAAACTTGCTTATTTATTCATATACCGATATAATCCAAAATGCAATCAAAATTATGATTGTCCCAACTATTTTATTAACAATCTGACGGATGAAACATGACAAAACTTTACATTTCATTGTATTTCCGGAAAAATTCGCTTCTGATGGCAGTCGGATTGTTTTTTGATTTTGTGTCGTTTATGTGTAAACAGACACTATTTTGTAATTATATTTTAAAGGATTATTTTTTATGTCAAAGAAAATGCTTATTGACGCAACACATACAGAAGAAACACGTGTTGTCGTTACCGAAAACGGGAGGGTTGAAGAATTAGATGTTGATACTTCTACCAAAAAACAAATTAAAGGCAATATTTATTTAGCAAAAGTTGTTCGAGTTGAACCGTCTTTGCAGGCTGCTTTCATTGATTACGGTGGTAATAAACACGGATTTTTGGCGTTTGGTGAAATTCATCCGGATTATTATCAAATCCCTGTTGCGGACAGAGAAATGTTAAAAGAAATGATGGACACGCCGGAAGATGATGATACCGATGTAAAAGATGATTTGACGGATGACACAAATGATGTTGAAATTATCGGTGATACTGATTCCGAAGAAACGCCTCGTCAACGCACTTATTTTTATAAAAAATACCGTATTCAGGAAGTTATTCGTCAAGGTCAGGTTATGCTTGTTCAGGTTATTAAGGAAGAACGAGGCAATAAAGGGGCTGCATTAACAACATATCTTTCTTTGGCCGGTCGATTTAGTGTTTTAATGCCCAACAATGGCAAAGGTGGTGGGGTATCTCGTAAAATCACGAATGCCAAAGATCGTAAATCTTTACGTACGATTGTGGAAAAATTACCGATTCCGCAGGGGATGAGTGTTATTATTCGTACGGCAGGGCAAGGAAAAACTAAAACCGAAATTAAACGTGACTATGATTATCTGATTAAAACATGGATGAAAATTCGGGAATTGACGCTTGAATCATTAGCTCCGAAATTGATTCATGAAGAAGGCGATATTATTAAACGTTCTTTACGGGATGTTTTTACACCTGATATTGAAGAAATTTGGGTTGAAGGTGAAAGTATTTTTAAATCAACCAAAGAATTTATGAAAATTTTAATGCCGTCACAGGCTAAAAAAATTAAGCAATATAAAGGTATTGAACCATTATTTTTGGCGCATCAGGTTGAACATCAATTGGAATCAATTCATAATAATATTGTTCAATTGAAATCCGGTGGTTATTTGGTTATTGACCAAACGGAAGCTTTGGTTGCCGTTGATGTAAACTCCGGTCGGGCAACTCGAGAACATGATATTGAAGAAACGGCTTTACGTACTAATTTGGAAACATGTGAAGAATTGGCTCGACAATTAAGATTGCGAGATATGGCCGGTCTGATTGTTATTGATTTTATTGATATGGATGAACCGAAAAACAATGCAGCTGTTGAACGCCGATTAAAGGAAGTCTTAAAACGGGACAGAGCTCGTATTCAAGTTGGAAAAATGTCCGGTTTCGGGTTATTGGAAATGTCTCGTCAACGATTACATTCCAGCTTTTTAGAAAGCAGTTATAAAGTGTGTCCGCATTGTGGCGGTAAAGGTATGACAAGAAGTGTTGAATCATGTGCAATGCACGCTTTGCATGTTTTGGAAGATGCGTGTGTTAAAAACCAAGAAACAACCATTATTTTGTCATTACCGTTAGAAGTAGCAACCTATATTTTAAACAACAAACGTTTAAATTTGGTTGAATTGGAAAAACGTTATGGGACACGTTTACAAATTTTAGCTGATACAACATTGGAAAAAACATCAGATTTTAAATTAGAACGGATTCGTGTTGATGGGGAACGGGTTAATATTCCGTTACAGGTTCCATCTCGTCAAATGCCTATCAAATCCTCTGAAAAAGATAAAAAATCCGTTGAAACGCATAAACCTGAACGCAAGGAAAAAGTTGCTAAACAACAACCTGAAAAAGTTGAAGTTATTGTTGAATTTCAAGATGATTCTTTGGAAACAGCGGAAGAAGCCATTTCTGCCGGTCGGCGAAGTCGAAACAGCCGCCGTAGAAATGAATGGAGAAAAAAACGCCGTGAAAAAAGATTATTGGCCCGATTGGCTCAGTCAGAAGATGATGTTTCGACAAAAGAGGAAAATTTTACAGTTGTTGAACAACAAGCTTTGACTGATTACAATGCAACGGAAACCCAAAATAATACACCCGAAGAAGTTGTTGATATTCATGATGAAACGGTTAAACCGGAAAAACAAAAAGAAAGTAAAAAGAAACGGCCATTTAAAAACAGACGGTCTGTTCAAAAACATCGTCAAAAGGCGGAACAGGAAAATCACGTAATCAGCGATGAATTAACACCGCAAGGTCATGTATCGGTTGAAGTTCCTGAAACAACATCTGAAAAACCGCAAAAAGCTTCTAAACGGCGGTTAGACCGTTCCCATAAAAAAACGGTTAAAGAAAAAGAAATCTCAAACGAATTGAAAGAAACTTCACTAAATCAAGAAAGTACAAAAACAGATGTTTCAACTGAACCGAAACGTAAAAAAGGTTGGTGGAACAAATTAGTCAGTTCAGACGAAGAAAAGTAATATTGATTGATTTAATTTATAAAAACCATCCGTAGAGGTCATATCTCGGGTGGTTTTTGTATATGACTTATCGTTTTTTTAGATAGATTTTCAATGATAAAGTCATTAAATTTATTTTTTTGCAGAAATAAGTTTATATGTGAATTTTTAAAACAAATCGTTTTGAGTAATGGTTAGGTGCTTTATTGTCAAAAGACCTTGAACTCAATTTAGGGTGGCATATTTCCTCTCATGCCTTCATGCTGAACTTGATTCAGGGTCTTTTGAGGGTAAAGCACCCTGCTACGACCCCATGAGATGCTGAAATAAATTCAGCATGACGGAAAATGAGGGAGCTTTTAACGATACGGCACTTTGTTCACCCCACCGTCATCCTGAACCAAATTCGGAGATGATAGTGAAATGTTGGGTAACAATGGGATGTTTCGGTAATAATATCAGGCATTAAAATCACATTTGCTATAAAAAAACAGGGGATTTTTTTCCCCCGTTTAATGATGTTATGCAAGTTAAGAATTAACCGGTTATTTCTTTTAATAATTCTTTTGCTTTTTGGTAATCAAATTTTCCCGTCCCCAGTAAGGGTAAATCTTTCATATAAATAATTTTACGAGGAACCCATAATTCGCTGAATTGATGTTGTTTAAAGTAGGTTTGGACGGCTTCAACATTCATTTGCGGATTATTTGTCAAACAAACCAATTGTTCCCCCTTTTTTTCATCTGAAATAGCTAAAACACCGTGCATTGTATCAGGGTATTGTTGTGATAACAACCCTTCAACAGAAGATAGAGAAACCATTTCGCCGGCTATTTTAGCAAAACGTTTTGCTCGCCCTTGAATGGTAATAAATCCGTTATCATCAACCGTTACAATATCACCCGTATTATACCAATTGTTTTGAGGCGGTTGAAGTATTTCCGGTTTATCGGCTTTCATGTAACCAAGCATGACATTATCCCCTGTAACCCATAGTTCTCCTCCATCTTCAATCCCTTCAATTTTTTCCAAGCGGTATTGCATACCTGTTAATAACCGACCAACACTGCCTTCTTTGAGGTACATAGGTGTATTGATGGATAAAACAGGGCTTGTTTCCGTTGCACCATATCCTTCCAGAACACGAACACCGAATTTTTTGCTCCATAATTGAGCCGTTTTTTCTTTCAGTTTTTCTCCACCGACAATTGCATATTTGATGGAAAAGAAATCGTATGGATGAGCTAAACGACCATAGCCCGCTAAAAATGTATCAGTTGAACAAATAATGGTTGCATTTGTATCATAAACCAGTTCCGGTACAATCCGATAATGTAACGGAGACGGATACAAAAATGTTTTTACACCGGATAGTAATGTCATCATACAGCCAACCGATAATCCGAAAGAATGAAACATCGGTAAAGCATTAAAGAAAACATCGGACGCATTAAAGGCCATGACAGATGAAATTTGATACCGATTCGCTTGAAAATTACGATGAGATAATACAACGGCTTTCGGTAATCCTTCGGAACCGGAAGTAAATAAAACAACTGCCGCATCGTTTGGTTTGTTTTGAGGGCGTTTGCGACATATAAAATCAAACATACCTTGTATTTTTTGCTTCCATAAAGATTGTTTTAATAAATCTTCGGCATAAATAATACGAACACCTTGTTCTAAAATGGCTTTGGTTAAATTTTCCAAATGAGCTTGTCGCACAAACAGCCGAGATGTGATAACCGTTTTGACACCAACTGTTTTGAGGGTTGACAAAATCTGTGGTATGCCTTGGGTAAAGTTTATCATTGTTGGAACTTTATCTAAACGCATTAACGCAAACAAAGATAAGACCGTTATGTTCATATTAGGTAACATCAACCCGACATATTTTTCATGAGGAATAAAATGGTGGTAAACAGATCCCAATACATATGATTTAAATAACAATTGGCGATAAGTTAACGGTTTTCGGGTTACGTCTTCCAAAATAACATGTTTGGAACCATAAACAGATGAGGCTTCCAATAAAGAACAAAACAAATTTTCATCAATTTGAGATGTGGCATACATCATTCGTACCATTAAATCGTATAATTTATTTGAAATAACCGTACGGCGTTGACGTCCGATAATGGTATCCGGTATCGTCATTTTTTCCGGTGGTAAAATATTTAAATGAATTGTCGGAAATAATCGTGTTTTAATTTTATGCTTTAAATATGAAAATTTGGAATATTGAGCTCCGTCAATACGAATCGGTAAAATACGTGCTTGAGCTTTTTCAGCAACAATTCCGGCTCCTTCATACACTTTCATTAAACCACCGGTAACGGTAATTCTGCCTTCCGGAAAGATAATGACTTTTTTATCTTTTTTAATTTCTTCAATCAATGAACGAATAGCCATCGGATTTGTCGGGTCGAGGGCATATAAATCAACCAATGGCCGTAACATTCGAATAAACCATTTTTTAGACCATTCCGTATTGATGGCAAATGTTAATTTTTCCGGAATACAAGCAACCAATAATAAAGCATCTAATAAAGAAGTGTGATTGGCAACCAATAAAACACGTTTACCGGCTTTTTTATAATGTGATAAACCGTTTATTTCAATTTTAAACAGTAATTTTAAAATAGTATATAAAACAGATCGAACAAACGCATCCGGCAATAACGAACATATGTAAAAAGAAACACCAAAACTAATTAAGGCAACAATTAAAAACAATTGCGGTATGGTTACACCGAGGGCTAATAATCCGGCTGAAAAAATGGCAATGATAACCATTCCCAATGAATTGACAATATTATTGCCGGCAATAACAGAAGCCGTACATTTTTTAGGAGCTTTATCTTGAATCAATGCCTGTAACGGAACAACATACAGACCGCCACAAAAAGCCATCAAAAATAAACACAATGAAATTAAAATATTTTTTGTATCAGATAAAAACACCATTAACGAAGCCGGTTCAACATATGTCGGATAGGAACGTGTTAAAAAATACAGCATTAAAAAACAACATGTCATGCCGATAGCACTCAAGGGAACATACGTAACATGCAACATCCCTTTTAAAATTTTATTACACGTTACCGAGCCAATGGCAACACCAATGGAAAACAGCAATAAGAAGAATGTTACAACTGTTTCCTGAACATGAAATACAATATCAGATAACGCATAAACCTGAACAACGATAAAGGCTCCCAAACTCCAAAACCAAGTTGCGCCCAAAATGCTTTTCCAAATCGTTTTATTTTGTTTAATCAATGAAAATGTAGAAAGTGTGGTTTTAAAAATATGATAAGAAACGTGCATTTCAGGGCGAGGAGCCGGTGCCGGTAAAATAAATCGTGCTGATAAAAATCCCAATACAGAAAACATAATCAATAACCAGATAGAAACGGTCAACGGTAAAATTGTTCCTAAAATCAATCCGCCCATGATGGCCAGATAAGTGCTACCTTCCACATAAGCGTTACCGGCAATCAATTCATTTTGTTTTAATTGTTGGGGTAATAACGCATACTTTATCGGACCAAAAAAAGACGATTGCGTTCCCATTAAAAATAAAATAACAACTAATAACGGTAAGCTGTTTAACCAATAGGCCAATCCAACACCACACATTAAAACAATTTCTGTTATTTTTAGATAGCGGGTTAATCTTGCTCTGTCATATTTATCGGCTATTTCACCGGCTGTTGCTGAAAATAAAAAGAAAGGCAATATGAACAAAGCGGATAGTATATGCGTTAATAATTCGGCATTGGTTGCAATTTTAAATGTTACAACCGTAAACAAAGCATTTTTAAATAAATTATCGTTAAATGCTCCTAAAAATTGTGTAACCAATAATGGCAGTAAACGGCGTGATTTAAGTAAATTCGGTAACATGTGTATCCTTTCTTTTTATTGCACATATCATTTTATGGGGTATCATTTTTTAATATATACATTTTTGATGCGGGTTGAAATAAAAATATGTCTTGTTGACCGGCTTCCCATTGAATAAGTAATTTAGCCCCGTCTTTACGAACCGTTCCACAGACAGATGGTTGCTTGCTTTGGCAAAATACAGAACCGTATTCACGGATAAGGTAATCCGTCCAATCCGATGTTTTTACAGGAATGGCTGTCGCTTTTTGAGTATCCGTTAATTGATGATAAATCGGTTCTAATCGTGCCAAATCCGGTGGTAATTTTTGATTGGTTTTCCCTCGCAAATAATCTGTTGATCCATATTCAGGCGTATTTTTAATACGCATAATAATTTTTAAATTATTTTCATATTCGTCAATCAGTGATTTGTCAAACGGAGCCCATATATAATTCGGTGTTAAAATAAGGGGCTTTTTATCTAAAATATAATGATTAAAATGTGACTCGTCATGCCAACGAGCCATAATACGGTTTTTTTGATTGATTCGAACATGGTCAGCTAAAATGTGACATAAGGTTAAAAAATCTTTTTGGCGTCCACCGATAAAACCGGATTGAGCATACATATATCCGCTTCCCATCGGGATATACGCTGTTGATTGCGGTTGGCGGTCATACGGATAATCATACGGGTTTTGGTGTCGATAATAAGCCGGATGCCATGTGGCAATAATTCCTTGACGAACAGATGGAAAAATTTCTTCATTCACATATCCGACAAATTCGGCATTAGCATTTAAAAAATAAATATAGTCAAAATCTTTTAATTGTTCACGAATGCTGAAAATCATATCAAAACGATCGATGGCATCTTTGGGAAAACCATGAAATTGACGGTTAATTTTTGTTACTTTGTCTGAAAACGGTGTTATCATATCATCTGTAAAAACAAAATAGTGTTTTTGATGACGAGGTAAAAAATATGTTTCGGCACTTTGATAAAATTTATCCCAAAAAGTCATATACCGACCGGTAGCGATATAGATGACAGCTATTTTTTTAGGACCATATGTTATGTGCAACCAAACGGATAACCCTACAACACACATAAAACAAATCAACAGAAATGTTTTAAAACGAAAGTGTTTCTTAGTTGTTGCGGATTGTGTCATTTTTGTTTCTCGGCTAAACAAGATGTTAAAAAGAAGCGTACGGCATTGATACATGTATCATCAATCCCATGCCCCATAAACGGTTGAACACAAGTTGAAACAGATTGATTCATCTGTTGTAAAACGGCTTGATTAAATTCCATACCGGAAAATGGGACAACATCATCTGCTTGTCCGTGAGTCAATAAAACCGGCAATTGTTTTTTGGTCGGTATCGGTTGATTCAGCGGGACGGCGGACATACCGATAACACCGGCAATGTCTTCGGTCAGATCAAAAGCCGTTTTAAGAGCAATTAAACCGCCTTGTGAAAATCCGCCGATTACAATACGTTGATAGGGAATATCATATTGTTTTCGGATGGTTTCAATATAGGTTTTAACTTGTTCCACGGCATGAACAGCACGATTATTTAATTGTGTCAGATAAGATAAACTAATCGTTTGTGTGGGTTGATAATCATTTAAAGAAAACCATTCAAACCCGTCTTCAAATATCGGTGTCGGGGCATTAGGTGCAAAAAAAGCCGTTGTGGGAAAATCTTTTTGAAAATATTGAGCCAATGAAGCCATATCATATCCGTTTGAACCGTATCCGTGCAATAAAAAAACAGCACTTTGCGGATGAGATGGTATGGCTGAAATGTGAGATAGCATAAAATTCCCCTTGAAATGAATAATTGTTTTTTATATACTTAGTCTTATAAATAAAAACAGGAGAAAATACAATGAAAAAAATCATTTTATATGGCATTCTCAGCCTTATTTTGTTTAATAGCACAATTTGTGTTGCCGGTTCACGTACGGCAAAAGGGCTATCTGAAATTGATAAGTTGGCTATTACGGCCGGAGCGGCTCAAGCCTGTAATGCTGACAGAGATAAAATGACAACCTATGAAATGATTGTAAGTCGGATATTGGTTAATCCAACTCGTTCCGAACAAGCAGAACAGGCCGTTTTAACAGCCTATGCCCGTAAAAAATTACAAACCTATCAAGAACAAAAATCATCGCCTGAAATTGATTGTCATGAGGTGTTGGAACGATTTAATAATATGCCGTTATTTCGATCAACCGTTTATCGGGACGGAACATTAAAACTGCCTGATGGTAAAATTATTAAACCTGTTCGTCCTGTTAAATTTGATGAAAAACCTCGTCCGAAGCAATTGATGAAATCTCAATCAGGTAAGTAATCAGGCATTTATGATACCGGAAAAATTGCATTTTTTATTTCAAGATGTTACCTGTTTAACCGGTACGGGTTCAAAAACAGCCGGTTTTTTGCGTAAATTGTGTGGCCCGTGTCTTGTGGATTTATTGTTTCATGCCCCGATAGGTGTTATTCATCGACCATTCAAAAAGAATGCTCATCAGATTATATCCAATCATTATGCAACTGTTCAAATTACCGTTGAAGAACATATTATTCCCCGCACACACCGTCAACCATATAAAATCAATGCTTGTTTCAGTGAAACGGCAGAACCTGTTGAATTGGTGTTTTTTAATTATCGGGGAGATTATCTGAAAAAAACATTTATGATTGGGAAAACATATTTTGTTTCCGGAAAAATGGAAACAAACGGTTTTTTGGTTAAAATACTTCATCCGGATTATGTGACTGATTGTTTACAGTCAATCCCCGAATTTGAAGCAATTTATCCGTTAACGGCAGGTTTAACCAATAAGGGTATGAATAAATCCATACAATATATTATTTCTCAATTACCGGATTTGCCCGAATGGCAAGATTCTTTTTTTCGACAAAAAAGAAATTGGCCCTCTTGGAAACAAGCTATTACGGCTTTACATCAACCGCATTATGCTTCTGATACGGAAATATTGACTCCGATTCGATTGCGATTAGCCTATGATGAATTGTTGGCCAATCAATTAACATTGTTTTTGGCTCGGTTAAAACGTAAAAAGCAAACAGGTTTAAATATTCGTCCTGTTTTGGCAGACGGTCTGACAAATCGGTTGCTTGCAAGTTTACCTTTTGCATTAACTTCGGCACAAAAACGGGTTATTTCTGAAATTCAAGACGATTTATCGTCAGATACCAAAATGACCCGATTGTTACAAGGCGATGTCGGAAGCGGGAAAACGGTTGTTGCTTTAATTACATTGTTGCAAGCTGTCGAAAGTGGTATGCAGGGTGTGTTGATGGCACCGACAGATATTTTGGCTCATCAGCATTTTTCTTCTATTCAGAAAATGACAATGAATTTGGGGATTCGTATCGGCTTATTAACCGGTCGTGAAAAAGGAAAAAAAAGGTCTCTCCTCTGTCAGCAATTGGAACAAGGTGAATTAGATATTTTAATCGGAACACATGCTGTTTTTTCAGAAGATATTGTCTATCATCAATTAGGGGTTGTTGTCATTGATGAACAACACAAATTCGGTGTTCAGCAACGGTTGGCATTAACGCAAAAACAACCGAATGTTAATGTATTGGTAATGACGGCAACGCCTATTCCCCGTACATTGGCTTTAACCGCTTATGGGGATATGGATGTGTCTGTTTTAGATGAAAAACCATCTCATCGAAAACCGATTGAAACACGGGTTATGCCTATGACAAAGGCTGTTGATTTGTCAGAAAAATTATATCAAAAAATTCAGCAATCAACGCATCCTTTGCAAGTTTATTGGGTTTGTCCGTTGGTTGAAGAATCCGAAAAATCAGATTTAATGGCGGCTGAAAAACGATTTGAAATTTTACAAGGAATATTCGGTCATCGAGTAGGACTTGTACATGGTAAGATGAATGGAACGCAAAAAGATGAGGTTATGCAACAATTTGTGACCGGTCAATTAGATGTTTTGGTTGCCACAACCGTTATTGAAGTTGGTGTTGATGTACCAACCGCTTCCGTTATCGTTATTGAACAGGCTGAACGATTCGGTTTGGCTGCTTTACACCAATTGCGAGGGCGAGTCGGACGGGGACACACCCAATCAAACTGTATTTTACTGTATGGTAAACAGTTATCGCAAACAGCCAAGGCACGTTTAAAAATCATGCGTGAAACGGATAATGGTTTTTTAATTGCCGAAGAAGATTTACGATTACGAGGAGCCGGTGAAATTTTAGGTTCCCGTCAATCCGGCTTACAAACATTTCAATTCGCTGATTTATCTGTTCACGGGGATTTACTTTATACGGCAACGCAAGATGCTAAAATGATTTTAAATACCGACCCGACCTTATCATCGCAACGGGGAAAAGCTCTGCGTTATCTGTTATATTTATTTCGTCAAGATAAACACATTCAAACGTTAAAAGCCGGATAATTCGTCTTTATAATCAGTTATATTCTGACTTATCAAATCGGCGATGAATCCATAACCATTGTTCAGGTGTTTCACGAATCCATTTTTCAAGTTCTTGATTGATGGACAACATGGTTTCATAGATAGCTTGATTTTTATCTTTGTTCTGGGAAATCGGTAATGGATATACGTCTATTTTAAATTGTCCGTTTTTTAAACGAATGCAACGAGCCATAAAAATAGGAATGTTTAATTTTAAGGCAACGGTTGCAATAGCCGGTGCCGTCTTGGCTGGTTTATTGAAAAACAAAACGTCAATTCCTTCTCTTAATTTTTGGTCGCATAACATAACAACCCCTTTACCGTTTCGCAATAATTCAATCATTTTTTTGGCCCCTTGCGACCCTTTAGGTATCAATGTGCCAACCCTTCGTTGAAATAAAACCTTATCTAACCATGGATTGTTTGCTGAACGATAAACGGGATTTAAGCAATAATCATCAAACAAATTCGTTGTAACAGCCAGTTCAAAATTACCAATATGACCCGAACATACAAAACATCCTTTTTTTTGTTTTGCCATTTCTTTTAAGTAAGACAGACCGGAAATATCAGCTTGTTTAAATAAAGACTCACCATGTGGTAATTCAGCATATGTTCGTCCCCAATGTTGCCACATTTTTTTTAAAATCAATTCTCGTTCATCATCTGTTTTTTCGGGAAAAGCAAACATAAGATTAAAACGACCGACACGGTTGCGTTTCGGCGAACAGTAATAAAGTAATTGCCCTAAACAGGCACCAACCGAAGAAGCAGCTTTAACCGGTAATATTCGAAATAAAAATAAAACAAACCAAACAATACCTCCGACAAGCGGATCAGAAAAGTATCGTTGTGTGGTTGTTCGGTGTGCCTGACGTAAAGCCTGACTCATTTAAAAAACTCCTTTAACAATATCCAATGCTTCTTGCGGATTATCAAAAACAAATTGTCCGTCAATGACATGAATACGTTTTAATAAATCTTTGGGGATTTTAACGGCATCTTTTGCTGTTGTGACCAATGTTAATCCGTTTGCTGTTTTTAACAATCGTTCAATATCAAAACGTGTGTAAAAATAATGGTCAGGATAACTTTCCGTACAAACAACATCAACTCCTTCATTTTGAAGTGTTTTGTAAAATTTATCCGGTTGACCGATACCGGCGAAAGCCAACACTTTTTTCCCTTTTAATGGCTGAATGCTTTTTTTATTGACTTGAAAACGACCGGTTAAAATCGGTAAATCAATTTTGTTGCGTTGTAAATAAAACCGAACGCCCCAATCATCATCGCCAACAATAACAACCCCGTCAGCCCGAGCTAACCCCTTTAATACCGGTTCACGTAAAGGACCTGCCGGAATCACACATTCATTGCCAAATCCTTTTTTACCATCCACAACCACAAATGACAGTGTTTTAATTAACGATGGATTTTGAAAACCGTCATCCATGATAATACATTCAGCACCCTGCTTAACAGCAGTTTGAGCTCCACGAGCCCGACAATTATCTACAACAGTCGGAGCACAATGAGCCAATAAAATAGCTTCATCACCAACATCGCATGCCGAATGATTTTCTAAATCAACCAATACATTTTTTAAACGGGATTTATAGCCGTGATTTAAAAAAAAGAAATGTTTTTTTTGTTTTTTTATTAAAGAAGCAATGGCTAAACAAACCGGTGTTTTACCTGTTCCGCCGATGGATAAATTGCCGATACAAATAACTGGTACGGATACCTGATACGGATTGGTTCGTCTGAAACGTGATGCCGTTCCAAAGGCATAAACAACCCCCAACGGCTTTAACAGACGTGATAAATAATGATTCGGAATGTCCCAAAAACGTGGCGTTTTCATCAAATTATTCCTTTCTAAACATCAAATCGCTGATGCAAAATATCATAGACTCTATCTAATACGTTCATTTCAGATGTTGCCAGTTTTTCAGCCCGTACAGCCATTTTTTCCGCTTCTGCCGGTTTCATCAAAAATGAAAGTAATCGTTTTGTTAACCCTTTTACATCGGCTACTTCGACCAAAGCTTTGGCTTTTTTAGCCTGTGCAACAATTTCTCGGAAATTAAATGCGTGCGGACCGATAACAACAGCTCGATGTAATCGCATCGGTTCTAACATGTTTTGTCCGCCGAACGCAATTAACGAACCACCGACAAAAACAAATGGTGTTAATTGATAAATCAACCCCATTTCGCCAATGGTATCGGCTAAATAAACATCTGTTTGTGAAGAAATATCTTCGCCCCGAGAACGGCGGGCAACATTTAATCCGTTCTTTTTGAGCATTTTTTCAATATCATCTCCTCGATGCGGATGGCGTGGCGAAATAACCGTCAGTAAATTGGCATATTGTTTCGAAATAAGCATATGGGCCTGCATGCCTAATTCTTCTTCGTTGGCATGTGTGCTGGCCATACACCAACACGGTCGTTGGCCGATGGCTTTTTTTAAACTTTTTAATTCTTTTAAATCAAATGGCGGTTGTGTTGCGGCAAATTTTAAATTTCCAACACTTACAACATCTTTGGCTCCTAAAACTTTGAGACGGTGTGCATCTTCTTTTGTTTGTCCGAAAGATAATGTGAACAGGTTTTGAATAGACTGAATCATGCCGGAAAATTTTTGCCAACGAGCAAATGATTTATCAGAAATACGCCCATTTAATAAAACCAAAGGGATGTTTTGACGGCGAATGGATGACAACATATTCGGCCAAAAATCCGATTCAAACCACAAAACCAAATCCGGTTGCCAATGACGAACAAATCGTTTGGTAGCCCACGGAAAATCAACCGGTAGGTAATGATGAAAGGCTCCCTTGGGCAACCGTTTATTCATCAAATCAGCAGATGTAACCGTTCCTGATGTAACCATAACTGTCAAATTTTGATTAGAATTGATAAGTTTTTGAACCAATGGTAACATAGACAAACATTCGCCGACACTGGCACCGTGCATCCAAACTAATCGTCCTGTCGGTCTGTTTCGGGTAAAGAATCCCAATCGTTCTTTGAAACGCTTTTTATCTTCTTTCCCCCGAAAAAAACGGATGATTAACAAGATGAAAATCAACGGACTAAGCAAAATTGTCAAAACACGATATAAAAATAATGTTGTCATTTTCAAAAACTTTCTGATAAGATATAGAGGCATATTAACTCAAAAGAAAAAAAAAGGCAAGTCGTATGATTCAAATAAAAGTGAAAAATCCCCTTTTTGAGGCAGCTTTGATGTCCTCACTGAGTGAATTTGACCCGCAAATCTATGATGAAAATACCCCGATGGGGGATATTTTAATCTTGTTAGATACACAAGAAAATGTTTCTGCATTTTTAAGCCGACCGTTGCAAGAAGCCGTTGTTTTGCTCGGGACGCACCATCAGGAAGCCGATTTGGAAATAGATTTACCCTGTTCTTTGAATGATTTAAAAAAACAAATCAATTTGCTGATTTTAAAACAACGTAATATGCCGATATTTGAAAATGATTGTTTTTTGTTTGAGGGAGTCAATCGCTTACTTATCAACAAAAAAACGGCTGAAAAAATTCGCTTAACAGAAAAAGAAACACGTCTGATTTCATTTTTGGTTTGTTCTTTGCCTGAAAGTGTATCCAAGGCTGATTTATTGCGAGAAGTATGGCATTATAATCCGGATACGGAAACACATACGGTTGAAACGCATATATACGGGTTACGTCAAAAAATGGGTGAAGCATATTTTGATTCGCTGATATCCAATACGGGAGACGGGTACGTTATACAAGTTGAGCCGACAGCCACAAAAGCATAAATTCTTTGACAAAAGGATAAAAATAAGATACAATCCGATAAAAATAAGGAGAAAAATATGCAATTTAATGCCCGTCATTTAAAAACACGTTTAAAAAAGGTTAGAGGTCGGAAAGCATCCAGCACAAAATGGTTGCAACGTCAAATTAACGATCCATATGTTGCCGAAGCTCATCGTTTGGGTTATCGGGGGCGTGCAGCCTTTAAAATTATGCAGTTAGATGACCAATTTCATTTCTTTAAATCGGGTAAACGGGTTGTTGATTTGGGATGTGCTCCCGGCGGATGGTCACAAGTAGCCGTTGAACGGGTAAAATCAACACCGGAAAATCCGTTGGTTGTCGGTATGGATTTATTGGAAGCCCAACCGATTGCCGGAGCCCGTTTGGTACAAATGGATTTTACCGCTGATGAAGCACCTGCTAAATTGGAAGAATTATTGGGCGGTCACAAAGCTGATATTGTGATGTCGGATATGGCGGCTAATACAACCGGTATGCACAGCATTGACCATTTGCGAATTATGGGATTATTAGAGATGGCGTATGATTTTGCCTGTCAAATTTTAAATCCGAACGGTGTTTTTATTGCTAAAATTTTTCAAGGTGGCACGGAAAATCAATTTTTGGCTGATATGAAGAAAAATTTCGCTACGGTTAAGCATGCCAAACCGGATGCCAGTCGTAAAGATTCATCAGAAGTTTATGTTGTTGCAACCGGTTTTCGAGGTTTAAAATAAGATAAAGGGGATATTATGCGTGAAGATCGTATTAAAGATTTGGCCGTAACGTTATTGATGGAAATTGACAAAACAAATCGACCGGCTAGTGAAGTCATCAATACATTTACACGTATGCGTTCTTTTTTAGGGTCGAAAGACAGACGCTTATTAACGGAAATTGTTTGGCGAATGTTACGGCTAAAAGCCCGTTTAACGTATTGTTATCCCAAGGCAACGTTGCGTGAAAAAATTGACTTGTCAGAACAACAGTTACCTTTGTCATCTCAAATGCCTCAACATATTTTGTGGGAAGTGCCAAGTTGGCTTATACCCCACATTAACAATCCGGAACGAGAATTGCCGGCCTTATTGGATATTCCTTCAATCGTTTTGCGTGCGAACGGTGACAGAAATGTTATTCGGCAAAAATTACAACAAGAAGGTATTGAAACAACACCAAGTCCATTATCTCCGTATGGTTTAATTTTAAATAAGCGAATCAATTTATCGGGATGTCAATGTTATCGTGACGGATTGGTTGAAGTTCAAGATGAAGGTTCTCAATTGGTTGCCTTGATGACAAATATTCAACCCTATCATACGGTTTTGGATTATTGTGCCGGAGCCGGCGGAAAATCATTGATATTAGCTCAAATGATGCAAAACAAAGGGCAGATTTTGGCACATGATGTTTCTGAACGCAGTTTGAATGAATTAAAAAAACGAGCTCGGCGTGCGGGTGTATCAATTATTGAAACAACAACTCATTTGTCGAATTGGTGCAAGCAAAATTCGAATCAATTTTGGCAACACGTTGTTGTAGATGCCCCTTGTTCAGGAACGGGAACTTGGCGAAGGTGTCCGGATGCTCGATGGAAATTGACGCCCGAACAATTGCAAAATTTATGTAAAAAACAAGCAAAGATATTAAAAGATGCCTCACAATATGTTGCCCCTGGGGGGTATTTATCTTATATGACATGTTCATTAACAAATGACGAAAATATCGGGCAAGTTCGTCACTTTTTAAAACAACAGAAACACTTTAAGTTATGTTCTCATAAACAATTTTCACCGGCACAAACACAAACGGACGGTTTGTTTTGTGCTGTTATGCAACGTCAGTAATAAAAGGGGTTTTATGGCAAAAAATAAAATAAACGGTTGGCTTATTATTGATAAACCGTACGCAATGGGGTCAACATCGGTTGTTGGTAAATTAAAATGGCTTTTAAAACCTGAAAAAATTGGACATGCCGGCACATTAGATCCGTTGGCAACGGGTGTTTTACCGATTGCATTCGGTTCGGCAACTAAAACGATACCGTTTGTAATGGATGGTCAAAAAACATATGAATTTGAAGTAACGTGGGGTCGTCAAACAACGACTGATGATGTGGAAGGGGAAACCCAATATGAATCGGATTTGCGTCCGACTCGAACGGCCATTGAATCGGTTTTACCTCAATTTATCGGTCAAATATCACAAATGCCCCCTCAATACAGTGCCTTAAAAATCAATGGTAAACGAGCATATGATTTGGCTCGTTCGGGTGAAGAAGTTGTATTAAAACCCCGTTTAATTCAAATCGATTCGCTTCAAATTATATCTCATACGCCTGAAAAAACGGTTTTTCAGGTACAATGTGGTAAAGGAACATACGTTCGGTCAATCGGGCGGGATTTGGGACAAATGTTGGGGTGTTACGGATACATTACTCGATTGAGAAGAATAAAGTGTGGTCCTTTTGATATTAACATGTCGATTTTACTTGAAAATTTAGAAAAAGTCGGTTATAATGAGGTCGCTTCGAAAATAATATCACCATTGACTGCACTGGACGACATCTTGGTGTTAGCCGTAGGTGATACAGAAAAAGAAGCGTTGTTGTATGGTAAAAGTATTACTTTTCCGTTACAGGATATGACTTGTAATCCGTCTTGCCCGAAAAACTTTTCAGATAATCAAGTTATCGGGTTAAAGTGGAAACAACAACTTTGTGCATTGGCAACGTACGAAAACGGTCAATTGAAACCGTTTCGTGTGTTTGCTGTTTGATTAAAAATTTTTTTAAGGAGAAAAACGATGTCGCTTTCAAAAGAAACAAAACAACAAATTATTAAAGACTATGCTACATGTGCAAATGATACGGGTTCACCGGAAGTTCAAGTTGCTGTTTTGACAGCTAAAATTGCTTATTTATCAGAACACATGAAAACACATGCCAAAGATTTCCATTCTCGTCGTGGTTTGATGAAAATGGTATCCGGTCGTCGTCGTTTGTTGAATTACTTAAAGAAAGACAATGTTGATCGCTATACAGCGCTCATCCAAAAATTAGGTTTGCGTAAGTAAGCCGACAAGGGGAACGTCAGGGGATGTTCCCCTTTAATTTGTATGTATGTAAGGAAGAAAAGAAAAAATGACTATTTTTAACACATGTAAAAGAGAGATAGAATGGGGTGGTAAAACACTTTCGATTGAAACAGGTAAAATTGCCCGTCAAGCTGACGGTGCCGTTATTGTAAAGTATGGAGATACGATTGTTCATGCGGCTGTTTGTGCCAGCAAAAACACACCGGATACATTTGAAGATTTTATTCCGTTAACGGTCAACTACATTGAAAAAAGTTATGCAGCCGGCCGTATTCCGGGTGGTTTTTTCAAACGGGAAGGAAAGCCGTCCGAAGAAGAAATTTTAACATCCCGTTTAATTGACAGACCGATTCGTCCGTTATTTGCCAAAGGATTTAATAATGATACACAAGTAACGGTTACATTACTCAGTCATGATTTAAGAACGCAACCGGACATTGTTGCCATGATTGCTGCTTCAGCTGCTTTAACAATTTCCGGATTACCTTTTTTAGGTCCTATCGGTGGGGCTCGTGTCGGTTATGTTAACGGTGAATATGTTTTAAATCCTGATTTAGACACCATTAAAAACAGTCAATTGAATTTAGTTGTTGCCGGTACGTCAGAAGGCGTATTGATGGTTGAATCAGAAGCACAAGAATTATCGGAAGAAACAATGTTAGGGGCTGTTTCATTTGGTCATGATTGCGTTAAACCGGTTATTGATATGATTATTGATTTGGCCGAAGAATGTGCAAAAGAACCTTGGGCTGTTAAAGAAGAACCGGCAGAATATGCAGTTGTTCGGGCTGAAATTTTGGAAAATTTAGGCGAAGAATTGAAAGCGGCGTTCCATATTCACAAAAAATTGGAAAGACAAGAGACGGTTGCTGCAATTCGTGAAAAAGCTCATGCTTTATTTGAAGGTCGTGAAGCAGAAGATGCTATTTGTGATAAAGTTTTTCATGAATTAGAAGCTCGTATTATGCGTGATATGGTTTTAGATACCGGCATGCGTATTGATGGTCGAGATACAAAAACCATTCGTGTTATTGAAACGGAAGTTGGACTTTTGCCTAAAACACATGGTTCAGCTTTGTTTACTCGGGGCGAAACGCAAGCTCTTGTAACGGCCACTCTCGGAACGGGCGAAGATGAACAAATCATCGATTCGTTGTCCGGAGAATACAAAGAATCGTTCTTATTGCATTATAATTTTCCGCCATATTCCGTTGGTGAAGTCGGTCGTTTGGGATCACCGGGTCGCCGTGAAATCGGTCACGGAAAATTGGCATGGCGTGCTATTCATCCGATGTTACCGAATAAAGAAGAATTTCCATATACGTTACGGGTTGTTTCCGAAATTATGGAATCAAACGGTTCATCTTCAATGGCTACGGTTTGTGGATCAACTTTGGCATTGATGGATGCGGGTGTTCCGATGAAAAAACCTGTTGCCGGTATTGCTATGGGTTTGATTAAAGAACAAGACAAATTTGTTGTTTTATCTGATATTTTAGGTGATGAAGATCACTTGGGAGATATGGATTTCAAAGTTGCCGGCACAAAAGACGGTGTCACGGCATTACAGATGGATATTAAAATCACGTCTATTACGAAAGAAATCATGCAAATTGCTTTGCAACAAGCCCATGAAGGACGTTTGCATATTTTAGGTAAAATGGCTGAATCTTTGGCTGAACCACGGCATGAAATCAGTCCGAATGCACCACGGATTATTGCTTTCCAAATTGATAAAGAAAAAATTCGTGATGTAATCGGTACGGGTGGCAAAGTGATTCGGGAAATTGTTGAAAAGACAGGTGCCAAAATTGATATTGAGGAAGATGGAACCGTTCGAATTGCCTCTGTTTCCGGTGAAGCCGGTGAAAGTGCCTTAAAATGGATTAAAGGTATTGTCAGTGAACCGGAAGAAGGCGTTATCTATGATGGAACCGTTGTTAAAATCATGGATTTTGGTGCTTTTGTTAATTTTATGGGAACACGTGATGGTTTAGTTCATGTGTCTGAAATTGCTTCGCATCGTGTTGAAAAAGTAACAGATGTATTAGCCGAAGGCGACAAAGTCAAGGTTTTATGTATGGGTATTGATAACCGTGGAAAAGTTAAATTATCAATGAAACGTGTTAATCAAGAAACAGGCGAGTTGATTGTTATAGAAGATGCTCCGGAAGGGCATAAGAATAAACATCGTAAACACGCCCCAAAAGGTGAATAACCGAATCTTGCAAAGAAAAATCTCCGTTTCGGCGGAGATTTTTTTTGTATCAAATGTAATATATCTATATGAATGAAGAAGGAATATTTTTATATCATCTGAAATCAGTGTCTTTTTAGGTCATAATTAACCTTTGTACTGTTGTAAAATCCTTCGTTGAGTTTATATGGTAATATAAAAATCTACTCATTATACGTGATTAAAAATAGTTATATTTAGTCAAATAAAACCCTTAAAAAACCATCAAAAAACCGTTTGGAATTTTTCCAAACAGCAAAAATAAAAAGATAACTAAATCAATATATTAACTCGAAAAAATGTGTCAAAAAAACGTCCCTTTTTTTGACATAATATTTTAGATTTATTTCGTTGTCAACTAAAATTTGTAATTATTTGATTTTTCATGATTTTTTTGTTTTTAAAAAAGTGTAAC
>JAFTSJ010000008.1 GCA_017467335.1 Alphaproteobacteria bacterium
GAACGCTTTTTTTTGGCAGGGGTTACACTTTTTTAAAAACAAAAAAATAATGAAAAATCAAATAATTATAAATTTTAGTTGACAATGAAATAAATCTAAAATATTATGTCAAAAAAAGGGACGTTTTTTTGACATATTTTTTCAAGTTAACATATTGATTTAACTATCTTTTTATTTTGACCGTTTGGAAAAATTCCAAACGGTTTTTTTATAAGTGATTTTGCGATATTTTGGGGCGGATTTTTTTACGCCATAATGTATTATTATAGGCAACAAAACAGTTCACAAATATTTTTTTAAGCAACCTATTATTTTGAATGTTGTTTGTTTTGCATAATACCATGAAACAAAACATCTTTATTATCAGAATGATAGATTTGCTGTAATGATTGTTCCGTATTATGCGTAATAACGTTAAAATGATTTTCTAATGGCATAACGACAACATACTGCATTGAATCCGTAACAACAACAAAAGGATTCCATGGATTTTTATCATCTAGAACAACCTCTGACGGTAAAGGCAATACGGAAACTCCTCGTTTTTGATGCAATGCAGCCTGCAATGCCAACGGCGTTTTTCCAAATGCAGAATCACTTGTTCCATCCATTCCCCACTGTTGATAATTATCTAAAATTTGATTTTTTTCACTCTTTGTAAATGGAACAAAAACAGCCGATGCTTTTTCCAGTACTGTTTGAGCATAAGAAGGACTGTCAACACCCGTTGCCAACACAACAGATGATTTATGATATCCATCTAATTCAAATAAGGCTTTTAACGAAGCATAATCTTGATCCGGTGTTGCTTTTGATGAATTTAAGTCATTTGTATTATATAGATACAAAGAATCCCCCCCTGTATCAACCGAAACAATATTGTCAGCCCCACCAGCATGTTGAATGGCCGCTTGAATTTTTTGACCCAATAAACCGTCTTGCATATCCAAAACAACATAAACAGGAATAGATGTATCAGCAATTAAATTTTCCATAAAACGACCACTTGCAGTTGTTTCTGGCAAAACTTTATAAACACCAGATACAATTTCGCCCCCATGATTTACGATTTGTCTATTCACACCGATAACTTTTGTTTGTTTGCCCTGCGATTGCGTCTTTTGTGTTCTAACAGAAATAATACAACTTGCCTCTTGCGGATTTAAAAAAGCAAGTTGTCCCGCTTGTATGCAATCCGAACCGCCCCCGATGCCAATGTAGGCTGTTTTTCCTCGGGGCAACAGATTCGTAACAGACGTATTTTGAACAAATTGACGTACATCTAAACAAGACGTTTCTTTCAAATAGGCATGACCAAATGCTTTTGCCAAATTCATGTCAATATCCACCAATTGATTTTCAAAAATTTCTGTATTTTGTAACGCCAACTTGGCTAACTGATTGATATCAACGGTAAGAACACCCGCCATATTTTGTTTCTTAACAGCAATACGTGTTGCATTGTAAATTTGTGCCAATGTTGTAAATGCTGTTTTATACGCATAAAACAATGCTTTTCTTTTTGAACACTTGTCAGCATCGGCAGGCAACTTGCCTAAATAACATTTTTTAATATTATCAATAAATGCCGGTGCATAATAAATTAAAATAGCCGATGTACCATCTAAACCGGTTTCATTTAATTCCTTTTGCAAAATATTTTGAACATTTTTCGGTAAATCATCAAAAACTTCAGACAATAAAATACCATCAGCTTCGTAAAAACAACGAGAAAGAGAAGCTAACCGACTTAGTGCAAATCCTTTTTTTGTTTGTGAATCAAAACCAACCAAATTCCCCCGTATTGCAATATAACGATTGTACGAATCTGAAAATGGTTCAGTCATTAAGGATTGTATAGCCAAATCATACCCTTGAAAGACTGGTTCACTCATTACCAAAGAACCATTATTTTTAACATGTCCTGCTGCTCCGGCAATATCATAAAAGGCATGTAAAATATATAAATCACGGGCTTTTTTGCTGATACTTTGAATTTGAGGTAAATCAGCCGGCGTATTTTCCCCTTGTGCAAATTGTCCTAAATTAAAGGTTGTACTCAATCCCTCTTGAATAATTTCTTTTTGCGTATCAGACAAATGTTGAAAACCGGGGAACAAGTCTTCTTTTTTCTTTAAAACCGTTGAAAAAATAACATCATGGTCTGCATCTTTGTTGGCTTCTAAATCATAATATACATCCATGATTCTATGTGTTTTTCCTAAATCATTACACATAATCGTATAAATGGCTATTTCCAAATCTTCCGGTGTTTGGATAACTTGTTGTGTAAAATGACGCAATTTTGAAAAGGATTCCTGCGATAGTTTAGTGTGTGGATTTTGGCAGGCCGTAAAATGGTCATAATCATTTGTTAGAACATATTTTAAACACAGCAAACCAACAGCCGCTCTGTCAAATTCAGTCGCATCCATGATATCGCTTGTTTCAAAAACATGCGATGCTAATGTATCACCAGTCAAATGTTGATTTGTAGCGGCAGTTACCTTATTTCCCATAATCGCATATTGAATTTCTGGATATTTTTTCACAACCGCCTGCAAAAAAGAAACATCGTCTAATTGTAAAAGTGAAAACATTTAAATATTCCTTCTTATCCTTTTTCATATCAAAAAAACATTAAACCGATTGGAGCTATTACATCCTTAAAACGAAAATCGTAAACCGGCATATACATCATGTGTTGAAAAATGAAGTTCATTTTCGTTGATTTTAACCTTGCCCATGTCAACATAACGATATCCCGAATCAAATGTTAAATTACGTGTTAATTTAATCCCAACACCGGCCGTTGCGTTCCATGCAAAATGAGATCCGGTTTCTTTTTGCTCTGTCAAATTATCTTTTACGGTATAAAAAGCCGTACCAACACCACCCCCGATATACGGACGAACATATCGTGTTATCGGTATATCTATATAACCATTTGCCATTATTCGTTGAAATTGAGCCTGCATATCATTGCGTTTCACATCATCATAATCTGCTTGTGATATGTACGTATATTCTATTTCCCCTCGAAACGGTTGAGTTGTAACGCCGACATATCCCGAAACAAATCCCGATGAAACATATTCATCCGTAATGTTGGTTTCATGAACATCTGAAATTCCGCCTCGAACACCAAAATAACCGCCGGCTAATGATGGCGTAGCAACAATTAAACAAAAAATCATAACGAACAAAGATAAATATGCAAACATAACAACCTCCTTTGCAATAGTAATGAGATGCGATTCAATATCTACACTCCCTTTTATTGATGATTGGGATTTCGTACTAAATCCGTTATCACACCGTGTAATGTTTTAATTTCGGATGAAGACAACGGCAAGCGTGTAAATATATTGCGTAAATTTATTTGCATCCGTTCCTTTTTATCTGAAAACCGAAAATACCCCCGTTGTTCCAACTCTGTTTCTAAATGAGCAAAAAAGGACATCATTTCTTGCTTGGAAGCCAACCTTGAATCTCCTGTTTGATAATGCGTATTATCTTGAAAGTGTGCTTTTTGAAACCATTCATATCCAATTAACAAAACAGCTTGTGATAAATTCAATGACGTATGTTCCGGATTAAGCGGTATTTCAATAATACCATTTGCCGGTACCAATTCCGTATTTTCTAATCCTGTTCTCTCTGCCCCAAATAAAATGGCTGTTTTTTGTCCTTGCAAAATACCTTGATGTAACAAATCAATTGCCTTATGCGGTGCATAAATCGGCTTAACCATGTCCCGATGTCGAGCCGTTGTTGCCAACACAACTTGACAATCGGCAAGTGCCTCATCAAGAGATGTATAAATTTGAGCTTCTTCTAATATTTTATGTGCTCCGGAGGCTGCGGCAATCGCTTTATCGCTTAACGGATTATCCCGAGGCGATACAATTCGCAATTGACTTAACGCACAATTCATCATTGCTCGAGCAACCATACCCATATTTTCCGCCATTTGAGGACGAACCAACACAATAACGGGTGTATCAAAACGCTTTTGATTGTTAATTTTTTTCATAACTAAAATTATTCGGATGAATACGATATGATTTTTGTCCCAGCCGTTTTTTGACATTGATTGTCGGCTGAACTGTTCTGACAGATGGTATAGATACAGACGGATACGTTGAAGATTGTTGTCCGCCAACCGTTGAATCATTTGATTGCATTGCGGTTTGTGGTTTATCTAACAAAGATTCATCTTGCTCATCAGACGGTAAATAAACCGGATTAAAAGAACCGGCCATTGTAATTAAAGCCAAAGCAGTCGGCGTATCTTTTTCCAACAGTTCCAGCATTTCTTTTTCGTTGTCCGGATTAAGCGGATATTGAAATAACGGTTCTGTATCCAATTTTTGAGACAAACGTTCCAATTCTTCCGGCTCATAATTAAAATGGTCCGATAAAAATTTTAAAGCTTCTTTTTTATCAGATAACCGTTTCATTTCTGCCATTTTATCTTGATACTGTAACCGAGCAAAAGCAGGCGGATGTAATTGAGAATTACTATACGTCTTTTTGAGTTTATCAAAAATTTTTTTGTCTTCAACGGTCATAGCATCCAACTGTAAATATTGTGTTGCCCAAACCGATGTACAAAAACAACTTAAAACCAAAATAATCGATAAAAAAGCAATTTGTTTTTTCATACGTCCTTGTGTTCCTTTTTTAAACGAATAAAGTAAAAAATACAAACAGGAATGGATATTAAATATAAAACACCGATTATACTTAACATAATCCATGTTGAAGCAACTAAACCGGCCAACACAATCAATGCCAAAATTAACAAAACTGTAGCATATTTAGATGAAATATGTAAATGTTTTAAACAAAGTGTCGGTATTTTACTGGCCATCATAACACCGCTGAATACCAAAAAGACACTGACAAACACCGGATCTCTGAAAAATTCAATTTGTTGTTTTGTTGCCAACCAAAAAATCAACGGTAAAATTGTTAAATAAGCTCCAGCCGGTGCCGGAACACCCATGAAAAAATATTTCCAATACGAAGGTTGTTCCTGATCAATCAACGAATTAAAGCGAGCCAACCGAGCCGCACAACACATCGCAACAAATAACACAACCGCCCAATAAATACCGATTGCATCCGACCGACCGGCTAAATTTTGCAAAACATTGATACGTATTGACGCATCCATTGTCCATAAATACATTAAAAACGCAGGGGCAACCCCAAAACTGACAAAATCCGATAATGAATCTAATTCCGCCCCGAAACGGGAAGAAACATTAAGCATTCGAGCAACTTTCCCGTCAAAAAAATCAAAAACAGCCGATAACGCAATGAATATAACAGCTAACTGCCAATATCCCCAAAACGCCATGTTAATAGAAGACACACCAAACGCCAAAGCCGTCATTGTAACGGCATTGGGAAAAATCGGACGAATATTGATTTCTTTTTCGGTCATTGGATTACCTATTTTTTCAATTCATTCATATCGGCTAAAACAGTTTCACCGGCAACGGCAACTTGTCCCAACAAAACTTTCGGTTGTACCCCTTTGGGCAAAAAGACATCTAACCGACTGCCGAAACGAATCATTCCGAAAATTTGACCGGCATTTAATTTTTCTCCTTCTTTTAACGGACAATAAATGCGGCGAGCAATTAAACCGGCAATTTGAACAAAACCGATACGTTCTCCATTTTCTGCAATCATGGCAATTTCTTGACGTTCATTATCTTCGCTGTCTTTATCGGCAACACTGACTAATTTTCCCGGACGATAATGTAATTTATCAACCGTACCTGTTACCGGAGCCCGATTGACATGAACACTGAAAACACTCATAAAAATACTAATTCTTAACAGCGGTTCATCCCCTAAATCCAATTCTTTGGGGGGAACAACATACTTAATGTTGCTGACAATACCATCTGCCGGAGCAATAATTAAATGAGGAGTTGTCGGTGTTTCCCGTGTCGGATTTCTGAAAAAATAAAAAGAAAAAATTAAAACAGGTAATCCGATACAACAAACAAAATTTGTACCTAATCCCAAAAATGAAAAAAACCAACCCAATGCAACCAAAATCAAAAATTCAAAGGCTAAAATTTTAACCCCTTCCGGATGAATATCCGGTAATAAATATCTTTTCCAAGACAAATCAACAACCTTGCTTTCATCAGGAACATATTGATTGGATTGAACTTCTTTCGTTTTATTTGTATTTTCTGTCATATGTTTACTCCTTTTTTTTCTCACTTTAACCCATTTTAAAATAAATTACAATTTTTTTTTCGAAAAAGAACATCTTTTATACAACAATTGACAACCTTGTTTTGCATAACCGAATGATTATACGTATTTTCCACTTGACAAAAACAACAGACTTGTTTATAATTTGCAACATGCCCAGATGGCGAAATTGGTAGACGCGTCAGCTTCAGGTGCTGATACTTTAACCGGTGTGGAGGTTCGAGTCCTCTTCTGGGCACCACGTAAAGTAACTTTTGATATTGTTATTCAGATAACATTTCCATATCTATTTGTGTTGGCATTGATACCTGTTCTACAAGTTGAACAGGCACATCATATTCTCGAATAATGGACTGTGCTTGCAATTCAACAACTAAAACCGTTTTAGCTTGCCTTAAATCGTTCTGAACAGTAGGATGAATAAAATCTAAAATAACAATATTGTTCGGATTACGATGAAGTAAAGCGTGTTCACCGCCATCATAAACAAGAGAAGGACGCATTTCTTCATCCATACGTGCTTTAATAAGAAACAAAAGACCACCGGTTGAATTACGCAAAATATCAAAATTCTTTTCCTGTTCTACAACAATTGACGTCATGTAATCCCTCCTGCTTGATGTTTTAATTATTTCATATTTATTTGTTGAAATCAAGCGTAATTATTTTTTAAACAAAAAAACACCTTGAAAAAGGTGTTTTTAAATAGATAATCAAATACACTAAGCAGCTTCAATTTCCGGTAAAGGAATCTTTTTAACCGTTTTTACATGAGCAAAATATTCACGAACAATTGAATTACCTTGAGCTTCGACAACTAAAACAGAAACAGATTTAATCAAATTTTCCCGCACGGCCGGATGAATATAATCTAATACAACTGTATGCTTTTCATTTCGATACAGCAACGCGTGTTCGCCACCGTCATAGATAATTGTCGGCTTTTCTTCGCTATCAATACGAGCTCGAATCACAATTAACAAATCGCCGGCCGGATTACGCAAAATATCAAATTTTTTTTCTTGTTCTACAACTGGTGAAGTCATAAGCACCTCTCATAAATTTTTTTTTATTATTTCACAGTTGTCAAATAAAATCAAGACCAAATATCATTTTTTTTACGACAAAAGAGTTGAAAAAACAAAATTATCATTTATTATTAAGATGATACAAAAAGAAACAGACCAACAAACAAAAGCCGGTAAAGAATATTTTAAATATAAAAAGGGGTATTTTAGGGAGAGAATAAGGGTTAAAAGCACAAAAAAAGTTCTTGACAATATAAAATATAAGATGTATAAGCGATCTATTCGGAATGTAGCTCAGCCTGGTAGAGTACTACGTTCGGGACGTAGGGGCCAAGGGTTCGAATCCCTTCATTCCGACCAATATCAAAAAGCGGAAGAATATACTTTCGCTTTTTTTGTTGTCCAATTCCCCTGCAAAGCCCTAGGACAGCCAACTGTTAAAAAGTGATTTTATACCAAAATCGATGTGGTTGTTCTCTTTTCTCTTAAA
>JAFTSJ010000009.1 GCA_017467335.1 Alphaproteobacteria bacterium
GTTTGAAGAAAACGGTATCAAAAAATGTTCACAACAAGCAACAGATGGTTACTTTATCGATATTGTCGGCAATAAAGTATCATGTAGTGCCGGTAAAACACAAATTTACAATTCAGCAAAAGCCAAAGAAATTTGTCGAGCTTGTACGTCATCCGAACGAGAAGTAACGACAGATTTAGATGGCAATTTTTATTGTGAAAAAGTGTTGTAAAATATTTAATAAAATATAAAAAACACCCCGAAAAATGTTTTATCAATTTTCGGGGTGTGTGATATGCAATATTTTTTTATCAGGTTACATAGAATGAAGATTGGTAACTTGTTGTATAAAACCCAAAGGAAAGCCGGAGTGCTGTTTATCAACACAACGAGCCATTGCCGGATATTTTTTTTGAAATTTTAATATAGCATTTGTTGCTGGAACGGAACGAGGGCAAGTTACTAAAAAGCCCTTACTGTTTTCAATTTGTTCTGTTTGATAGTCTAATACGCCGTTTTGGTGTAACATTTGACATAATTTTTGAGCATATTTTTTGCTTTGACATTTAATTTGACGTTTCCCATTAGCCCATTGATATAAAATTTTGTTTACTTCGGGGACAGGAGTGCATAAAATGACTGTATTATTCAAACCATGACTCATAGTTATATCAAGTATTTTTTCTTGTTTTCCATTCATCCGGTCGATACGGCGTTGTTCCATTGTTTGCTGTCTTTGCTGTCTTAACGATACATCTAAATCCTTTAAAACGGTAAACAGTTCTTCCCCTTCTTCATATGAACAACAGTGGATAACGTATTGGTTATAACGAGACCGTTGTTCAGGCAGATAATCATGTTCGGATAAGGTATGAGTCATATAAACCTCCTTGTCAACACATTATATCACAAAAATACAATTAGGACAATGGGGAAAAATGTATTGTTTCTCAATCATAAATAAATTGGTTTCGCACCATTTGGGGCATCACACGTTGCACCACAGTTTTTTATTTTGCATTTTTCCTATCATTGTTCGTTTTGTTTTGTATTTCCTCTTAATTTTTGAACAACCAAGTCAAGAGTGGCTCTGGCTTTTAACACCACTTGTGGTTGGCGGTAATAAGGGCTGTGTGTGGTGCGTTTAGAAAGCAACACGCCTTTGGCTGTTTTGGGTTGATAGGTTTGATGTTCCATCACTTGATTTTTCATAATGGTGGCTTGTGCTTCAATAGCGCTTGCCAAACAGGCTGCTTGATAGCTCGATTCATAAGCTGATAATTGACGTGCCAATTGCAAATTGGGGTTTTCTTCTGCATCCATTCGAGGGGTAAAGCCATTGTTATTTTTAATAAAAGGGTTTGGGTTGAACGGTAAAATTGTTTTTAAATCAAAGTCAGTAATGACATGTTGTCCTTTATAGTAGATTGATTCTGTACGGATTTTTATTCTTGTTGGAAATTTTGCTATGTAATGCAAAAGGGTGTTGCCGTATTTGTCTTGTGCGTCAACGAGGGTTGGATCTTTTTTAAGATCTGCCAAAATGTCTTCAAAAAAGAAGTTTCTTTGGCAGCAAAGATTTTTTTCAATAACACTTAAAAATTTTGAAGCAAAAGTTGTTTTATCCATTTTTTTATCCTTTTAATGGGGTTAATCTTTGATTTTGCTTTTATCATAAATTTATATTTTGGTCAAAAATATTTATAAAAAAGATTTTTTAATCAGATAAGCCTAAAAAGCAAAAGGAAAGAAAAATCTTAAACCAACAAAACAAAAAAGCCTTGGTTTTCCAAGGCTTTAAAATGGTGCGGAAAGCCGGGGTCGAACCGGCACGGGAGCAAAGTCCCAACAGATTTTAAGTCTGTTGCGTCTACCAATTCCGCCATATCCGCATAATCAGTAGCAACATGGTAAGTACTTTAACTTATTTTTTTGTACACGTCAAGACTTTTTTTAAAAAAAAATAAAAAAAATATATATGATGTAAAATGAAGATGATTCAATGTGGTTTAAAATAAAAAACAAAAACATCGTTTGATTGATTTTTATATACTGATATTATGAAAATCATCCTGTTTTTGATTGAAAAGTATTTGGTTCTTTGGTTTGTTTCCTCTTGACAGCGTATAATTATTTTGTTAGTCTGTTCAAGATTATAGAAAGGAGTTTTTAAATGAGTAATGAAGAAAAACTAAGTATTTTGCGACATTCAACACAGCATGTAATGGCCTATGCAATCACGGAACTGTATCCTGAAACAAAAATGGCAATGGGTCCTTCTACAAAAGATGGATTTTATGGGGATTTTGAATTTCCGGAAGGTGTAACTGTTTCTGAAGAAATGTTTTCCAAAATCGAAGAAAAAATGAAAGAAATTATCAAGAAAAAAATACCTTTTGTGAAAGAAGTTGTTTCTCCGCAAAAAGCTCGGGAATTATTTCATGATAATCCGTATAAATTGGAATGGATACGTGAAATTGAAGAACGGGGTGAAGATATTTCGGTTTATTGGTTAGGTGATTTTGTTGATATTTGTTCAGGCCCTCACGTTGAAAATTCAATTGAAATTAAAGCCTTCAAGTTGATGAAGTTAGCAGGTGCATACTGGCGTGGCGATTCGAAAAATAAGATGTTAACACGTATTTACGGAACGGCATTTTTTACAAAAGATGAATTGATGTCGTATATTAAAATGCTTCAAGAAGCGGAAAAATATGACCATCGGAAATTAGGTCCTGCTTTAGATTTAATTCATTTTGACGATACGGCTCCCGGTGCTCCATATTGGTTGCCGGATGGGTTAGTCATTTACAAAGAATTGTACAATTTTTGGAGTTATTATCACGAAGAAAAAGGATATTTGGAATATCGGGCTCCGTTGCTTAATAAACGTGAATTATTTATGACATCCGGACATTGGCAACACTATCGGGAAAATATGTTTGTTATCAATCAAGATGAAAACAATGTTTTTGCTCTGAAACCAATGGGTTGTCCGAATGCAATGGTAACGTTTAATTTAAAAACACGCAGTTATCAGGATTTGCCATATCGATTGGCTGATGCCGATATGTTGTATCGAAATGAAAGCAGTGGTGCTTTGACAGGTTTATTCCGTTCATATGAATTTAACCAAGATGACGCTCATATTTTTATTACGGAAGAACAAATTGAATCCGAATATAATCATATTTTAGATATTGTTCAGGATTTCTATAACTTGTTCGGATTAACTTGTACATTTAAGTTATCTACCCGTCCGGATGATTTCTTAGGGGAAATTGAAACATGGAATAAAGCCGAAGCTATTTTAAAAAATATTTTAATCAACCGTTTTGGTGAAGATGGTTTTTCCATTAAGGAAAAAGATGGGGCTTTCTATGGTCCTAAGTTGGATATTCAGATGAAAGATGCTTTGGGTCGGGAATGGCAGATGGGAACCATTCAATTGGACTTCCAGTTACCGAGTCGTTTCGGTTGTACATATGTTGATAAAGACGGTAATAAAAAAACACCGATTTTGTTGCATCGAGTCATTTATGGGGCTCTAGGTCGCTTTATCGGTATTTTAATTGAACACTTTAAAGGGAAATTCCCATTGTGGATTTCTCCGTTGCATGCTGTTGTTATTCCGATTTCTGAAAAGAATGCCGAATATGCAAATAAAATTGTTCAGGCTTTACGAGATGTGGAAATCAGAACAGCAACACGGGGATTGCGTGTTAAAGCTGATCTTTCTGCCGAAAGTATGCAAAAACGGATTCGTAATGCTCAATTAAAATATGTTCCGTATATGATTGTTGTCGGTGATAAAGAAGCAGAAAATGGAACAATTTCTGTTCGCACGCGTGATAATAAGCAAATCAACAATATACGATTAGAAGACTTTATTGCTGATTTAACGGAAAAAATTAAAACGAAGAGTTTAGAAATATAATACGGATGCAAATTTTGTAATTTTGGAAAAAGACGGTCAATAATTTTTTCAAAAAAAATTTGGAAATGATAAAGCTGGAGAACAAATGCTTGATAAGCATTTGTTCTCCTCTTTTATTTTGTCCGGTTTGAATATTTTACATCCGCATATCAATACGCAATTATCAACAAAAAATGCAATTGTTATGGATTATTTTTTTTGATGGCTGCCTCTTTAAAACGATAGAACAAAATATGTTGCGGGGGTTATTTTACAAAAAAAACTTGCCAAGAATATTGATAGTATGCTATCTTATCTCACAAATGTTAAGGAGCCAAAAATGGATGAATTTGATAAGATAAGAGAAATTTCAGAAGATTTAACGAATCGCCGTGAACCGACTTTTACACAATTGGGGAAAGGAGACGGGTTAAAACCGACTCCGTCCGTAACGCCAACACCTGTTCCAACGGGGCAATCCTCAATGAATGTTCATCCTCACGCAGTTGATGAAAATGCTCAACGGATGCAAACGATACATTCTTTTTTACAACAGCCTGTACAACAAACACATAATACGGAATCCGTTTTTCGATTAACAAATAATTTAAATGATCGAATTGATACCGTTCAAATTGAACCGGTGCAAGAACGGGCTTATTCACCATGGCGGACTCGGTTAATCGGGGGTTGTGTTTTTGTCGGCGTTGTTTGTGTCGTTTGTGCCGGTTTCTTTTTCTTGGGAGGTAATCCCAGCGGTGTTGATGAAGTTGTAACGATTACAACTGCTCCGACCCTTATTAAGGAATCGCCCGAACAGGCTGGTGGTATGAATATTCCCAATCAAGATAAATTAGTCTATAACAGTATTCGATCTGGTAACGTGACAACCAAAGTTGAAAGTTTGTTTGCAGAACCGGAAAAACCGGTCGTTCCTCAAATTTTAATGATTGAAGAAAATGAAGCAGAAGAAAAATTTGTCAATATTGATACTGTCAAAGCTGTTAATCCTTTAAATGAACCGGCAAAACCGGTTGTTGTTGCGACCAAGGTACAGAAAAAACAAGAGCAATCGTTGGTTGTTGATGCAGTCAAAGGTGAATCTAAAAAGGATACTTTATCGGAAAATAAAGCCTCTGTTTTACCTCTTGAAAAGAAAAAATCAACACAAGAAATTGTGCAAAACAAGCCGACAATTAAAGAAGCTAAAAAATCGGGGAATATTTGGCGTGTTCAATTATTTTCGTCCAATAACCAATCAGCGGTTGAAAAAGCATGGAGTCGTATTTTGAAAAAACATAATGCGTTGTTATCGGATATGACCTATGATATTGAACCGGCTCAAATAAAAGGGAAGGGGACATTTTATCGGTTAAAAGTCGGTCAGTTTTCAACACGGGAAATGGCAACTGCTCTTTGTGCAAAATTAAAAGCACAAAAACAAGATTGTGTGCCGGCAAAATAGGACTGTTAAATGGATTTTTCGCACATAATTTATGAAGCAACGACATGGGTTTTCCCATTGTTGTTTGTTATTGTTTTTCATGAAGTAGCTCATGGATTCGTTGCTTATCAATTTGGAGATACAACGGCTCAAAGGGCTGGACGGTTGACATTGAATCCCATTCATCATATTGATATTTACGGCACTATTATCATTCCGATTGTTTTGTTGGTTATGAATGCTCCGATTATGATTGGCTGGGCTAAACCCGTTCCGGTTAATTTTAATGCTTTAACGAATCCGAAAAGAGATATGGGTATTGTTGCATTGGCCGGTCCTGTTACAAATTTTATTCTTGCCATTTTGTTTGCTGTTATCGGTAAGTTTTTATTGATGATATTACCGCCGGAATTGGCTTTGTCTCAATGGATTAGTGACACGGTTCATAATGGAATAGGATTATCTTTGGTGATTGGTATTTTTAATTTATTCCCCTTGCTACCGTTAGATGGCGGTCGGATATTAGCTGCAATTTTACCGGATAAATACAGTTTGAAATATCAAAAAACAGAACCATACGGTTTTTTGATATTGATGGGAATATTGTTTTTGCTTCCGGCTCATATTAACCCGATTTTGTGGTTTATACGGATTTTATTTCCTTATTTTGACCGTATGATTCAGATTTTTTTGTAAATAAACCTGATTAAATAAAAATTTGTTTATTTATCTAAATATCTTGCTAAAATCAATAAATTGTGATATACGACCCGACTCGAGAGGAGAAGGTAATATGACAAATTTTTCTTGTGGTATTGATTTTGGCACAACAAATTCGACAATTGGTGTTTTGCTAAATAATCAGCCCAAAATGGTACAATTAGAAACTAATTCGATTTCTATGCCGACAGCTCTTTTTTTTGAAGATAAAAAGAAAGTTCCTTTATATGGGAAATCGGCTATTGAATATTACACCAACGGTGCTGATGGGCGTTTTATTCGTAGTATAAAACGTATTTTGGGTTCTGAGTTAATGGATAAATTTACGGTTATTAACGGTAAGGGAGTCCGGTTTGATGAATTGATTGGTTTGTTTTTATATCATTTAAAAGAAAAAGCTGAAAGCCAACTGGATTTGGATATAGATACAGCCGTTATTGGGCGGCCTGTCCATTTTCAGGATAATGATACGCAATCTGATAGTAAAGCCGAAGATAAATTAAAAACAATCGCACAAAAAATTGGTTTTAAACATGTTTCTTTTCAATATGAACCGATAGCGGCTGCTTTTTCACATGAACAATTTTTAACATCCGAAAAATTAGCTTTGGTTGTTGATATAGGAGGGGGTACATCTGATTTTACAATTATTCGTATAGGTCCTGACTTGTCAAGAAAGGTAAATCGTTCTGATGATATTTTGGCTACAACCGGTGTAAGAATTGGCGGAAATGATTTAGATAAAGCATTAAATTTTAATTTTTTTATGCCTTCATTTGGGCGGGGAACAACGTATGGTGAAAAATCGCTTGTATGTCCGAATTATTTATTTTCTGATTTGTCGGAATGGAGTTTAATCAATTTTTGTTATACACCTCAAAATATTCAGCGTGTTGAAAATATATTGTTGACGGCTCATGAACCGATAAAAGTACAACGATTGTTGGATCTATTGGAATTTCAAGAAGCACATCGTTTGTTGAAGTTGGCAGAAGATGCCAAAATTGATTTAACAAAAACACACTTAACACGTCAACGATTTGATAATTTTAATATGGTTGTTCGATTTGAAATTGATCAAAATAGTTTTGAAACGGCTATTTGTCATGATGTGAATAAAATAGAAAAATGTATGCAAAAATGTCTTACAGATGCTCAAATAACAGCGGATAAAATTGATTTACTTATTTTGACAGGCGGCTCTTGTGAAGTTCCTTATATTCAAAAAACGTTTCGCAGATTGTTTCCATCAGCCCAATTTTCTGACAGAGAAAAAATGTTAAGTGTCGGGTATGGGTTGACGTATGCAACGCACAATTTATAAGAAAATTCTTTTTTGCTTGACAAAAAATAAAATATAGCCTAATTTAGCAAACGGAAGGTCATGGACGATTGGAAAACCAGCCGGTCAGGTTCGGAAGAAAGCAGCCGAGTTTTACTTAATCGGGTCATGTTCCTTCCGCTTTTTTTTGTCTTTTTTCCTCAATATCATACAAAAATGTTTTTGTTGTCACTTTTTCCTTGAAAAAGAAAATAAAAATGCGTATAGTAAACACAATTATTTTAATTGTCGTAAATCAGAAAAGGAAAAAATCATGAAAACACAAGCAAACAATATTCGTCCGGGTTGGATTATTGAACACAACGGAAAACAATGGACAGTTATGAAAACACAAGTAACCAAACCGGGGAAGGGTGGTGCTTTCATGCAGGTTGAAATGCGGGATTTGGCCAGTGGTAACAAAACCAATGAACGTTTCAGAACAGAAGATACAATTGAAAAATTAACATCTGAAAATATTGATTGTCAATTTTTGTACAAAGATGGCGATACATTGTTTTTCATGAATCAAGAAACATACGATCAAATTGAATTGCCGGTTGATTTTATGGGTGAATCCGTTGCCTTTTTACAAGATGGTATGACGGTTGTTGCGAATACAATTGAAGGTAAAATTGTTGGTATTGAATTGCCATTACAGGTTGTTTGTACTGTTGTGGAAACAGAACCATATTTAAAAGGTCAAACAGTTACAACTTCATACAAACCGGCATTATTAGATAATGGGTTAAGAACAACAATTCCACCGTTTGTTACAACCGGTGAAAAAATTGTTGTTGCTACGGCTGATTGCTCTTATGTTGAAAGGGCAAAATAATGCCGATTACAGAAAAAAGAACAATCACACCACGCCCTCAGGCTTTTCGGCGTGAAAAGTCAAAGACACGGGAGGAGTTAATGATTGATGCGTTATCTCCTAATTTAACGGTTATGGTTAAGGCTGTCCGTAAAGCGGGTCGCCGGATGGTTCGTGATTTTGGGGAAATTTCAAATTTGCAAGTTTCTCGAAAAGGACCGGGAGATTTTGTTTCAAATGCTGACATGATGGCTGAACAAACGTTGATTGAACAATTAAGTCAAGACCGTCCGGACTATGGGTTTATTACGGAAGAAACGGGTGACATACCGGCTCGAAATAATTCTCCTTATACATGGGTTATTGATCCGATTGATGGTACAACGAATTTTTTACATGCCATTCCGACATTTGCTGTTTCCGTTGCTTTGATGGAAAAAGATGATGTTATTGCCGGTGTTATATTTAATCCGGTCACGAATGAATTGTATTATGCTGAAAAAGGTAAGGGTGCCTATTTGATGACGCCGACCGGCAATGTTCGTTTGCGTGTATCGGGTCGAAATAATATTGAATATGCTTTGATTGGCAGTAATTGTTTTAAATCAACTCAAACACGGACTTTGGTTGAAAAAATTGCTGTTGATACATCGTCCGTTCGTTTTAATGGTAGTACAACTTTGTCATTGGCTGCGGTTGCGGCTGGTCAGTATGATGCGTATGTTGCCACTCATTTTAAATTGTGGGATGTTGCTGCCGGCTATTTGTTAGTTAAAGAAGCTGGTGGATTTGTATCTGATTTTAAAGGAGAACGAACCATAAATGATATTATAAAGGCACAAACAATAATGGCATCTAACAGTGCATTAAAAGATGTGTTTTTAGCAACAATAAAAAAATAGTTATTAAAAAGGCGTTTAAACGCCTTTTTTTGTATCTGAAACAGTCAACTTTTTAAGTGAGATTGTGATAAAAAAGGGGTAATATTTTAGAAAAAAAAGACAAATAATTTATACTTTTAAATAGGGGTTGAATATGAAAAATAATTTGTTTTTAATTAGTTGTAAAAAGGATTGTTCTAAAATATAAAAATAGTGAAAAAAGATATTGACAACGATATTTAAAAATGGTATAGTTAGTCTAATTAAAAATTTTTGACAAAAAGAAAGGAGTTTTTGATGAGTACATTAAGTAAGAGTGCACAGCCTGTTGACGTTGCAAAGGAAACTCGTTTATCCATTATGAATGATGCGCAAACGGTTGTTTTCCGGTCAGGTTCTGTTGCCGCACGAGATGGTTTTTCACAATCTCCGATTACACAAACACCTTATTATAAATCAGAAGATGTTCGACCAATGGGTCGGGATGCATCTGGTCGTTAATATTTAAAGCCTCATTGGTTGAGGCTTTTTTTATGAATAAAGGCCCTCTGATGATTTTGTTTGAGATAGATGTATTTGCTAGAAAACAAATAGAATCAAGTTGTTGAGATAAAAAACATCAAAATAAAAAATTTTGCTTGCAATTTATTTTAAAAGGGTATATAAAATATCCTGCGAAGCCGATTTAGCTCAGTTGGTAGAGCAACGCATTCGTAATGCGTGGGCCGGGTGTTCGAATCACCCAATCGGCACCACTTATCCCTTAAAGTTTTGTCTTTAAGGGATTTTTTATTGTTTGTTTTTCAATAATTTTACTTTCCCGTCACAGTTATACGTCACGTTGCCCGACAAAGATGTTTTACAAAGCCTATAACCACATCCCCATCCTGCATTTCACCCAATTGGATTTAATAGAAAAATATGATTTTTTCCCAAGTGGTTTTATAAAATTTTATTACCAATATTTCTTTTGAATGACGATTATCTTTTTTCAGATATTTAAATTGAAACCGTTATTTTGTCCGATAAAGATATAAAAGTTACCTAATATATAAGACTTTTATATTATTTTGCCTATTTTAATTTTTTTGACATATTATATTTTAACTTTATTTTATTGACCTTTTATGATACACTGATCTTCCAAAAATAATAAAGGAGAAATTGGTATGGCGGAAAAGAGTGTTTTTGATCAAATCAAGAAACAGAACGGTGAAAGTTTCGCAAAGGCAATTCGTACATACGATAATGGTATTTTTGATATTCCCAACATTGTCAATATTGTAAAATATGCAGGTCGAGAAGCTGAACCGCTTATGCAGTACCTAATTTCATTGAAAAAAATCAAAATAGAAGATGTTGAAGAAGTTAAGGATCCTTTTGAATTGTTGTCCGATGCCGGTTATGATGCCTATTATGCGACTAACCTTAATGAACAAAATCGGATTTCAAAATATTTTGAACCGAATGAAATGCTATGTACGTTTCGTGACCCAAGCAGATTCCAAAGATATCATATTATCAATGCTGTTAAAAAAAATGTTTCGGAGATTAAAAGAGAAGATTTTAGAGGTAAAGAACAAAGAGAAGATGCTTATGGAACAAGTGTTATATCTATTCAGGTTGCAATGCAAGGAGGATTTATTTCAATCAAAAATAGATACAATCACTCTATCTCGAATCCAGATAACACATTTAACAGTAATCCGGACAACATTATCAAAGGACTATCAAATTCTTTAAAAAAATATCTTCAAGTTGATTTTTCTTCTTCTAATGTTTCTCTTCCTAACAATTTTGTCAATATCAACAATCAAATTGTTCGATATCACATAGAAGAAAATAATGTTTATTTCGCCGATAGTTATTATGCTAAAGACGGAAACATTTTCCCATTAAATAAAGATAATGAATTGATGTTGGATACATGTATATTAAACATTAAAAATCGTACACTGTATGATCCAAGTTGTTGCCTGGAACCAATATCAATAGACAATATTCAAGAAAAAAGTGGTAGTTTTGTGAGTGTGTTAGCTCATGAATTAAAAGGCAAGAGTCTACAAATTGTAAAAAGCAAAGATGGCGGACACAGTGTTTTTGCAAATGGAAAAACAATTATCAGTGTGAAAAATGGAGAAATTACAGCCTTAAATCTGCCAAATACAACAATAGTGGGTGATGATTTCTTGCGAAACAATAAAGCCTTACAAATCCTTAATGCACAGAACTTAACAATAGTGGGGAATAATTTCTTGTATCGCAATGAAAACTTACAAATCCTTAATACACCGAACTTAATAAAGGTGGGGGATAATTTTTTGTGGTTCAACAAAATCTTACACACCCTTAATGCACAGAACTTAACAATAGTGGGGAATGATTTCTTGCATCACAATGAAACCTTACAAATCCTTAATACGCCAAACTTAACAAAGGTGGGGGATGGTTTCTTGTGGTTCAACAAAATCTTACACACCCTTAATGCGCAGAACTTAACAATAGTGGGGAATGATTTCTTGCGGTGCAACAAAATGTTTAAAACCCTTGATATGCATAAGTTAACAACGGTGGGTTGTTGTTTCTTACAGAGCAACAAAATCTTACAAATCCTTAATGCACAGAACTTAACAACGGTTGGAGATTATTTCTTGTGGTTCAACGAAAACTTACAAATCCTTAATACACCGAAGTTAAAACGGATAGGCAAAATATCTTCCACACTCAAAGCTCTTTTGCAGAAAGCTCAAACTAGAAATCCATCTAACAATAAAAAATTGAATATACATAAAAAAAACACTGTAACAATATCAGTTACTCGTAGAAAAAACACTCGATAAACTTAAAAATCTGCATTTCCCAAATAGATTTCAAAGACAATGATGACTTTTACCCGATTAATTGGATAAGATAATTGGCTTTTTACCCGTTTGGATTTGATTTTTTCCCAAGTGGTTTTATTAAGGTCGTACGGATGTTTTAGTGGTTGTAAATCTTTGAAGCAAACTGTTCTATTTCTATAAAAAAAAGCCTTCTGAAATGAAGGCCTTTTTTCTATACAATAAAAATATTTACTGATTAATATGTTCTAATCGAGCTATTGAAAGCCATTTACCCATATTCATTGTAGTACCGACTTTTACATCGCCAAGATTTTTTCTTTGTGTCATATTTTTAACTGAAGTTGGAGCATAACCAATATATTCAACTGTTTCAGGATTATTATCTGTATCCAATAAAAAACAATCACAATCTTTCGGCTGTTTAGCATACTTAATATCAACACATGTCATTTGAGTATTGTCTTTTACATCATTGACAAGGTAATTTGCACATAATGTCCCAATCAAAAACAATCCGGTAACAATTCCAAATTTTTTTGCTTTTGATAAAGCAAATGGATATTCGTATATATAACTTGTATGGCCACGCCATGTATCAGCATCTCTAATCGTCTTGTTTTTATGATGATATGCTGCTGCACCTAACTGATAAAGTGTTGCTGTGGCTGTGGCACTCAAGCCTATCATAGATGTTGTTCTTAATAATTCAAGTGTTGAAAATTCCATGTTTTTTCTCCTTATCTATTATCTATGTTAGGTATGGTATCATGCCCCAGTTTTTTTGTCAAGTCTTTTTTTATTTGTCTTGATTTTTTTCTATAACGATATAAAAGGTTCCTGCTTTTTTAACCGAACGGATTTTAAATCTTTAAACTCTCTACAGTATCGGATAATATCTGACCGGCAATATAGGTTAAATTATATTTAATCTTTTACCTTGTTGTACTTTTTTGTGAGCGTAATGAAAAAAGTATGACAGGGTCGTATTTAGATAAAAAATAATACTACCTTGAAAGAATTTTTAAATATAACATGCCATTCTTAAATGCTAAACGATAACAACTCAAAAAATTCACCCATTTGTTAACGTATTTATAAACAAAATATCCGGCGTGTGAAAAAAGATAATATTTATGATTGTTCATTATCTTTCTGTTGAAATTTAGAGTCTGTTAATTTTCAGGCAGGGCTAAAATATCTTGGGCATGTTGATAAGAAACAGATTTCGGCGAAAGTGTTTTGATTGCTTTTTGAGCCATGCGTTTTGCATTTTTCATATCTCCCATTGTACGATAATATTCGGCCATAACATATGGGATTTCTTTTGTTTGTCCCGTTATTTGATAGGCAGTTGCCAATAATTTCCAAGCATAAGGTGTTTCTTTTTCTTTCAATAACACGTATTTTAAATGAGGAATGGCCTTTTGGGCGTTTTGAACAGTTTGCTGTTCCAATAAAGCTTGCCCCAAAGATAAACGCATTAACGGAGCATTTGGCATTAAATCAATGGCTTTTTGGTAATAAAAAATCGCCTTATCTAACTGACCGGTTTCCAAATAAAATTGACCTTTTAACTCATAAAAGTAAGGATAGTTGTTTTTTTCGTTAATTACGCTATCAAGTAATAAGTGAGCCTCATCAAATCGATGTAGGCGATATAAGGCAATTGTTCGGGCATAGCGTCCGACAAGAGAGTTATCTTTTTGATATAGACGTAAAGTTCGATTGGGATCATTTAAAAAACCAATCAGTTTTGCCTTTATCAATTCGAAACGAATATCAGTATGTACCGGTAGTGAATTTTGAGTAAAGCGAGCCAATGCTTTTAGTCTGTCCCGAGAAATAGGATGTGTTCGAATATAGGAAAAATCATCTCCTGAAGAAAGCCGTTCTTGAGCCTGAATCAAATTCATGGTATTTTCAAACCCTTTCATCGAATAACGAGTTTTATTCATAATGTCAACGGCAATGCGGTCTGCTGAACTTTCTTCTGTTTGACGGTAAGCAGAAAAAATATTAACAGCAGATGATGTTCCTCCCATCATAACAGCCAATCCGGCATCAGGACGACCGGCAATAGCAACCAAACCACCTAATATTGTTGAAATAAGGGCCGTTGTTTGTGCGTTATCATAAATATTCATTCCCCGAACAACATGTCCGCCGACAATGTGACCTGTTTCATGCGATAAAACAAATATCAAATCATCAACGTATTTTGATTGCGTAATCAGACCGGTATGAACAAAAATAGTTTGTCCGCCCGCAACAAAAGCGTTAACGGATTCGTCATTAACTAAAACAACTTGAGCATTATCCGGATTTAAACCGGCTGCATTAAAAATACGCCGTACATAGTTCACTAAGACAGATTCAATTTCCGTATCTCTGATAACAGATATGGCATGAGCCGAAATGTGTGTGAAAGTAATACACAAAAAAATAAAAAAATAAAGAATACGCAACATATCAACTCCTTTAATGTTAGTGTAGTTGAAAAAGATGTTAACGTCAATTTATTCCGGAAAAAAAATAAAAAAAACGAAACAACCCTTGACAAAATAATGAAAATTTAGTGAAATACAAACAAAGGAAAAAGTCTATGAAGTTAACAGTTGAAAATCGTGAAGTTTTAGCCGGCAGTATTTTAGTTGTTTTGTTGGGCTTTATTTTGATGTTTGTTCATTCAAAATCGGCTATTGAAAAAAATGATGATGCCTTTTTTTTAATGGCACCTTTTTCTAAAACGGATGGTCTTTTAAATGGGGCTGACGTACGTGTTGCCGGTATTAAAGTCGGTCGTGTTGTTGAACAAACATTAAAAGACGGATTTCGTGTTTATGTAAAAATCAGTTTTAATCGTCCTGTCGAATTGTCAGCAGATTCATCGGCAGTTATTGAAACAGATGGTTTATTAGGTGGTAAATATTTGGAAATTGTGCCTGGGGCTGATGAAGAAATTTTAAAATCGGGCGATGAGTTAACATATACGCAAGATGCTCTTATTTTAACGGAGTTAATGGATAAGGTAAATGCGTATATGCGTGAAAAAAAGAATATTGAAGAACAAAGTGATGAAAAGGATAGTCAATGAAAAAGAATCCGGTTGAAACAATTTTAGGATTTTGCGTTTTAATTTTTGCCGGCGTTTTTTTATTTTTTGCCGCTTCAAAGGTGGATACAAAAACTGTTAAAGGTTATCAAATAACGGCTAATTTTATGAAAATCGGTGGGTTGGAAGTTGGGGCAGATGTTCGTATTTCCGGTATCAAAGTCGGATCTGTTTTATCGGCTCAATTAAATCAAGACACGTATACGGCTGATGTGGTTTTAAGCATTGATAATGCTGTTCGATTGCCGATAGATACAGTTGCAGCCATTGCTGATGTAGGCGTTATGGGTGGAAAATATGTGCGTTTAAAACCCGGTAAAAGTAATGAAATATTAAAAAACAATGACTATATTTCTCAAACGGAAAATTATAAATCTTTGGAAGATAATATATCAGAATTTATTTTCTTATCGACACAATAAAAGGATTTGAAATGAAAAAAACGGTATTGGGATTGATATTATTGGTCGGATGTTTTTGGGCAACATCATCTGTCGGAGCCGATATTTCAACAACACGCATGGTTTTGCGTGGGGTTGATAAAATAACGGGACGTGTTAGTACAATGACGGCCTCTGTCAATCAACCATTGACTTTTGGCACGTTGACTATCATTCCGGAACGGTGTTTAACAAAGCCTCAAGAAGAAATGCCGGAAAATGCTGTTTATTTACAAATTTACGAAACAGTTAAGGAATCCCCTCAAAAACAGATTTTTAAAGGATGGATGTTTTCATCTAATCCGGCATTATCCGCATTAGAACATCCGATTTATGATGTTTGGTTATTACATTGTGTTAATCAAGATATTATGGAAAATTTAGTTCAACCTATGCCGATTACACGGGAAATGGATTTGCATTTGATTGCTGATGATGATAATCCGGCCTTTGCAATTGAAGCTGAAAAAAATGAACAGGGACATGTACCTTCATCAGAAAAATCCATGTTAGAAGAATAATTTTTTCTTTTATTTGTTTTATAATATAAACGGTTTATTTTTAACTAAAATAAACCGTTTATTTAGGGAATCGAAAATATATCGGCAACATCAACATTAAAATAATTAGTAGAAGCACCAAAATTTTTCTTTAACTTTTCCCTCATCACAGACAGGAGTATCACTTCCTTGTGATAGAGTGTGATATTTCTTTTATATGAGATATATTTCTTTTATCATTATAGAAGTATTAAATCTCCTTTGAGTTATTGTGGGGCAGGGATGACAGATTGTGCTAAACCCTCGAAAGTCCCTTTTTTCATTATATCATTTCCTTTCGTTATACTGAATTTATTTCAGCATCTCATCGAGTTATAGCAGGGCATTATATCGTCAAGAGACCCTAAACTGAATTTCGAGTGATGGTAAAAACCGTTTAGAGACATGGCAAGGCATTGTATTATTAAATTTATGATGATAAAAAAACGGAAGAAATTTTCTTCCGTTTTTTGTAAAAACTATTTTTTACGCTTACGGCGTTCCCATAGTTTTTCGGTTTTGTTTCCTTTTGATACACGTTCAACCATGATTTGGAAAACAACGTATAATGCCGGAATAAAGAAAATACCGATAAACGATGATACAGCCAATCCACCAAAGATAGACGTACCAATGGCTTGTCGAGCCATAGCACCTGGTCCTTGGGCAATATACAAAGGCCAGAAGCCAAGTAAGGCTGCGATTGCTGTCATCATAATCGCACGGAAACGCATATTGGCTCCATTGACAGCTGCTTCTTTAATAGAAACACCTCGTTCATGTTCATCTTTGGCAAATTCTACCATCAAAATAGCATTTTTAGCCGCCAAAGCAATTAACACGATAATACCTGCTTGTGCATACAAGTCATTTGTAATACCTCGACCCCACAAGAAAATCATTGAGCCGAACAAACCGACAATGATGGATACCATAACGGAAACAGGAATAACCCAACTTTCGTATAAAGCAACCAAAAACAGGTAAGCAAATAAAAACGCCATAGCGAAAATCATTGCCGTTTGGTCACCGGCCGATTGTTCTTGTAAACTCATCCCCGTCCATTGAAATTGATAACCAGCCGGTAAGATTTTATCTGATAATTCTTCCATGGCTTGCATGGCGGAACCGGAACTTAAACCCAATGCAGGAGAAGCCGTAATTTTGATAGAACGATAATTATTATAGCGTTGAATGTTTTGAGCCCCAATTGTACGTTTAACAGTAATTAAAGAACGTAACGGAACCATTTCACCTTTATTATTACGGATATTTATTTTGTAAATATCTTCTAATGTTCGCCGTTCCATAACATCACCTTGAACATTAACTTGCCATGTTCGACCGTATAAGTTAAAGTCGTTGATATATGTTCCACCTAACATTGTTTGCATTGTATTATAGATTTCTGAAATTTCTACCCCGAGAGCATAGGCTTTTTGACGATTAACGGAAACATCAACTCGAGGTGAGTCAACCGTATAAAGTGTCATAACCCGTCCTAAACGAGGATCTTTATTGGCAGCACTAATCAATTGATGAGCAACTCCCAATAATTCTTCCGGAGAAGCCCCTTGCGTACTTTGTAAGATATATTCAGCATCAGATGTCATACTGATACCCATGATAGCCGGCATGTTAAAAGGAATCATACGGGCTTCTTTAATATCCATTGTCGCCATAGCTACTTTGTTAATAACATTGTCCACATCTTGCCCTTTTTGAGTACGTTCGGCATATGGTTTTAAATGAATAACAAAGAACCCACTGGATGAAGATTGTGTCCCACTCATAATACCGTAACCGGTAATTGCCATGTAGGCATCTATTTCCGGAATTTTTTCAAAGCGTTTTGCAACTTCTGCCATAACTTTTTGTGTTCTGTTCCAAGAAGCACCGGATGGTAATTGAATTTCCATCATGAATGCCCCTTGGTCTTCGGCAGGTAAGAAACCGCTTGGTGTTATTTTTAAAAATGAAAAAGCCGCAATCCCAAATAAAATGATAGCTCCAATGGACAAAACAGCAATCGGCATTGTTTTTTGAATAATGCGTGTATAACCGTTTCTAAACCATTCAACAACATTCATACACATTTGAACCCATTTAAACGGCTTATCATTTGCCCGCATAATTACAGCAGCGATAGCCGGACTTAATGTTAATGAGTTAATCCCTGAAATAACCATGGCCGAGGCAATGGCAATCGCAAATTGTTGATACAATAAACCTGAAATACCGGGGGTAAAAGCAACCGGAACGAATACAGCTAACAAAACAAGCGTAATAGCAATAATCGGTGCCGTAATACGTCCCATTGATTTTGAAACGGCTTCTTGTGGTGATAATTTCGGATTTTCGTGCATAACCGTTTCAACGTCTTCTACGACCACAATTGCGTCATCAACAACAATCCCAATTGCTAAAACAAGAGCCAATAAAGAAATTGTATTTGCTGTAACACCAAAAAGAGCCATACCGACAAAAGCCCCGATTAAAGAAACGGGAATAGCCAATGTTGGAATAATTGTGGCACGAATCGTCCCCAAGAAAAGGTATGTAACCAACACAATTAAGGCGAATGCTTCGAAAATAGTTTGGAAAATTTCCTTCATTGAATCGGTAACAAATTCGGCGTTATCAAACATCGTATTAAATTCAATATCCTGAGGCATTTTTTTCTTTAATTCGGCAATTTTTTGACGAACGGCCCGAGATACATCAACCGCATTTGAACCGGGGGATTGGAAAATCGCAAATCCAACGGCTTGACGACCGTTGTAAGTTGAACGCATAGATTCGGATTCAGAACCTAATTCAATACGGGCAATATCCTTTAAGAATAAATATGAACCGTCAGCATTAGCTCGAATAACGATTTGTCCAAATTCTTCCGGTGTTGTTAGCCGTCCTTGCGTTGTTAAAGAAAATTGAAATTGCTGATCGGCAGTTGATGGCATAACCCCGATACGACCGATAGACCCTTGTAAGTTTTGTCCCTTAATGGCAGCTAAAACATCGTTTGTTGATAATTTCAAACTTTTTAACTTATCATTATTCAACCAAATACGCATGGAATAATCTAATGTTGAAAATATTTGAACATCACCAACGCCATTTGTGCGGGCAATTTCATCTTTAACATTGATTAAAACGTAATTGGTTAAAAACACGTCATCATAATCCGGATTGGTTGATGAAACCGTGAATACCTGTAACATGGAAGACATCTTTGATTGAACAACAACCCCCATGTTGATTACTTCTGCCGGTAATTTGTTTTCAACTTGTTTTAATCTGTTTTGAACGTTAACTGCTGCAATATTCGGATCAGTTCCGATATTGAATGTAACCGTTAAATTGTAAGATCCGTCATCACTACTGGTAGAATTCATATATAACATATCTTCTACGCCGTTAACAACGGATTCAATTTGTTGAGCTACCGTTGATTCAACAACGTCAGCACTTGCACCGGGGTATTGAGCCGTAACGGAAACCGAAGGTGGGACAATATTCGGATATTGTTCCACGGGCATTGCCTTTAAGCACAACCAACCGGCTAATACAATGACAATCGAAATAACAGATGCCAATCGTGGCCGTTTAATAAACACATCTGAAATCATTTTGATACTCCTTACTGCGATATAGATTATTTCGGTTGTTCATTTGTTGGTTCAAATATCGGTTTAACAGTCATTTGAGGGGCAATTTTTTGGAAGCCTTCCGTTACAATCGTATCGCCGACATTTAATCCGTCATCGATAACAACGTTAAACCCTTCCAGTTCGGTACCCCGAATAACTTCACGGCGAACAATTTGATTGTTGTTATCAACTAAATAGACATACGTTCCCATCATATCTTGTTGCACCGCTTTCATTGGTATAACTATTTCCGGTTTGGCTTCTAAACTTTTTATCATGATTCGTCCGTATTGACCGGAAATAAGTTCACCGTCTTTATTCGGGAACGAGGCTTTAATTTTTAATGTATTCATGGCTTCATCTAAGGTTACGTCAACAAAATCAATTTGTCCTTCTTGCTGATAAACGGTTCCGTCTGCTTTGATGAAATCAACGGCGACTTTACCTGATTTTGGAAAGTTTTTCTGTAAATTTAACATTTCATTTTCACTGACGGAAAAAACGGCATCAATCGGATCAACTCGAACAACTTGTGCCAATGTATTAGAAGCAGGTCCGATTAACTCTCCGACAGAATAAGTCGATTCACCGATTTTACCATCCATCGGAGAAACAATTGTTGTATATTCTAAATCCTTTTTAGCTAAATCCAATTTGGCTTTGGCTTGTTCCAAAGAGGCTTCGGCACTGTGATAAGCAGCTTGTGTTTCATCCAATTTAGCTTCGGAAACGTCTTTTGTTTTAAACAATGTTTTTGTTCTGTCAAATTGTGATTTTGCATTTTTAACTTGTGCTTCGGCTTTGGTTACATTGGCTTGTGCTTCCCGTACACTGGCTTCAAAATTGACCGGTTCGATAATAAATAACGGTTGACCTTCTTTAACCAAATCCCCTTCTTGAAACAAACGTTGTTGTAAAAATCCTTGAACACGAGCCCGTAAACCAACCTTGTCCTTTGATTCAATTTTGGCAACAAAACTGCTTTGCGGATAAATATCTTGTGTGTTCACTTTGACAACTTCAACGGCCGGAATGGGCATGTTTTGTTCCTGATTTTTTGTAAAATACTTATAACCCCAATACCCGATAGAACAAATGGCGATTGCCGTTATCGAAATAATCAGAATTTTTTTGTATTTTTTATCTTTTTTAGAAACTACTTTATGCGTCATTTTTCTCTCCTTCAATAGCAAAAATATGAAAAAGATGTAGCATTTTTTTTTCAAAAAGTCTATAATTATTTTTATAAAATGGGAAATTTTTTTGGATATAGGAGAACTGAATGTCAAATAAATCAGTATGTTTTAATGCGGCAAATGCTTTAAGTGTTGAACGCGGTTCAGCATTGCTTCATAAAAAAAAGAAAAGCGATTCGGTACCGACAAATGTTCAAAATGAAGTTGTCAGACAATTCATTCAGCAAAATCAAAAAGGGCAAACTCGGGTTTTTGTAGCCGGTGGTTCTCGAGCCGGTCATAATCCGATTTTTGAAGAACAAGCCTTTGAATTGGGAAAAATTATCGGACAGAAAAAATTTCGCTTAAACTTTGGTTTATCCTCCAAAGGAATCATGGGGGCTGTAGCGAAAGGAGTTCTTCAATCGTGGAGTCAATTGAAAAATCCGTTTTCAACGCCGATACATGCTGTTACGACCAAAGAATATTTAGCTTTGTATCAAAGTGATGATGTGATTGATAAAGTATCGGAAATTATCGTTGCACATACATTGGAAGAACGTAAACAACAATTGTTACGGGCTGATTTTGTGATTTTTGCACCCGGTGGTGTTGGTACATTAGACGAATTGGTTTACGATTGTGTTGCCATGCAAGACGGATTTTTGGATTTTAAACCGTTTGTATTGTTTAATGTAGATGGGTTCTTTCATCATTTATTGGAATATTTAAAAGAAATTCAAACAAAAGGATTTTCGGATTCAGTTCCTTTTATTGTTGTTGATGACAGTTTTGAAGCCGGCGTTGCATTTGACATGTTGGCTGAATATTATACACCTAAGATGAAAGAGATAAAAAGTAAAAAACACGCTCCCGAAATCATTGAGCATTTAGTTTATTTATTGCCCCATATGATACATTTGAGGCGTTTACATCCGTCTAAAACGACATATGATATTTTAAAACAGTGGGAAGATATACATAAGAACGGTCTTCCTGATGAAAAGCAACAGTTGAAAACCGATATTGAAACAGCCTATCTGAATAAAGAAATTGAACGGATGTATGAACGTTTAGCAAAAGCCGGTCGGGATACGGCCCTTATCAGTGATAAGTTGCATGAATTGAAAAAACGGTATAATAAAGAAAAATTCATCTGAAATGTTGATAACTCCGTTTTGATAAAGGCGGAGTTACTATGGATTTTATTTGTTTACCGATATTATTGTTTACGGGCTTGATGTTAATAACCATTTTAACCGGTTTTTTGACCGGTCGGTTGGGCATGCCTTTAATATTGCTTTTTATCTTAATCGGATTGGTGTTAGGTTCTCCGATGTCACCGTTTCGGGAAATCGGGTTATTAAGTGCAGAACATGTTTTTTTTATCGGTTCGGTAGCGTTGGCTTTAATTTTATTTGATAGTGGTTTTAATACACGATTTTCTCATTTTAAAATGGTTGCTAAACCGGCTGTTTTATTAGCCTCTGTTGGTGTTTTTATCAGTACATTGATTTTAACGCCCGTGGTTATGGTTTTATTGAATTGTACTTTCATTCAAGGCTTGTTATTATCATCAATCATCGGGTCAACGGATGCGGCTGCTGTCTTTTTTTTATTACGATCTCGAGGTTTGTTTTTGAAAAATAAAGTTAAATCAACCTTGGAAGTTGAATCCGGTTCGAATGATCCGATGGCTATATTTTTAACATTAACCTGTCTAACGGTTTTAGTATTTCCCGCTCAAACAAATGACCAAAATTTCTTGTTTTTTCTGAACATGTTGCTCAAACAATTAACAATTGGTATTTTAGGTGGGTGCATGTTATTTGTTATTTTAAAATATTCCTTGAAACGAATAGAATTAGAGCAGGCGTTATTTCCTTTATTTGTTTTATCGGTTGTGATGGGTGGATTTGCCGTTATAACGTTATTGAACGGAAGTGGTTATCTGGCTGTTTATTTATGTGGATTGTTGATAGGAAATACGCCGATAAAATCATATACAACTTTATTAAAATTTCAACAAACGATTACATGGTTGAGTCAAATTATTATGTTTACGGCTTTGGGATTATTTGCTTCACCGGAACAATTATCAACTTTATTTGCGGAAGCCTTATTCATCAGCATTGCGTTGATGTTGGTTGCTCGTCCGATAATGGTTTTTTGTTTGTTACATTTTTTTAAAATATATTCCCGAATGGAAAAAATATTTATTTCATTTGTCGGATTAAGAGGCGCTACATCTGTTTTGTTGGCATTAGCACCGATTGTTTTTAACATGCCGTTCGGTGAAACTTTTTTTAATATTATATTTATCATGGTGTTGTTAAGTTTGAGTATTCAAGGTTTTTTTATTCCGCTTGTTGCCCGTTATTGTCAGGTTGTTGCCACGCATAAAACAATGTTGCCGGAACGAACAAGTGTTGATTTACCGGGGCTTATACAAAGTAATTTGATTGTTTATGAGTTAGGAGAAAATTCTGCCGTTTTATCCGGACAGCGATGGCCTCAATGGGCTCAACCGCTGTTATTAAAGCGAAATAATGTTGTTTATCAATCAAACAATATCCCATCATTGAAACAAAAAGATTATGTATATGTATTTGCTCCGAATGAACACCGAATAACATTACTGGATCGTCTTTATGGGAATGTTAAAGAGTCTCACAAACCGAAAGTGTTTGGTGATTTTCCGATTAAGCCGACAGCTACTTTTTTGGAATTAAAGAAAAATTACGGTATCGAAATAGATCCGTGTCTTAAAAATGTTACTCTGGGAGAGTATATTCAATCAGAATTTCCTGAGGCAGATATTGGTGACAGATTTACATTTGATACCGTTGAAATCGTTATTCGCATGAAAAAAGCAGGAAAAATCGTTGGATTTGGCATAGATATTGATCCGCAACATCCACAGCATGAAATATCTCAAAATCCGTTAAAAAAAAACAAATAAAGGGTCATGTTTTTGCTTGCAATCATTTTCAAATTTTTATAAAATCAAGCATATTTCAGTTTTGGTTCACAAAAAGAAAAATATGTTTTGTTTTTTTTGAAAACAAAAGGTGTTTTTATTCTATTGTTAGGGAAAATTAAATGCACTCATTACCTGTTTTAATTACTGATTTAACACTTATTTCCATTTATGCCGGTATAGCGATTTTATTATTTAAATGGTTAAAACAACCGGTTGTTTTAGGGTATATTTTAGCAGGTATTGTTGCTGGTCCGTATTTGACGGTTTTTCCGTCCGTAACTGATAAAGCCAATATTACGATTTGGGCTGATATCGGTGTTATCTTTTTATTGTTTAGTTTAGGATTGGAATTTAGTTTTAAAAAGATTGTCAATGTTGGTAAAACGGCTATCATTACAGCCATGACAAATATTATTTTTATGCTGTTTATCGGTTATATTACGGGGCGTATGCTCGGTTGGACGACAGCGGACAGTTTGTTTTTAGGCGGTATGATTTCTATGTCTTCAACGACCATTATTATTAAAGCATTTGAGGAATTAAATCTTAAAAAACAACGTTTTACAGACTTGGTTTTTGGTATTTTGGTTGTTGAAGATTTAGTCGGGATTTTATTGTTAGTATTATTGCCGACCGTGGCATTAAGTAACAGCGTTAACGCAACTGAAATGATGGGTAGTACACTTAAACTGCTATTCTTTTTGGTTTTATGTTTTGTGGTGGGTGTTTATGCTGTTCCGACCTTTCTTAAAAAAGTTAAACCCTACTTAAATGAAGAAGTTTTATTGATTATTTCCATTGCGTTGTGTATGAGTATGGTTTTGTTTGCAACGTCATCAGGATTTTCATCGGCTTTGGGAGCATTTTTAATGGGGTCAATTTTGGCAGAAACGGAATTGGCTCATAAAATGGAAAATGTTTTGAAACCGGTTAAAGATTTCTTTGGGGCCGTTTTCTTTGTTTCGGTCGGGATGATGGTTGATCCGGCAATGTTTATTACTTATGCTTGGCCGATATTGTGCATTACATTAGTTGTTGTTGTCGGCAAGGTGTTTTTTACCGGTTTGGGTATGACATTATCAGGGCAGGCTGTTCGTACATCTGTTTTGTGTGGTTTTTCGTTGGCACAGGTTGGTGAATTTGCTTTCATTATTGCTGCGTTAGGTATGAGTTTGGGCGTGTTGGGTGAATACGTTTATCCGACAATTGTGGCTGTATCTGTTATCACAACATTTACAACGCCGATGATGATTAAGTCTGCTGTACCGTTTTATAATAAAACAAAAGAATTGTTGCCTCCTTCATGGAAAGATTTTATTTCTAAAAATTTGGTTCGTTCTGTTCGTGATACACAGGCGGAAAACAGTTTGTGGAATAATTTGTTTAAAAATTACTTTATTCGTATTTTGATTTTTTCCGTTATTTTATTAAGCATTATCAATTTGTCCGGTGCCTTTTTATTTCCGGCGATTAAGAATTTTTTACCTGATATTAAAGGACGTGTTTTGACAACAATAATCGTTATGGGAATAATGGCTCCATTTTTAAATGCTTTATTGTTATTTCGAGGGAAATATACAAAAATTTATATGGAATTATGGAATGAAAAGAAAACGAACCGATTGCCTTTGATGTTATTAACGGCTTTTCGGATTGTTATGGTTGCGTTATTTGTTATGATGGCGATACACCAATTTTTGACAACTAATCTAAAAGTGACGTTATTTTGTTTGTTCGTATTGATTATTATTTTGATTAAATCAAAATGGGTTTTCACACAATATATGCGAATTGAAAAACACTTTTTGATAAATTTGAATGGTGATATGACAGTTGTTTCGGATGATACTGCTCAAACAAAAGAAGCGGACAAAGACACATCAACAGAATCGGTACAATTGGCATAAAAAATGAAGAAAAATTTTACGGCTACGGCGTCATATGTTGAATTTTTGATTGATGATTGGTTGGATACTCTTGTTGTGAAAGGTTTTCCTGAACATTGGACGGATACGGTTAAAAAATTAGCTCGTATTCATTCATCAGATAGGAAAATTGAAGTTTATCCGGAACAGGTTAACCGTTTTTTTCAATTGATTGATAATCAAGCCGTTTTATTGGGAAATGATGAATTGTCAGATCAGTTATCAATTGAAAAATGTAAAGAACGGCATGCCAAGTATTTAGATGGAGCTCAAACAGCAACTCATATATACCTAAATAAAATTGTTACACGGTTGTATGAAGCTAATCCTGATATTTTAGGGAAAAAACCCAATCCTTTTTATTTTCATGCACAATATCCTAACAAAAAAACAGATGGTATGGCGATTTATACAAGCCAATGGCCTCCAATGATTATACTTCGATTGTATGATATCGGTACTCTTTATCAAACAGAAGATGTATTGGCATGGGATTTGGCACATGAATTGATTCATTTGACGTTATTGCGTCAATTAAGTGATAAAGTAACAACAAATAAAGAAGAAAGTGTTTGTGATTTGTTAGCTACGGTTTGTGCTATGCGGGCTGGTTATTCGGGTAAAGGAGCCGTTGTCGATTGGGCTCAAAGGGTAAAGTTGAAGTCATCTGTTTTGACAGAGTGTCTTTTGTATAATAAATACAATAAAACTTTAACGGCACAAGAAATTGCTTCATTAACATCGGAAGATGCTTTTCATTTATACGATGCTTGTGAACGAGGCATAATAACCTTGCCTTCAGACGTTATTGAACAGTTAAAAGTATATCAGAACGAAGAAGTAAAACATGTTCATCCACATGTATTGACACGTATTTTATATACAAATGAAATGGTTAATTACTTACTGAAACAACAATGCGTTCCTGATATTCGATATATAACACCAATTCCGGCATATTTAATTGATTTAATTGCTTCAAAACAAAGATTAAGGCGTCCGATAATACCGAAAAAGGTATCTCCTTATTTGATGAATAAAATCAAAAAACGCTACTTAAAACAACAAAAATTGAAAAAACGTACGACATGATTTAATGGTGTATATTATAAAAATGGGGGATTTTCTCCCCCATTTTTTATTTTTTTACACACCAAACGTTACCGTCATCATCTGTTTCAATCATTCGATTACAACCACTTGCTTCACACACAGCTTTTGCTTTGGTCGTATCAGTTATCATGATGTCAACATCTGTTGTGCAACTTTCTAATTGACCCGTACTATCGATAAAATAACCATCTTCGGCTTGTTTGGAACAATACCATATTGTTTTATCACTTGTCTGTTGACTGAATGCAACCCGATTGCACGCTTCGCATTGTTGACGATAAACCGCTTCCGTTCCGATTTCACGCACATTGTTGTCTTCACTGCATACAAGACATTTACCGTTTTGAGTTGATTGCCATCCTGAACCGGTTGTACAAGTCGGAACACAATATTGTAAACCGTTTGACCCGACTGTTAAAACTTGACGGTTACCACATTGTCCGCATGTTGCCGTATGCTCGGATTTCAGTCGATAGGTTGCATTGATATAGGAACTTGGTTCACTATTAGGCGTGCATTTGACACAATCGGGTGTATTGTTCATAAATTCATTTGTTTGACATCCACCCAACGAACAAACACCACCACTGTATGTGCGTTGCATTACTTTGGTATTACATAAAGCACATTGAACCTGCGATGTTGATACCGCCTTTTCCGTTGTGCATTCATGACAATTACCGGAGTCATCTCTAAATTTAAAGCCATCATAATCACCATCGAGGTAAGGTTGAATCGCATCTTTTAAATCTGAATCCATATTGGTTGGAAATGTTAAATTCTTGCTGTTACAAACACCACTCACACCAGGGTCAATCAATATACATCTTGATATGTTGTCCATAATTACACTTGTAATTCGATTATTGCACCGCCGACATTGTTCAGCCATAATAAGAGAATTAGGCGCAATCCCATATTGAGAATCTCCAACACGATCACAGCGCATACAATCTCCCATTGTTCCCCGATACCTCACCATACCATCTGTATCATTTGGGCAGGTTTTCAATACACATAAACCATCTCCATATGAAACTTTTTCCCGAGGATAGGCTGTATTTTGACAGACTTTCTCACAATGGTCCTCATCAACATACGTATTATAATAAGTTGAATATTTACCATTATCTTGTGAACATGGCATACACATTCCACCTGTATTTTGCCACTGATTCTCGGGACAAATTTTCAAACATTTTTGATTTCCGTTTGAATCCGTATAAATCCAACGAGTAGCAACTGCATCAGCATCTGTGCTATACTCGCCATTCTTTTTACGACAGTTTTTAATACAACCCGAATCTTCTTCGGACACAATGTCTTTTCCATTAACGTCACAATTGTACGGTTCGCCGTCTTTTCCCCGAAATTGTCCCGTTTTTAATGCTTTTTCAATCATACAGTATCCGTTTCTAGCCGTTCGACCACACGCAACACACATTTTTTCTTCATAGGTGTCTATTTCATCCGTTCCACCTGTTGCAATAGATCTACTTGATGTATCACTACATGCATAACATTGGCCTCCACTACGATATTGTCGTTCACAAGGCGTGCTGTCATCACCATCCGTACAAGCAGTGATAGAGGCATCTTCATCCGGTTGTTCACAAATGGGGCGACAAAGTGCATTCGAACCCAATTCACGTATCGGATTACCGTTGTCATCTTTGCAATTTTCAGTACACTGTGCGTTAATTTTTGACGAACTCCAACCAGAAGAACCTTTATACTCTCTATAACCCCCACCTTCCCAACCGGAAACACGATACTGGACATTATCTGTACAAGGATAACATGTCGGATTACCGCCAACTACTAAAAACGTACCTTTTTCACAATTCGGAAAATAATCACAAGAATTTTGCTGATAATAATTTTCCCACCAAACAAGTCCACAGGCTTCACATAATTTACGAGCTTTATCTGTTCTTGGAATTCTATAACCTGTATCATTTGGCGAGCCATCTGGTTTACGGCACGGAATACACCCATCATTTAACGATTCGTATGTAACACCCCGAATACACGCAACAGCACAATACGTTGTACCTGTAGATTCATCAACCGTAACCGTATGCGTATTAGCACACGCATTACATTGTTCAATACCCGTTGTGTCATCTTCTATACTTAATGTGGTATCAGTAAATTTATCCGAACTGATTTCAATGGCGTTAATATCACTACATGGAATACATGCCCCGTTTTTGGCACGATATTCTTGGGGTTTTGACGAATCATAATTTTTACCTTCATTACAAACACGCATTTCCTGACAGGTATGATCTGACGTATTACAAACATAATTTTCGCCATGAGAAGAACAATCCTGATTAACCATACATTCAACGCATGCCCCTGTTTCACCGTTATCATAACAAAACGGTTTATTGGTTCCTGTACAGCTGTTTTTACACGTCATTTTATCGGTATCACAGGTAGCGTTTCCGCAAGGGCTACTACAATCCATATCTTCAACGCATGGGTCACCGCTTTGTCCGGTTCCTGCTTCATTATTTTCCGAATCTAAAAATGATGTAAAAACGATTAAATTATCTGTTTCATCTTCTCCACAAATAGAGGCATTGCCGGTATATTTGACTAAATCCCCCTCCCCTTGGGCAACTTGCACAAATTGAATCCCTTTAACAATACCGTTTAAGTTCATATTAACCACATTTTTACACACACGGGAAGAAACGCCTTCTACATAGGTTTTAAACGCAACGTCCGGATGAGATGTCATATAAATCGGGTATCCTGTACCTGTCATATCCGGAAATTCATCAAAATCCGTGCCATCCTCACTGGGGTCTGGCAGGGGTTGTTCTTGATATTTATGCCAAACATCAGTCGCACGCAGATTCACTTCATACACAATATCATTGGCTCGATATTTATCCATCGCAAAGGTGTAACCGTAAATCCCACCGATTGAAAGAACGCCGATAATCGCCAAAACGCCCAATATTTCCACCATACTGCGTCCTGTTTCGGCTGTTTTTTGTTTAAAATATCCGTTTAAAAAAGCGTTTAAAATTTTCATAGACCCCTCACTGCAAAAGTTAACAAAATCAGACGGTTATTTTTCAAAAATGTGTCAAAAAAACGTCCCTTTTTTGAACGCTTTTTTTTGGCAGGGGTTACACTTTTTTAAAAACAAAAAAATCAATAAAAATCAAATAATTATAAATTTTAGTTGACAAACGAAATGATATGAAATATTATGTCAAAAAAAGGGACGTTTTTTTGACACATTTTTTCGAGTTAATACGTTGATTTAACTATCTTTTTATTTTGGCCGTTTTAAAAAATTCCAAACAGTTTTTTGATAGGGGTTTTAAAAAATATTAACAACTGAATCATTTTGAAAAATGATTGTTTAATAAATGTTTTTATCATACTCAACAAAAGAAAAGTACTAATCTTTATGATAAGGATGACCATCTATAATCGTTTTAGCACGATATATCTGCTCAGCCAAAACAACCCGTGCTAACATGTGAGGTAACGTCATTCGACCGAACGATAGTTTATAGTCAGCTTGCTGTTTTAAAAAATCAGCATGACCATTTGCACCACCAATTAAAAATGAAATTGCCGGTACACCCGAATCCATCCATCCTTGCAATAATGAAGCAAACTCCCGAGAAGATGGGGTTTTACCCGTTTCATCCAAAACAATTATTTTTGATCCGGAAGGAACCGTATTTTGTAACAAATGCGATTCTGCTTCCTTTAAAGCAACACCTGTTAAGGCTTTTTTTTCTTCAACTTCCTTAACCACAACAGACCATCTTGTTTTTTGTAAGTAAGATGAAATCAATATATCTTCCGGTGTTCCTTTTTTAAGACGTCCAATCGCTGAAATAACAATTTGCATATCAAATCCGTTTACAATATTTGTTCGGTAATAAATCCGCAACGGAAACAATATCATATTTGTCCGTTTGACCGACAGGAACAATGACCCGAGCTTGAGAATGGCTATAATCAGCAATATATTCCCGACATTTACCACACGGCGAAATGATATATCCCTCTTTATCTCGAACAGCAACAATCATATCTATTTCCATATCTTTTTCCGCCGTCAAAGCCATTCCAATTGTAATAATTTCAGCACATGTTGCAACAGACGGTTGCGTTGTTCCGACATGCAAACCGGCATATACATTTCCTTGTTTCGTAACCAATGCCGCCGATACAACCGTATGATGTCCTTCTTTTTGATAACGTTCTTTTAATAAAGTACGAGCCGTTTCAATCAATTCATCCGGTGTTATTGCCATTATTCCCCCTTTTTCATCAGTTCTTCAACCATATTATCTAATGATTGGCGTTCTTCTTGATTGTACGGAACAACATTGTCTTGGGTTTCTTTTTGAATTTTTTGTTCAACTTCTTGAACAGCCTTTTGTTTGACTTTTTTTGTTACGTCTTGTTTAATTTCATTCACAAAACGGTCAATGGCCTTTTTATTTGATTTTTCAGGCAATTTATGTTGGCGTTTTAAGTCAACACCGATTTTTTTTGTCGGTGTTGTTTTGTCTTTGTCTAACCCTAAATCCGTTTGAATATTTTCAGGTAAAAACTTTTTTAAAAACTGAACTGTTTTTTGAATATAAGGAATTGAAATATTGTCTTTATTTAAGTCTTCTATTTGCTTATCGGAAAAAATCATAGATAACCCGATATAAAATAAAGCAATCAACAAAATTCCCCTTAACAAACCGAATAATAACCCTAAAATCCGATCAAGACCGCTTAAAGCACTTTGACGCAACTTTTGCCCAATACGAGCATTGATAACTGTCATAATAACCAAAATGACCAATGATACCAATAATGAACCACATAAACCGGCTATTTTAGGATTTTCAATCATTTTACCCATAATCGGTTGCATGGGAGTATAACTGCACATGGCCCCAATACCGGCTAAAATCCATGATGATATACCCAATAATTCGCTGACCAAACCTCGATACAATGAAAATAACACGGAAAAAACAAGTGTTCCGATAACAATCATATCTATTAAACCAACAGACATTCTGACTCCTTTATTTTATTAACGTGTGCGTATGATACCTTTTTTTATTTCGAAATGCAACGATTAAATCCGAATAACATCCGTCAAAACGTTATCAATCATTTTAATTTGTCACATTACCATGCTGTTTCGGAATGAGATTCATTCGGCACGACATACGTTACATTTAAGTTAGATGGTAAAATTGGTTGCAAGCGATAAACAGCGTGTTGCACCGTTCCAATAATCCATGAATGTGTACCAACAAATTGTAATTTAGCCGGTTGCCATCCAATTGCGAAAAAAAGATAATATATGACCAACAAAACAACCGTCACCATAAAAGAACTGATACCACTCATTACATGGTTAATGAGCATGAGCTGAACAGATGTTTTTTCTTCATCAATATAAATATCATCATCATTTTCTTTCAACCGTTTAGCAATGATATAAGCTATCCAAATAATAATAAACAACGGCACTAAGGCTCCGCTGAAATCAGATAATGATCCTTCAAACATAAACGAATACGTATTATCAAAACGGGACTTGTCCAATAACACAATCAAAATGATAACGCCGATCATAAATAAAACAAGACAAACACCGGCAATATACGCTGAACGCATTTCTGATTTTGTCAGCAAATCATCTTTACTCAGTCCTTGTTTCTTCAAATGAGGCATAACTTTTGCTAAAGAAACTTTTTTTCCGTTCATTTTAATATTAGCAAATCGTTTGGCATTTTTGTTATCCATGATACGTTCGTATTTTTTATCCGTTATAACCGATATGGCAAACCCGTATAAAATAACATTCATAACAACACACCCGATTAAAAAAACCCCGTTGCCTGATGTTATCGAACTGATTTTGGTATAAAAATCACTTGAAAAAAAACAAATATTACCGATAAACCACAACACCATCAATAACACTGTTTTGATTCCATGCCTGATGACAATCGGTTTATCTTTGATAGATACTTTATAAGTTTGTTCCACAGATGAAGCAATAGTTGTTAACAGATAAAATACGAAAAAGCAACCCCAAGCATATGCCGATTGTCGCTCAATGCCTTGTTCCCGAATCAAATCACCAACTATCTGACCAACATTAAATGCTATAATAGCATATAGAATATACAAGACAATATTAACAATGTTTTTAACCGTTCTATTAAAAAAGAATGAAATAATCGTTGTCCCTAACAACAAAATCCAAGCAAATGATCCCATATATGTAAAAATCATTTAGCCCCCTTGAAATGTATCAATCAATGTGCGTAAATTACCGATATGAGTAACCCGTATCATATCATTTTTAGGTTTTTTATCCGTTCTTGACGGCGGTGTTAAAGCTCGTTCAAAACCTAATTTTGACGCTTCCTTTAACCGTAAATCCGGTTGAGGAACAGCCCGTATTTCTCCGGACAATCCAACCTCTCCGAAAATAACCATATCGGCCGGTACGGCTTTTTGTGTCAATGAAGAAACAATGGCTGTTGCAACCGCCATGTCACAAGCCGGCTCCGTTACTTTTAATCCACCGGCAACATTTAAATAAATATCTTTATTCGCCAAAGAAACACCACATCGAGCCTCTAAAACCGCTAAAATCATGGCTAATCGATTCGTATCCCACCCAACAACGGCTCGGCGGGGCGTGGCACCGCTTTGTGGGGCAACCAATGCCTGTATTTCAACCAACATCGGACGAGAACCTTCTATACCGGCATAAACACAACTGCCGGCAATATTCCCTCGCCGTTCGGCTAAAAACAAAGCAGATGGATTCGGCACTTCTTGTAATCCGTTTTCCGTCATTTCAAAAACACCGATTTCATCCGTTGCACCAAATCTGTTTTTAACAGACCGCAAAATGCGAAAATGATGCCCCCTATCCCCTTCAAAATATAAAACCGTGTCAACCATATGTTCCAAAACACGAGGACCGGCCAAAGTTCCTTCTTTGGTCACATGTCCAACCAAAAAAACAGCAAACTGCCGTCTTTTTGCTAGCCGTATCAACTCGTGACCGGCTGCACGAACCTGTCCCACCGTACCGGGAGCCGAATCCAATGTATCAATAAACATCGTCTGTATCGAATCAATAACAACAATATCAGGCGAATCGGGTGTATCTAATGTTGCAACAATATCCCGAACATTTGATACACTGGCTAAATCAACATTTGCTTCGGATAATCCTAAACGCATAGCCCGTAATCGAACCTGATCAACCGATTCTTCTCCTGAAATGTAAACACACTTTGTCGGCGAACCGATTTTATTAACCCCTTTTGATAAATTAGCAACTGCTTGTAATAACAACGTTGATTTACCGATACCAGGGTCCCCACCAACCAAAATAACTGAACCGGGGACTAATCCGCCCCCGCAAACTCTATCCAACTCGCCAATCTGAGATTTTAACCGAAAAATAATTTCAGGAGCCCCTCTTAAATCAGAAAAATCAATTTTACGACCCCCTCGTCCCATTGTAGCCGTTGGACTTTCCTTTTGCGGTAAATCTTCTTCAATAATCGTATTCCACTCTCCGCACGATTCACATTTTCCTGCCCACCGGGGGTATATTGTTCCACAATTTTGACAAACGAACTGAGTCATTTTCTTTGCCATGTTAATCCGCCTTTACTTCAACGTTAATCGGTCCGTTTGCACAGCCGGTAACAAATTGACGAACATATGGATTTGTTGTTTTATCCAGTTGTTTAACCGTTCCAATCCAAATGATTTTTCCTTCATACAACATAGCAATTCTATCTGCAATTTTACGAGCCGAGTTCATATCATGTGTAATTGTTAACGCCGTTGCCCCTAACGTCTTAACCGTTGACACAATCAATTCGTTAATAACGTCTGACATAATCGGATCAAGACCGGTTGTCGGTTCATCAAAAAAAATAACATTCGGATTTGTTGCAATCGCCCGAGCCAAACCAACCCGCTTTTTCATACCGCCGGATAAGTCAGCCGGATACGAATCGGCAATTGATTTATTCAATCCGACTTGAGCCAATTTTTCAATAGCAATTTGTTTTGCTGTTACTTTATCAACCGTTTTATTTTGCAATAAAGAAAAAGCAACATTTTCCCAAACACTTAAACTGTCAAATAAGGCTCCGCTTTGAAAAAGCATACCGATTTGAGAACGTACCTGTTCTTGTTCTTTACGAGGTAATAACGATACTTGATGACCGTCTATTTCAACATGACCTCTATCCGGTGTCAATAATCCTAAAATACATTTGAGGGTTACGGATTTCCCCGTACCCGAACCACCGATAATGACCAAAGATTCACCTGTACGAATATCTAAATCAACACCGTCTAAAACTTTTTTACGACCAAAGGCTTTATGAACGTTTACTAATCTGATTTTAGAGGTTTGAGGTGTTTTTTTACGCTGAAACAAAACCATAATTTATCCTCCTAAATTGAAAAGAAAAGTTCCGTAATGATGTAATTAAACACCAAAATCAAAATACTGGAAGAAACAACGGCATTCGTGGTTGCCTGACCGACCCCTTGGGCTCCACCTTCCGAATTAAATCCGTTATAACAACCTAACAATGTAATAATGAACCCAAAAACACCCGCTTTTGTCAAACCGGAAATAATATCCATCGGTTTCAAATATTCCCATGTGTTCATTAAATAGGTGGACGCATTAAAATCTAATTTTGAAACACCAATCATGTATCCGCCAAAAATACCGATAACATCCCCGATTAACACCAAAACCGGCAACATAAAGACTCCGGCTACAACACGAGGGACAATTAAATATTTAAACGGATTTGTTGATAATGTATATAACGCATCAATTTGTTCCGTTACACGCATTGTGCCGATTTCCGCTGCCATAGCCGCCCCTATTCGACCGGCAACCATTAAACCGGCCATAACCGGAGCCAATTCCCGTGTTACGGCAACCAAAACAACCATAGCAACGGCTCCTTCCGCCGATAATTGAGCAAAACCGCTGTACGTTTGTAATGCAATAACCATACCGGCGAATAACGTGGTTAATGCAACAACAGGTAATGAATAAAAACCAATATCAATAAATTGCCGAAACAATGCTTTCCCGTAAAAGGGAGGTGTTACACAATGATAAAGTGTATCCGTTGCAAACAATCCCAATTGGCCTGCTGAACGTAAAAAACGTAAAACAACTTGACCCAATTTATTTACAAACTGTATTATTTTTGTCACGAAATATCCTTTCTGTTTGCATCAACTATAAGCCGAAAGACAACAAATTGCAAACAAAAAGTGACATATGATTTTGATAAAAGCAAAGAAAAACAGAGGTATTCTGTTGCTGGGAACCTCCAAACCCCACCATTTCGCTCATATGAAAATGGAATTGATGGTCTAGGTACCTAATTAGGCAGCCATTGCGACCGGAGCAAAATTATCATTTGCATTTATTTATATTAGCCCGATAACGGCGGTACAATGCCGAATGCAAGAGAAAGCCTTTATTATGCGTGTCGATCCTATTTCACCCCCATAAAGTATTGAATGGTGGAGGTGTCGGGTACCGCCCCCGAGTCCACAGACATCTATTCTACTTTTCGTTTAGCATCATAGTCAGTTACCTGACGATTTGATGCTATCACATTTTGAAACGAAAAGCAAGTCCATTTATCTGAAATACACCTATTCTTTCATCGAAGATGAGAACGCATCGTTACCGGAATGAGGCGTAACGATGTGAACACCAATGGGTTTATCTTCCGTACACAAGTGCACAACTCGTTGCGGGAACGGAATATTGATATTTTCAGAACGGAAACGTGTCAGTATTTCGGCTCGTATTGCACTGGATAAAGAAGCACGTGATCCAATATCGTTTGTATAACAACTAACCCGAAAATTTAAACTATTATCCGCAAAATCCATAAACAAGACAAACGGTGCCGGATTAACCAAAATACCTTTTGTGTTTTTAACAACATCTAATAAAATTTCCTGCACACGAACAACATCACTGTCATAATCAACACCCACAGCAACATCAACACGTCCCATTTTATTTTTGTATGTCATATTCGTCACCGTATTGGATAATATATCGGCATTCGGAATAATCACATTAGCACGATTAAACGTTTCAATGACCGTTGAACGAATATTGACTTGCTTAACTGTTCCCTCTTCCCCGTTAATGATAACCCAATCACCGATTTTAATCGGACGTTCAAATAACAAAATGATACCCGAAACAAAATTGTTCACAACATTTTGCAAACCAAGCCCTGCTCCTAATGACAACGCCCCTGCGACCAAGGCCAATCCTTTCAGACTTCCGCCCATAACACTGATACCGGCCAAGCAGGCAACAATAATCCCAACAAAACCAATACCGGCAGCCAATGAGTTACGAATACTCGAATCCATTTCGATATTACTTAATTTACCGTTGAGCAAGCTGTTTTTAATCCATTTACTGATAAATAAAACAACAAAAAACGCTACAATTCCCAAAAAGACGGATGTTATGGAAACGTGCATACCACCAATATTAAATCCGATAAAAAATTTCTTTAATTTTTGCAACAAAATATCAACGGAAACGCCCCAAACAAATAACAAAACCAAGACACAACTGATAATAACAATCGGACTGAGGAAAAAACCGAACCAAAATTCCCATTTTTCCGTTTGTTTACGATTAACCCGAAAATCACGCATCCAAAATTTGCGTGTGACAAATTGATGAAATAAGACCGTGAATAACTTGTGAATAATATAAAAAAGACCCACAATAAAAACGGATTCAATAAATTTATTGTAAATATACTCCGTTAAAATCACATAACCGAATAACGAAAAAGACAAAACAATCAAGGTTAATAGAGTCATCAAAATACTGATTTTTGATGACGTACTCAACTGTTGAACATCCCCGTTATTTAATTCTTCGTCCGTCAATTGTCGGTCGTTATACAAAAAGCGATTAACAACTAAAATAATACATAACGCTTTAACAATATTAGACAACGATTTTAACGCATAAATGATATTATCGGAATGTTCTAATTGAATAGCCAATACTTGAAAATATGAAAAGACACAAATAATAATGATAGAAAAATTAAGTGCGAAATAAAGTGATTTGGCTTTATCGTCATTGACTTCTATTAAACGCCAATTCGGCCGTTTCGGCGTAAACAAAACCCGCACAACGGCACTACAAATGAATAAATACAAACCGTAAATAATTCCGATTCTTAAAACAGTTCCAAACGAACCGGAAAACAAATCCTGATGATTTTTCAACCAAAGCCAGCACAAACCAAACATAGCTGCCGGTATAATTCCCCGTGCCAGCAAAACGAAAAAGCCAGCCATAACTTTATGAGAATAATCCGGATTTAAAATATCTTTACGATACCCTAATTTTTTACGAATAAAATAACTTAGCAACGCAATACCGGCAAAAGCCAACAAAAACCAAACCCCGACTTTTTCCAATTGCAATTTGACAGACATTTGCTGTCCGTCCGTCAAATTATCATACCATTGTACCGGATACGTTCCGACATTATAAAAGAATAAAGCAAAACTTTTAATCGATTCAACAAACGTTCGCCAATGTAGAATAGAATTGTGCTTAACCAAAATCTGATCAAACAACGCTTGATTGCGAGAATTAACAATCAATTGATTTATTTCATCTATTTTGGCTAAAGCCATATCCGCAGACGCTATTTTGGATTTTATCTTATCCGATTCATCCGTTAATTCTTTACGTTGCTTGGCAATATCTTCCGGTTCGGTTTCCCCTTCGGCAACCAAAGCACTCAACGATGCTATTTTTTTCGTTGTATTTTCAAGTTGAGCCGTAACACGTTGTTTTTCTTTCGACAAAACATCTTGAAAGGAACTTAACTGTTTGATGTGTGTTTGCGATTCTCTTAACGCAATTGTTTTTTGCAAAAAGGTCGTTTCAATTTGCTCTAATTGTGTTTTGATTCCTTCAATATCAATTGTTGGGTCAACAACGACTTCTGCCGTATCGGACGAAACAACGTCCTGAGAAACTTGCCCATAACCGATATGACCCCATGTTAAACAACACAAAACACTTAAAATAATCAATAAATAACGCATTATACTTCCTCTCAATCAAACTGATTGATGTTATATCGGATTTAATGCCGAATTGTCAAGAGCAATCCCCTTTTGGGTAAAATGTTTAGTTATTTCCCCGAAAATAAGAACGACCACTTCGAACGACATGACGGACATAACCGTTTCCTCGCCGAACACAATGCCCCCGTTGAACCAAAGGCATATAAAACGGTTCTTTCGGGGCTGTTCTGAGCGGTTGACCATCCGATATGATTTTGGTCGGGTGAATCGTTTTCGGAGAAGGATTTTCAACAACCCGTACAACAACATTTTCAACCACTATTTGTGTTTCCTGCGGTGTTTGTGCGTCATCTGTGCGTGGTTGTGAAAAATGTTTTTTCCGTTCGGCTTTTAACTGTTCTTTTTTAATTTTACGTGCCTTATCTTGTTGGCGGCGTTGCAATTTTGCTTCTTCATTTTGTTGACGTTCTTGGGGTGACAACATCGCTTGTGCCTGAATATCATTCAATCGCTGTTCGGCTTGTCTTTTCTTTTTTGAAGCTTCCCGCCGTTTTGCCCGTTTCATAGCTTGACGGTCTTTTTGGGCCTGTTCCATTTCTTCTTGTTCTTTTTCCCAAACACGCTGTTTGGCTCGTTCACCATTTGATAAAGCCAATTTTTCCAAACGTTGAGCCGATGTCTGACATAAAGAAACCAACGCATGTGAAACACCTGTTTGCAACGACACCGCTTTTAACGTATCAATTATATTACGAATATAAACCAAAAATTTCTTTTGCAATTGGCGGTGCATTTGTTTAATTTCGTTCAAATGTTGACTGATAATTTCAACATTGTCCCGAACCAATCGGGTTACATGAGCATCTTCCGGATGCATTAACCCTAACTTAATGGCTGTTGCACATGCTTGCACTTCTTCCAATAATTCAAACCGTTGCGTGCGTGCCGATGGTTTTACCGTCTTGACCGGCTTTGTTTCTTGTTTGGGGGTTTGTTCTTCATGAGGCGTTTTGCAAGCCGTTACATCTCCCGTTTCTGGTAATTCCGGACCTTTATCATCCAGCTTTAAATTATGACCGTCTAAACTTTTTGTCATATATTGCCCAAACATCTGAAATTCACGATACCGAGCCGGATCTGCTTTATAACGAGCATAATTCTTATAATAGTAATCAAGTGTTTTCAACCGTTCTGCATCTAAATAGTGAAACATCCACGGATTATCATACACCTGTGATACAAGACCGGAAGCAAATCGAGCAAACCGTTTTTCCGTTTGGTAACGGAACAATAAATCTCGTCCCAATTGCGAATGCGGATAACGTAATACAAAATTATCCGTTTCATGATCGACCAAAGCAAATATACACGACCCGATTCGGTGTTGTTTCAAAAAACGATAAAACATATCTTCCGTTAACATGGGGTACGTATCTTGTAACGCCGGATTCTTGGAAAAATAAAGAACAATCGGATTCCATTGCGGATAAGAGGCAATAAATTTTTCGACTTCATCTCGCCGTTCATATTCTTCAGCAACGGCAACCGGCCAATTGATGGGTTCTTCCCCACGAGGATCTTGTGATAACATCGACCTTAAAAGGTGCCGATCTTCCATTCTATCAGATAATCCAAACAATAATTTACGGCGATGATACATTCTTAATTCGTAATCTGTCATAAAATGCCTCCCAAAGAATAATGACATGAACGATTGTACGCTTAAAATATTTTTTTGTCAAGAAAATTGTTAATATTTTCTTAAAAAACAAAAACAGCCCCTTTTCGGAGAAAATAAAAAATCATAACGCTGTATTTTTCAAAAAAAATTGCTGTTTTTATTTTTTTTTCTTGCACTTTTATACAAGAGATTGTAAAAAAAGAGCGTATTAGTTTAAATTTTAGGAAATAATATGAAAAAAATTATTCTTGCACTTATCACGGGCATTTTGATTGTTATGGGAACAACTGCCTGTTCTAAAAAAGAAAATCCAAATGCTGACATTGTTATTTTTTCTCAAAAAACATGTCCGCATTGTGTTCATGCAAAAACGTTCATTGATACAGAATTGAAAAAGACCATTCCGAATGTTTCCGTTCAAGATTATGACATTCGGGCAAGTCAAAAAAATTATGAATTGTTTATGCATGCCGTTCGCCGTTATAAAATCGATGCAAATCGTGCCGGCACACCTTTATTTATCGTTGATGACAATGTTTTAATGGGGTGGAATGATGAAATCCAATCAAAATTGGTTGAATTTGTAAAACAAAAAAAATCGGCACAATAATATAGGAATTTTTAACATAAATATATAAGGAGAGTAAAAATGAAAAAAACAAAAACAATTCCGGAAACATTAACTGTTACTGAAACACCATCTTGTTGTTCAACACATGATTGTTGCTGTGGTTCTGAATGCCATTGTCATTCAGAAAAAACAAGCGGTTGCGGATTAAAAACAGTTTTGATGGCTGCTTCCATGTGGGGTAGTGCTTTTGTTATTGCCGGTTCTATTTTAATGTCCGGTGGTCCAAGTATTTCACCGATTCGTCCGATTGTAACACCGAAGGCACCAACTCCGGCTGTTGCTCCGGTTGCAACTTCTGACGAAGCCATGAAAAAATTCGTTGAACAAAATCCGAAATTGATTTTTGAAACAGTTCAAAACTACTTAACACAGTTGGAAAAAGAAGCTCGTGCCGCCGAAGAAGCTAATCCGAAAATGGCTCCGCAAGAAATCATTGATGAAATTTTAGCTGATAAATCAAATTATTCTTTGGGTAACCCGAACGGTAAATACGTTATCATTGAATTTTTCGACCACAAATGCGGATGGTGTAAAAAAACAAATGAAGCTTTAAAAGCCGCTCTTGCAAAACCGGAAAACAAAAATATTCGTTGGATTCCGATTGACACACCGATTTTCGGTGAACAATCCGAAAAAATTGCTCGTTTCGTTTTAGCTGCCGGTAAACAAGGTAAATATGCTCAAATGCATGATGCCGTTTCATCAGCCAAAGCTTTTGAAGATGCCAACTTTGTTGAAATGGGTAAAAAAATCGGCTTAGATACAGACAAATTACTTGCTGATGCTAACAGTGAAGAATTGAAAGCCAAATTAGTCAAAAACCAAGAATATGCCGGTAAGTTAAACATTAACGGTGTTCCGATGTTAATCGTTAACGGCCGTATCAATCCGGGTGCTTTATTGGGTGACAGACTTGAAAAAGCTCTCAAAGAAGCACAAGAAATGAAATAATTTTTATTTCAAAAAGACACAAACGGGCTTGTTTTCAAGCCCGTTTTTTGTTGAAAAACAGAACAAAAAAAATTGTTCATATTATTTATCTGAACAGATGTCAGTATTGTATTTGATAAAATTGTCGATAAAGTCCGTCTTGTTGCATTAACGTTTCATGTGTTCCGTCCGCTGTTATCCGTCCGTCTTCCAAAACAATAATGCGAGTCATTTTCGTTAATGTCGATAACCGATGAGCAATAGCAATAACCGTTTTACAAGGCATAATTTCAGCTAATGCTTTTTGAATATAAAATTCAGATTCACTGTCTAACGCCGATGTGGCTTCATCTAAAATCAAAATCGGTGCGTCTTTTAAGATGGCTCGGGCAATGGCTATGCGTTGTCTTTCTCCACCGGAAAGCATAACGCCCCGTTCTCCGACCCGAGAATTATATCCATTCGGTAAACGCAAGATAAAATCATGGCAATACGCTTTGCGAGCAGCGTTAAAAACATCTTCATCCGTTGCCGATGGACAAGAATAGCGAATATTTTCCATTATTGTTCGATTTAAAAGAGATGGTTCCTGCATAATATAAGCAATTTGTGAATGTAACGATTCTTGTGTCACATCAACAATATTCTGTCCGTCAATTAAAATGCGTCCGTCTTGAACATCATAATAACGATTGATTAACTTAATTAAGGACGATTTTCCCGAACCGGAAAAGCCGACTAAACCAACTTTTTCGCCGGCTTGTATATCAAGTGAAAAATGCTGAAAAATCGGTTTGTTCGGTATATATGAAAATGACACATTATCAAAGCAGATATGTCCATTTGATATGTTTAATTGAGTTGCACGGGGTTTATCTTGAACAAGAATCGGACAATAAATTAAATCTAATGCGTCCTGCATAACGGCCCATTGCCCCATAAAACGAGCTAAAAATTCTAAAACGGCTCCTGTTTGGTATGATAAGGTCATAATAACCCCTTGTATAAAAATATAATCAGCAAATGATAAACGGTCATAGTACCAATAAATTAACGGCACGCCGGCAAAAAACGTCTGAATGACGATACGCCATAATCCTTGTTTCATATAAATACGAGTCATTTTAATAAAGCGTTGTTTTTCAGCTTTTGATGACGGTTTTAAATAAGAAAACAAATATTTTTTTTCATACCGTAATCGGGCAAAACTTTTAACGGTTTCCGCATTGGAAATGCTGTCAACCACGGCTCCGTTTGTTAAAGAATTTAATTGTGCCCATTGTCGGTTAATCGGAACGGCTTGTTTGGCTCCATACCACATACAAATATAAAAAACAACCATTGTAACCGTTAAAATCAACCCGATTGATAAATTCACAAGCAATACACTGATAACGATCGTAACAACACTTAAAAACGGTTGTAGTAATGACCATACCCCTAAAAAATACATTTGTTCAAATTGCGATATTGTATTTTTAACTTTTGTTGCAATATTACCGGACATTTCCTGTTCAAAATATTGAGGGGATTGATGATGTATTCGATGAAATAATTGTTGTGTCATACGTCCGATAAGATAAGGAATATATCGACTGTCAACAAAAATTTGAACATTCACAATCAGTGTTCTTAAAACAGCCAAACCGGCACTCATTAAAATCAAAATAACGGCTGTTGATAAAACGGTACTTTTTTCAATACCGTTTTCAGAAATTAAATTAACTAACCGTGAACCGAAATATGTTCCCGCCCGACCGCACGTATCAGCTAAAAACATAATCAAAATACCAAAACCCAAAGAATATTTTAAAACAAATAATTGTGATTTAAAAAACTGTAAAACGGTCATATCATCCCTCCCGCCGGCGTGTTTGAAGATGATAAAAATCAGCATAGGCTCCACCGGCTTTCAACAATGACGTGTGTGTCCCTTGTTGAATAATTTGTCCCTGCTCCATAACAATTAAATAATCCATTTCTCGCAACGTTGATAACCGGTGAGCAATTGCGATAACCGTTTTATGTTTCATAACATCTGTTAATGCTTTTTGAATGTAAAATTCCGATTCACTGTCTAATGCCGATGTTGCTTCATCTAAAATTAAAATCGGTGCATTTTTCAAGATGGCTCGGGCAATGGCAATACGTTGCCTTTCTCCGCCGGAAAGGGTTACACCCCGTTCCCCGACAACTGTTTGATACCCGTTTGGTAATTGCATAATAAAATCATGGCAAAACGCTTGTTTAGAAGCCAAAATAACCGCTTCATCCGTTGCATCCAAACACCCATACCGGATGTTATCTATAATACTTCTGTTAAATAACGCCGGATTTTGTTCAATAACAGCGATGTGTTGCCGAAGCGATTCTTGTGTTACATCGGCAATATTTTGTCCGTCAATTAAAATACATCCGTTCTGAACATCATAGTAACGACAAACTAACTTAATCAATGATGATTTTCCCGAACCGGATGCTCCGATTAAACCAACCTTATCTCCGGCTTGAATCGTCAAATTAAACCGATTAAATAATAATCCTTTACTTGTTTGATAAGCAAAATCAACATCTTGAAAAACAATATTTCCATGGGGTACAAGCAACCGGCGGTTTGTTTTATCCGATACGTGTATCTGTTGAAAAATAAAATTGATACCATCTTGAATCCCCCCAACCTGACGGTAAAATTGAGATACCTTATGACCAATATCCATGGCAAATGTGGTCAAATAAGCGATTAAACTTTCAGCTAAAACAAAATCAGCTACCGATATTTTGTTTTGATACCACAAATACAACGGTAAAAATAAAAATGTTGCCTGTAAAAATCCCCTTAAAATTCCCTGAACAGAAAACATCACAAATTCAGCATAATATATTTGTCTGTCAGCTTTTATCCACGGCTTTAAAAATGTTAAAAAGTAAATATTTTCACGTTTTATTTTACCGTCATTTTTAACAACGGCATAATTAAATAATGTATCCGTTAACACACCATTGGCTATTGAATATCTGTTATGTGATTCTTCGGAATAAACAATCATTTTACGAGCCGTTAAAAATAGAAACACCGCATACAAAATAACAAATATAATCAACATCAATCCCATACTGACATGAATTTGTGTTAAAAAATAAAACCCGACACTTAACCGAACAAATGTTGTAAAAGGAGCTTCAAACGTGAAATTTAAATCAACAATCTGTTGCACGGTTTGATTGATTTTAGAAGCAATACGACCCGACATTTCTTCAGCAAAAAAACGAATGGAGTGCAGATGAGCCCGTTCGAACAAATCTCGTGTCAACAACATACCCAGACGGGGTATATAACGAGCTGTCAACAATCCTCTTGAATTGACAAACAACGTGCGAGCTAACATGAAGAATCCCAGTAAAAAAATATAATATAATGCCGTTCTTAATTGCGTTTCTTTATCACCGATTTGCGTCATAACACCGGCAATACGGGAGGCGTAAAAAAAGCCGGTTTGTCGGCATACTTCCCCTAATAAATTCACGCATAAAAAGCTAAAAAAGATGTATTTTACTTTAGAAAGATAAAACCAAATAAATGCCCATACCTGTTGTGGCGGAGATTGTTTTAACATACCTGAAACTCAACTTAACTCAAACGAACCTATGCTAAATATATCAGAAGATAATCATTCTGTCAATCTGATAACAAACAGCCGATTAAATCGAGTCAATGGTCATTTGTTGTTCTTCTAATTTTTTAATGGTATCTCGTATGCGAGCAGCTTCTTCAAAATTCATTTCAGCAGCCGCTTGTCGCATTTGTTTATACAAATCATCTAATAATTGCGGAATATTATCTATTAAATCTTGTGTTTTCTTTGTTTTTTTATTGTCAATATCGCTTTTTCCGACCAAATCATTAAAATCTTTAATTAAATCGGGTATTTGTTTTTTGATGCCTTGCGGAACGATACCGTGTTTTTTATTAAATTCCATTTGTTTTTGACGGCGTCTGTTTGTTTCGTTCAGAGCCGATTGTAATGATTGAGTCATTTTATCAGCATATAAAACAGCTCGTCCATTTACATGACGAGCTGCCCGTCCAATTGTTTGGATAAGTGATGTTGTTGACCGTAAAAACCCTTCCTTATCAGCGTCTAAAACCGCAACCAATTCTACTTCGGGAATGTCTAATCCCTCTCGCAACAAATTGATACCGATTAACACATCAAATACACCCAATCGTAAATCACGCAAAATCTGAATGCGTTCCAATGTATCAATATCCGAATGTAAATAACGGGCTTTAACCCCTCGTTCCGTTAAATATTCCGTTAAATCTTCGGCCATACGTTTTGTTAAAGTCGTTACCATAACTCGACTATTACGTTTTGAAACAGCTAAACATTCAGCCAATAAATCTTCAACCTGACCGGTAACCGGTCGAACATCACAAATCGGATCAAGTAATCCTGTCGGACGAATAATTTGTTCGGTAACAACTCCTTTTGTTTGTTCCAATTCAAAAGGTCCCGGTGTTGCCGATACAAAAATGGTTTGCGGACGCATTTGATTCCATTCTTCAAATTTTAAAGGACGATTATCCAAGCAACTGGGTAATCGAAAACCATACTCTGACAAGGTTGTTTTACGGGCATAATCACCTCGATACATTGCCCCTAACTGTGGAACGGTTACATGACTTTCATCAACAAACACCAATGCATCATCCGGAAGATATTCAAATAAGGTCGGTGGTGCTTCTCCGGCTTTACGACCGGTTAAATGACGAGAATAATTTTCAATACCCCGACAAGAACCTGTTGCTTCCAACATTTCTAAATCATATCTTGTTCTAGAATCCAATCGTTGTGCTTCCAATAAACGTCCTTCCGTTTGAAAAAAAGCAAGACGTTCTTTTAATTCCTGTCGAATCGTTTTCAAAGCATGAGATAGAGCCGGTCGAGGCGTAACATAGTGACTGGCCGGAAAAACCGTAATTTCTGATAAAGCCGTTTTTTTACGACCGGTTAACGGGTCAAATTCATAAATGGCTTCTATTTCATCACCAAAAAAACTAATCCGCCATGCTAAATCTTCATAGTGGGACGGAAATATATCCAGTATATCGCCATTCAAACGAAATGTTCCCCGTTCAAATGCCAAATCATTCCGTTTATACTGTAATTCAATCAATCGTCTGACAACATCTCGCACATCTACTTCTTCCGATTTATGCAAAGAAAACGCCATGGACGAATACGATTCAACTGAACCCAATCCGTAAATACACGAAACAGATGAAACCACAATCACATCCCGCCGTTCTAAAAGATGACGTGTTGCCGCATGCCGTAATCTGTCAATTTGTTCATTAACGGCCGAATCTTTTTCAATAAACGTATCTGTTTTCGGAATATAGGCTTCCGGTTGAAAATAATCGTAATATGAAACAAAATATTCAACGGCATTTTGCGGAAAAAAAGATTTCATTTCCGCATATAATTGAGCTGCCAATGTTTTATTATGTGCCAATATCAATGCCGGTCGTTGTAATTCATGGATAACATGTGCCATCGTATAGGTTTTACCCGAACCGGTAATGCCTAACAACACTTGGCTTTTTTTATGTTGACAAATACCGTCAATCAATTCCTGTATGGCTTGCGGTTGGTCACCGGCAGGCAGAAATGGTGTTTCCAATACAAACCCTGCCCGACCGGTTAAATTCGGTTTTTCATACATTGGTATCACGGCAAAATTCCCCTTTCCAATGTTTAATCAACGGCGTCTTTGCTCACCGAAGATTTTTTTGCTTTCGGTTTACTTAATGTAACATGTTCCGTGCATTTTTTATGGAAGGAAGATGTATTTTTCATTTCACGCCATAATTCCTTCATCCCCATTGTGGCATCCTTTCCTAAACTTTTCAAGGTCACTTTCGACTGGGGTCGTGTTAATGAAATCGTTAATTGATACAAAATCAAAACAACAAAAAATGAAATAACGCCCAAATACCGAAGTGACCCAAACATGCCGAATATACCCATAACACCTGTTAAAAATAAAACATAAAATATACGTCTTAAAATAAATTTAGGAGATATACCCGATGCCAAAGCCCGTTCACTTAAAAACATTTCACCTATCGGAAAAACACAATGCCTACGATAAATATTCAAAAAAACGGTTCGTAATACTTCCCAAACAGGATAAGCCAACATCACAAGAACACAAATACCTTGGGGCATTAACGATAACTGAATGAATAAAAAACCACTCATATACATTAAAGCAAAGATAATCGGAAAACCTAAATTTAAAAAAACATATTTGCGATAAATAAACCATAAAACCAACAACATCATCAATATCGTCACCCAAAACGAAAAAAATGAGTCAGGTAACAAACCGAACATACTGCCCGACATCAGCAAAAACAATAAGCAAATAACGATATTGATTAAAAACCCTTTTATCGGCACACGGTCAAATTCTGTATAAAGCATTATAAAAAATGCCCAAACAACAGCCAACCCCATTCGAACGACAAAAACACCCGCTGTATTTGAAAGACCATATAATGTATTCGGTAATGCTAACGTACCTAAAAAACAAATAAAACTCAATACACAAAACTGCACACCGAACGGACGCAAATAGAGCATTGGCATCAATAAAATACCAATACCTGTTAAAGCCAAAATATAAATATGTTCCGGTGAAATAACCGACAATCCAAATAAATAGGCTATCCCCTGTTCCAAGACAACGAACAAAACAAACAACAGGGATATACCCCAAGAAATCCCCATTAAGGAAATTGATTTACATTTTTTCAAAAGAACAGGTAACAATAAAAAACGAGAACAAACAAAAAACAGCACAGCAACCGTTAACCAAATTCCAGTTTGTATCAATGCCATTTTTCCCCCTTTTTAATTGATTTTATACCCTTACAATACAAAATAAATCGTTTTACAGATCACAACATAAAACGATTTATTGGTTTTCCGTACACTTAAAAAAATTTTAAGCTTTGTGACGGAAAGCAATACGTCCTTTGGACAAATCATAAGGCGTCATTTCAATTTCAACCTTATCACCGACCATGACACGAATGCGGAATTTACGCATTTTACCGGATGTATGTGCAATAATTTCATGCCCATTTTCCAAGGTAACCCGAAACGTTGCATTCGGCAAAGCTTCCGTTACCGTTCCCGTAAATTGCAAAACTTCTTCTTTGGCCATAAAAAACTCCTTAAAAAAAATAAACTGGGCGTAGTTTATAACATTTCAGATAAAAAAACAAGAAAAAAATGATTTATTTCTTGAAATATATTAAAAAAACACATAAAAGCCGTCAATTTGACAAAAACATCTCATCACAACGTTATTTTATCAAAAACAATGTATTTTTTTAAGGTAAAAAATGCTTTTTTTCCTTGTAAAAAAAATATTTTTTTCGTACAATGCAACATCATATGCTTTTATTTTGAAAGGATAACGAATGCTGTACCGTTCTGTTTTGTTGATTGGTCTTTGTGTTGTTTCGGCAACGGGGGCTTGGGCTCAAAAAGAAACAAATCTGTCATTGAAAGAAGGGCAAACACTTGATTTAGACATGGGGAGTGTCCTCATTTGTAAAGCAAATCAATGTGTTGCAACAAATCACAATATGAGTCGTGAATATTTACACAATCAGGTTTTTTCTTTACTGTCGGCCAATACCGGTAAATCCATTCGCATATGCGAAGCGGATGCTGCAACGCAACAGTGTGTTCAAAACGGCATCTCACTTCCAATTTATTCGCCAACAATTCAAACAATGGCTCATATTTCCAAAGCCCGTTTGGTTGATGCCCGTTCCGTTACGGATGTACCGGCTCATGATTTTATCATTGACTATAAAATGAAAACAGGAGACATGTTTCCGTCTTGTCAAACAGCTTTATCTCGTGTCGGCACACGTCATGCCGGTTCGGTTGAAATTATGTCACCGAAATTTAATTGTCGTTTAACACAAACGGGAACAACAACATTTAGTCTGGCTTATCATGTTGACTATATTGATTTTGACAAAGGGGTCATCGGAGCCGTTTATTCAATTGCCGCCGACAAACAACTTAAAGGGAACGGGTCAGGCTATGTCTTGTTGGATTTTGACAATGGTGTCAAGATGGATATCGGAGAAACATTCCCTTATCCGGAACAAATGGCAGCTCTGCAAAGCGGAGAAGTTGCTACATTTGATACACCGGGGGAAATCGAAGCCGTTTGGATGCGTCCGACACCGTTTTTGAACTTATTAACACCGACATTTTCACCTAACAACTGTCATACATTTGTTGGCGGATGTTCAGCACAAATGTTAAACAATCCGGAAACAGCCGTTCCGCCGGCACAAGCTAAACTGGATAAATTAACACCTCCGAATATTGCATCTACAACCGGCTTAATTATTCAAGAATTAACAACGGAACAAGTTGCTCCCGTTGAAAAACAAAAAGTAACAACAAAACGGCTTGTTCAAGAAAACGGAAAAACCGTGTATTCTGAAAAATCAACACGTCATTATGTCCGACAAACACCGGATTCTCCATTAACGGAAGAAACGGATAAAGCGGATATTCAATCAAACGGGAATGAACCTCGTCCGATTTCACAAGTTGTTCAAAATGCGGAAAAAGAATATGCAGCAATGAAGCAATTCCAACCTTATACGCAACAACCAAATAAAGAAAAAGTTGCACCGACAAAAAAAACAATTTTACAACAATCAACGTCCAACAAACCTCGCCGTTTAGGTGAACCCATTAAACAAACAAATGTTGAAATTGTTGTTCCCCAAGGTGTTGTTTTATCTGATGCCGAACGTTCTTATATTGAACAAATTGCGTTACCTCATGTTCAACAAACACAACAGCAAGAAGAACAATCATCGGACAATCAGCAACCGTCTCAACCCTCTCAACCGTCACCGACGACAACACAAGAACCGCAACCGACACCGATGCCAACACAAGAACCGCAACCGACACCAACCCTTGTGCAAACTGATGAACAACAATTACCGGTTGTTGCCGTCAATGGAAAAGAAGTTGTTCCCGTTACAGATGAAATACCCCAACAAACACAACAACCTTCCGTGTTTGATGAAGTTGCTCCAACTAAAGAAGAAAAATCTCTTTGGCAAAGTTTTACAGACGGAATCAGCAATTTGTTTTAGCACATAAGGAACGGTATGATACAAACAAAAATATTACAAAACGGTGTTCGTGTTGTATTTGAACGGGTGTCCAATCTTCAAAAAGTTTCTTTTTGTTGTCGTGTCATGGCCGGTTCTCAAAATGAAATAAGAGAACAAAACGGGATTGCACATTATTTGGAACACTGTTTATTTTTAGGCACATCATCTCGTACGGAAGAAGAAATTCAATTGATTGAACGACATTCAGGTACAATTTTTAATGCTGAAACAGGGCAGGAATATATCCAATTAACAACGGATGTTTTACCGGAAGATTTTGCATTGGTTTTTGATGTTTACGCTGATATGATACAAAATCCGACTTTTCCACCGGATAAACTGGAACGGGAAAAGGGCATTGTTTTGACGGAAATATCCGAATTTTTAGATGATAATGATAATTGTGCCAATAATTTAATGTTTAATGCGGCGTACAAACGCAATCCGTTAGGTTTACCGATTGAAGGAACACTCAAAACCGTCAAAAACATTACACGGGATGATTTAATTTCTTATTATCAAAAATGGTTTCGTCCTGAAAATTTAATTATTTCCGTTGCCGGCAATACGGATTTTGACACGGTTGTGCGTTATTGTGAACAAGCCTACGGACAATTTACAAACAACACCCCTGTTCCGACTAAAACACCTTCTCCGTATTTAGGGGGCGATCGCCGAGAAGAACAAGACACGGAAACGAACACTGTTCGCATGGCTTTTCAAGGCGTCCCCATACATCATTTCCGAGATTATATGTGTGCTTCACTTTATGCCGGAGTTATATCTTTAATGGCTTTTGACGAATTGCGTATTAAGCAAGGATTGTTATATGGCATACAGGCTGAAAATTGTGCTTTTGAAGACAGTGCTGTCTTTTATTTAAGTTTTTCAGCTGAATTACCAAAACAAGAAACCATTATCAAAGAAACATGTCGTTTACTGCGTCAAACGGTTACGGATATACCGTCTTTTTACATTGAAGCCGCTAAAAAACAAATGAAATTGGATATGCCGTCCAATGATGGCTCATTAGACGAAAAAATATCTTCCAATTTATTTGATATGACATATTTTAATCATGTAACCCCACCGGAAGATGTTTTATCAGAATTAGATTCAATTACACCGGCTGAAATTCAACAAATTGCCGGTCGCATACTAAATTCCCGATTAGCTTTTGCTGTTTTGGGGAACACACGCAAAACACCGACTTATGATCAAATCAACAAATGGCTTAACGGCAACGAACAAAAAACAGCAACAGGTCCTGTTCTTATGCCTCAGCCGTCAATACAGCGTTAGGAAAGAAAAATGATACAAACAACAACTTTATCAAACGGTATTCGTGTTATCACCGATTCATCGGAGATATCTGACAGCATTTCATTAGGTGTTTGGGTATCTGTCGGAGCTCGTTATGAAACAGCCGATATTAACGGTATTTCTCACTGTTTAGAACATATGGCATTTAAAGGAACAACAAGTCGTTCTTCTTTTGATATATCCAAAGAAGTGGAAGATGTCGGTGGTATTATCAATGCCTATACCGGCAAGGATATGACGGCGTACTATGTCCGTGTTCTCAAAGAACATGGCCAATTAGGATTAGATATTATCACAGATATTGTTCAACATTCCATTATGGATACAACCGAACTGGAAAAAGAAAAAGGGGTTATCATTCAGGAAATTAACATGCAAAATGATACTCCTGATGATTTGGTATTTGATTATTATAGTGAAACAGCCTATCCTAACCAACCGCTTGGACGAGCTATTTTGGGAACGGCTCAAACCGTTCGAGATATCAGCAGTCAAAAATTATTAGACTATATGCACACACAATATACGGCCAATCGCATGATTGTCAGTGCTTCCGGGGCCGTTCATCATGATACTTTTGTCGCAGAATGTGAAAAACGGTTAACACATGTTGCAACGCATGATATGCCATCTGCTCAAACGGCCGTTTATCACGGAGGTGAAAAAAGAGTATTAAAACCACATGAACAAGTTAATTTAGTTTTTGGGTTTGAAGGATTTTCTTATAATCATCCGGATTATTATATCGGTAGTTTATTATCTTCTGTTTTAGGCGGTGGCATGTCATCTCGTCTGTTTCAGGAAATTCGTGAAAAACGAGGACTGGTTTATTCGATTTATGCCTTTAACTCCGCTGAAACAGACACCGGTTCATTTGGTGTTTATGCCGGAACAGGCGAAAAAGAAGTAACGGAATTACTGCCTGTTTTATGTGATGAATTGATTAAATTACCCGATACCTTAACACAAGAAGAAATCAATCGAGCCAAAGCTCGATTACGTGCCGGTATCCTTATGCGACAAGAAAACATGGCAACACACGCCGAAGCCAACGCTATTGACATGATTATCCATGGACGCATTGTTTCAAAACAAGAAGTCATTGAAAAAATAAATGCCGTTGAATTATCTGATTTACAACGGGTTGCCCGTCAACTGATAACCCAAAAACCAACATTGTCGGCACTTGGTCCGATTAAACATGTTATGGCATATGATGATATTATTCAACGATTGAAACCATAATCGGGTTACGATTTCGTTCGATGCATACAAGTTGCCAAACGATTCCGTTTTTCAATTTGAGATAAGGCTTCAACAACCGTTTTTGTGCTAAATCCCCGCCGAATATCTGGTCGTTGCGGATAATACGGCGAATATCCGTTTAACGCATGTTTTTGCTGAATAGGGGTTTCTTCATTCAAGATATGATACGGTAAAGTCGCCGATGTTTGCAAGGCAACATCAAACGCATCTTGACCGGCACAGTTAATATCCGGTTGGTGACCGATACATTCTATATTTTCCCCTTGTTTATCCCAATACGTCAACTTTGTAACACCGACACGCAACAAAAACCCACACGGCAAGTGAACATTTCCTTGTTGAAATTGTTGCATACCTCGTGTGTTTTCACCAATATAACAAACGTTCGGATGATGGTAAAAAGAAGTATATCCGCTTTCAGCCGCCGATCCGATTTGTCTATCTGTTAAGATGGTTATTTTACCTCGATACCCTTGTTGCGGATTAAATGTATAATACGCTTTTGTTTCATCAAACAATGTTACTGAACGACCCGAAAAACACGTTCGTTTTAAAACAGGAACGGATTTATCTAAATGACGGGTAAAAATGCCGTGCTTATGCAACGCATAATCAGATAAAAAAGTATCTCTGATTTCACAGCGTTTATAGGTGTTAATATCATTTCCATATGTTCTTCGAGCAATATGGTCAATGGGTTTGTCTTCTCCACCTTGATTTCCTCGAAAGTCTAAAATCAATCTGTCCCATTTTTGCCCGTTCCGACCATAAATTGTATCAAAACATTTAATAAATCGTTTCCAACGTTGATAATCAGCCGACAATGACAAAGAAGCACATGAAACAACTAAAATTTTTTCTTGCCCCTGCTGTATGCTTCCGATTTCCCAAACAGGGCGAGCCTGTTCCGGCAATTGAATATCTTTGTAATTACGCCGATTTAAAGCCAACAATTGTTTTTCTGAGCCCCGTTCATCAAGAACACAATATTCAGCACTTAAAAAACGATAACCATCCGGCCGATAAGGTGTTTGCATAATATTGGAACCGACACCTTCCTGCGGACGTGGTTTTAATCTGCCTCCCATTCTATTTTGACCGGTTGCAATAATACAATGAGCATCTAATATATATGAACCAGCTTGTCGTAAAACAGATTGAAAAAAATCATCGGCTCGCTTATCATGACGAATATGGGACCATATTTGTTCAATGGCACGCTTAAACATTTGTTGATTATGAACACCAAACCCGTCCCACCCGACATGTTCAACCATCCATCGGGCATATGCCGCCAAATTTTTCTTTTGCTCAGCAGGGGAAAGTATCTTTTCTGCTAAATTATTTGTTTTGCGATTTAAATAAACCATTTCAGAAAAAGAAACACCATCTGGCACCGGAGCAATCATTTCTGCAACGGTAATTGTTTTCAAAATTTCATCAAATGATAAAAATCCGTGTGTCATTTTCTGAAAAATCCTTTTCTCTTACTATAAGATACTCTAAAATCAAACAAATGTCAATTTGAAAAAAAATAATAAAAAAAATAGACATTATCATAAAAATGTGATATACTGTGTGCTCAACAAAGGAGATAACATGTTTTTTAAACGCTTGCTTAATCTGTTTAACAAAGAATCAAAAGCCGAAAAAGAAGCCCGTGAAGCACAAGAAGCAAAAGAAGAATACGATTCCATTATGTTCACAATGGCTGTATCGAATGAAGATTATTATCTTGCTTTAAAACTATTGGAAGAAACACCTGCTTTGGCTCACTATGGTATCGTTGAAGCCGCTCAACCACTTCACCAATTGGCAAATGTATTAGCACAAGATACATTTAATCCGGAAGCAACGCAATTATATGTCAGTTTGTGTGAAGCCGGCATGAAACCGACCCCTTCCGACATACACAAATTGATACAACAAAAACACAACTTGCCAATTATTTGTCGGTTATATGAAACACAACCTCATTTACGTAACACAATTAAAAATTTGAATCCGTTACTTATATTGGCAAAATCACTGGCAACCGAAAATCGGTCGGAACAAGATGTAACCTTATTTGGTCGTTTTGCACAAATGGGCATACCGGCTAATAAAACAACTGTTAAATTGTTATTTCGTCAACCGGAAAATTTACCGATTATTCGATATTTATTTATGGTTCAACCGGAATTATCTCCCGAAAATCCGGAAAATGACGGTCAAAATTATGTTCGTCATGCCAATCAATCACAAAATCACGCCGGTTTATTATTTTTATACACGTTAGGAGTTGAATTATCCAGCCGTCAAATTAAAACACTGGGTAAATCCCGACTTGATTCAAACACACGCTTAAATCGACAATTTAACGTTAAACGAAAACAACAACAAAAAGAAAATCAATAAACAAAAATCCCTCACGCAATATGTTGTGAGGGATTTTTATTCAATAAAAATCACACACATAAATTTAACCGTTGATAGACATATCAACATTACTTAGATTGCGGTCTGCGAGGCGGTAACGGTGGATTTTTACCAAACAAATGTTGCTTAAAATCCGGATGAACGCTTTCAGCAAATGACTGAAATTGTTCTAATTCAAAACCGCTTAATTGTTTACCGGCAATTACATTATCTTGCAACGGATTAACCGTTTTTTTACCACGCCAAACTTCATAATGCAAATGCGGTCCTGTTGTTCGACCTGTTGATCCGACATAACCAATCAATTCTTTTTGTTTGACATAGGAGCCGACTTTTAACCCCTTCTTATACGCATTTAAATGAGCATACGCCGTTTCATAACCGCCGGCATGACGAATACGAATATATTTACCATATGCTCCTTTACGACCTAACTGAATAATTTTACCGTCACCACCGGCATAAACAGGCGTTCCCCGAGGGGCTGCCAAATCCAATCCTTTATGAAAAATACGATACATTAAAATCGGATGTGTTCGCCAACCGTATGAAGATGACAATCTGAATTTTTCAATCGGGCGTTTTTCCAAAGTTCGTTGTTCACGCTGTCCGGTCGGATTATAAAAAGCGGCCGTTCCGGAACGATCGGTGTACCAATAGCGATGTACTTCCTTTTTACCCGATTTAAATCCAAAATACAAAACCTGTTTGTTCGTATCCAATTCCAATCCCGTTGGCGTCACCTGCTGTGAATAAATAATTTCAAAAGGGTCTTCCGGTTTAAAATCGCTATAAAAATCAATTTCATTTCCCAACGCATTGATGATTTGACGAACAATAGACTTCGGAGCCCCGTATTTTTGAGCCGACCCACTAAACGTACGAACAATTTTCCCTTCAATCCGTTTATTTTGCGTTTCAACACGACCTTCTTGTGCAAACGGAATAAGTAAACCATCTTCGTCCTTTAAAACCGCAACAAATTCGTTTTCCCGAAAAGGTAATGTCAAACCTAAAAATTCACCTTTTAAACCGGTAAAAATCATCACAACCGTTCCCCGTTTAATAGAACGTAAATTAACCAGTGTTTCCAATGTACTGGTAATATTTTTATGCTGAATTTTATCAATTTGAGCCCGAGATAACAGTTTCAGAAATGTTTCACCTTTTTCCAATGTATATGTATTCAAACGTGCTTTATCCTGACGAACGGCATTTTCTAAATCAATCAAAGACGGCCCGGTTTCCGCTTCTTCTGCAACGACCGGTTCATCCCCTAAATCAGAATGGACAATTTCTTGTGCTTCGGGATTTAAAACAGGTTCAACCGGACAATTCGGGGCACAGTTAATATCATCTTGACTGATAACAACCTGTGCATCCGGTTTAAACAAAACAAAGGCACCAACACCTAACAAAAGCAACATGGTTCCTTTAACAACACGGTCAATCCATTTACGATGACCAATTCCCCCCATCTTTTTGTAGGTTTTATATCGTAAAATTTTAGATTGCTGTGTTGCTTTTTGTAATTTATTGAGTATTTTCTTCATGAATTTACTGTACTCATTTTTGAAAATAAGTCAAGTTAATTTATTTATACATACGCATATATTAACTATTTTAGCATATTCTTGTAATAATTTGAAACAATCATTGATTTGTCAAATCATCAAAAAATCGTTATGCTGACCTCAACTCATGCAAAGGAGAATTAAGATGATTGCAGAAATAAAAACGTTAACCGCTTATAAAAATTGCGAAAAGACATTGCAAAATGCCATTCCTTGCGTTGGTATCGGGTTACATAGCGGTCAAAAAGTTCATATGACGTTAAAACCGGCCGGTATCGGTCATGGTATTGTCTTTAAAAGAACGGATATTACGGATAAAGATAATTTAATTCCGGTCAGTCATGATACTGTTGTTGATACACGGATGTGTTCTTGTGTCGGAAATGCTGATGGTGTTTCTGTCGGTACAATTGAACATTTAATGGGTGCTTTAAGCGGATTTGGTATCACAAACATCTTAATTGAATTGGATAGTGCCGAAGTTCCTGTCATGGACGGTTCTGCATTAGATTATGTTACATTGATTGAATGTGCCGGCATTATTAAACAAGATGCCCCGTTAAAAGCTGTTAAAATTTTAAAAGAAGTTACTTTTGATGATAATAAAGGAGCCAGTGTTTGTTTGTATCCGGCTCAAAAAAATCTTTCTATTGACTTTATGATTGATTTTTCCAAGTCCAAAGTTATCGGTCGTCAAGAATATTCCATTACCTTATCGGAAAGAACATTTAAAGATGCCATTTCTTATGCGCGTACTTTTGGCTTTTTACAGGAAGTAGAAGCATTAAGAGCCATGGGATTGGCTAAAGGCGGTTCTTTTGATAATGTGATTGTTGTTGATGGGGACAAAGTTGCCAATAAAGAAGGTTTACGCAGTGAAAATGAATTTGTTGTTCATAAAACATTGGATGCCGTTGGTGATTTATATCAATTAGGTATGCCGATTATCGGTCATTTTGCCGGTGTGAAATCCGGTCATGCACACACGAATCAATTGCTTCGTAAATTGATGGCAGATAAATCCGCATACACAATTGTTAATTTAGATGATTATGAAGAATCATTATGTCAGACGTCTATACGTCAATCCGCATAAAATAACACAAAAGGCGTATCAATCCGATACGCCTTTTTTATATCCTGTTTGTTATAAACTTTTTTTCAAATTCGTTGCACAAATTTTACCGTTTTCTTCTTTAAGGTCATATAAAATTGTTTCATCTTCATTTAAACTGCGTAATTTGGCCGCCTGCAATGCCGTGATGTGAACAAAAATATCTTTTTCTCCTTGGTTGGGTTTAATAAAACCATACCCTTTTTTGTAATTAAACCATTTTACTTTACCGGTTTCCATTTTTAACTCCATATTTATATCTGATAATAACAAAACGTTATGTATTTTGTTTGTCTATACGACCTGTAAGATATAAGAATGCCTTTACCAAAAATCAAGACTGTTATTTTTGATATTTTACTGAAATTAAATGTTTTTTGAATATGATTTTATGTTAATGAACACTTAACCCAATCAATTCGTTTTGGTTGGCAACAGCAAAAGCAACTTCTCGACTGGATGCATATCCCATTTTTTCCCCTTGCCCGTTGTATATCGACCAAACCGATTCGTTATTTAAAAATTCTTGTTTGATATAGGCCTTGTCCATATCAATTGATAATGTGTTTTGCATAAAGTAAGTCGGTTCATCTAAATCCGATAAAATAAATGGTTTAGTCATCTTCATGCTCCTGTGTTGTTAAAATATGTGATGTTTCTTTTTTGGTTTGAATGGCAATTTGACGTATTTTCTTTGGTTTTGTCGGACGATATAAATCAATATTTAATAAACCGTTTTCTAAAAAGGCCTCGGTTATCTTTAAACCGTCTGCCAATACAAATGATTTAATAAACGACCGGCCGGCAATACCACGATGCAAAAAATGACGATTTTCACACGGTTCTTGCCGTCCTCGAATAACCAATTGATTATCTTCAACAGATACATCTAAATCTTGTTCTTTATATCCGGCAACAGCCAATGTTATACGTAACGAATCAGATCCTGTCTGCTCTATATTATAAGGCGGAAAACTTTCTGACCCTTTGGATATGCGTAACAAAACATCTTCCAATTCATCAAAACCCAGCATAAACGGATTATTAAACGGATTGATATTTGCCATACTATATCCCTTCTTTTATACGCATAATGATATTGTCTTTATCTTTAACCAACTGCGAATCCCGTAACAACAAATTTTCAATAGTTCGAACAGCATGAATAATTGTTGTATGATCTCGCCCGAATTGTGTTCCGATATCCGGTAAAGATAATGCCGTCAAGGTTTTAGATAAATACATCGCTAATTGACGAGGACGGGCAATTTTACGTTCACGCCGATTAGATTTAATATCAGATAATCTTAATCCGTAATAATCAGCCGTCACCTGCTGAATTTCAGCAACGGAAAATTGGCGTTCGTAAACTTGCAAAATATCCTTTAAGACAGAACGTGCCGTATCCATGTTAATTGGCGTTCCAATCAATTCAGCATGAGCAATCAACCGTTTAAAAGCACCTTCCAATTCACGAATACTGGCCGTAATATTTTTAGCTAAATACCGAATAACATCTTCCGGAATGTAAACACGGGTTTCTTCGGCTTTCTTTTGTAAAATACCCAATCTTAATTCGTATGTTGTCGGCTGAATTTGAACAACCAAACCCTGTGCAATACGGGTTTTAATTCTATCCTCAATCCCTTGTAAATCCATCGGATTGGTATCTGCTGACAAAATAATCTTCTTCCCTCGAGCAATTAACTGATTAAATGTATGGAAAAATTCTTCCTGAGAGGCCGGTTTACCAAAAATAAACTGAACATCATCAATCATCAGCACATCAACATCCCGAAATAATTTTCGAAACGAATCTGTATTTTTATGCTGTAAAGCTTTAATAAAGTGTTGAAAAAATTGCTCTGACGTCAAATATAAAACATTTTGTTCCGGATAAAGTTCCTTAATACGCCAAGCAATTGCGTGCATTAAGTGCGTTTTACCCAATCCAACGGACGCATGTAAATACAACGGATTAAAAACAACCGTGTTATCTTCGGCAACACGTCTGGCCGCCGCATAAGCAAATTCATTGGACGGACCGACAACAAAAGAATCAAATGTATGACTTTTATCCAAAAAACACGGAATTGTTTCACCATCAACATCAATACGCATTTCAACTTTTCCGGCCGCATGCATTTTAATACTTTCAACAAAAGAAACAACATTGGGTGATGTTCCCTTGGCACTTAACGGTTGTATCGTCTGGGTTGAAAGAGCCGTATCCCCTTGTTGATTTAACTGAAACGTTAATCCGCCAATCATCGGATTTTCTTTTTGCCATAAAGCCAATATCTGATCAGCATAATTTCGTTTAATCAATTCATGAATACACGGTGACGGAACACACAAATTAACTTGATTATCCACCAATTTATCCGGCGTCACTCGCTTTAACCAACGCAAGGCTAATTTATCCCCCATTTGCGTTTCTAATGCTTGACAAACACTTTGCCATTCTTGTCGCAATGCGTTCTTTTCTGACTGAACGGCATTGGCAACCGTTTCAGGAGCATTGGTTTGTAAAAAAAGCAGTTGTTCTTGTTTCATGTCCGTTAACATGTTTGTTCCTTTATTCGTCTTCTAGTCAATTTGCTTGATATACATATAATAAAAGTTTCCACAAAAAAATCAATTAACTTTTTGTTAATTTTTAAAAACAATTTCCTTGACACAATATGTTGTACACTTAAAACTATATATTGTGTTTTAAAGATATTTTTACATCTTTTTCTTTTTTTCAGATATACAAAAGGACAAATAAAAGTCATTAAAAGTTAACAAATGGTCATGAATATCATGATATATTCGACTCGCACTGAAAACATAACCTGTTCAAAATTCACTGATAAGTCAATTTGTTTTTCAGATAAAAACGACTCGAAAAAGCAAATTATTTATATGAAGACATCTTGACAAATATAAGATATATGATAACATGGTAAACGTTTTAATAAATTGAGAGGTTTTATTTTTAGTCTATGACACCGTTATATGTATATGTCCTCAATATTGGACTTGTCCTGTTTTTAGTTTTTGCAAATGCTTTTTTTGTTGTTTCAGAATTTTCGATTGTTAAGATTAGACGAACACGTTTAGAAGAACTGGTTCGCACAACGAACAGTCGGCGTGCCAAAATTGCTTTAAAAATTAACGATCATCTAAACACGTATTTAAGTGCTATTCAATTGGGGATTACATTAGCCTCCTTAGGCTTAGGGTGGATTGGGGAACCGGCTGTTTCAAAATTACTGGAAGCGTTATTCGGTCATTGGTTTGCCGAAGATTCTGTTTTATTGCACTCTATCAGTTTCGGGATTGCTTTTTCTTTTATTACATTGCTCCACGTTGTTTTGGGCGAACTTGTACCAAAATCATTAGCCATCCAATCAACGGAACGATACGTTTTGGCCGTTGCACCGGCATTATATACATTTAATCGCATTTTTGCTCCATTCATCTGGATTTTCGACCATGTTTCCATGTGGATTTTAGGTTTGATGGGAACAAAATTAGCTGATGAAACGGAAGAAACACATTCCGGCGAGGAAATTAAGATTATTATTGACGCCTCACAAAAAAGCGGTATGATTAGCGAAACGGAAGGGGAAATCATTCAAAATGCGATTGTTTTTTCTGAAATCTGTGCACACGAAATTATGATACCTCGTCAAGATATGAAATGTTTATATCAAGACGACAGCAATGAAGAAGTGTTAAAATTCATCAGAAAACATCATCACACCCGTTTTCCGCTTTGTGATAAAGACCGAGATCACGTTATCGGCATGATACACATTCGAGATATTATTGAACGAGGTTCAGAAAAAAATGATGAAAAGTTTCTGACCAATATTTCTCGTGAAATTTTATTTGTTCCTGAAAATAAATCCATTTCAGACATTTTACATGAAATGATGTTGAAACATATTCACATGGCTGTTGTTGTCGATGAATATGGCGGTACAGCCGGTTTATTATCAATGGAAGATATTTTAGAAGAATTAGTTGGCGATATTTTAGATGAACATGATCCGCAAATCAACGAACCGATAACTAAAATTGACGATATGGTTTATGAAGTTGACGGAACGGTTTTAGTTGAAGATGTTTTTGAATGTGCCGGTCTGCCTTATACGGAACATGAAGAAACGACAATGGGTGGATATGTTTTCGGATTACTGGGCGAAGTTCCGAAACAAGGAAATCATGTTGAAGATGAATTTTGTCGGTATGAAGTAATAACCGTTGATAACATGCGTATTTTACGTGTTCGCATACAAGTTAAGCAAATATCAATTGATGAAACAACCGCATCCGAAGAATCATTTTAACACTTAAAGCCACCACAATTCGGTGGCTTTTTTTATAAAAAGCAAAAAATCCTCTTGTTCTTTTGTTGAAGACACTCTAATTAAACCATATCACCGCATGTTTAACAAAGGAAATACCAATGGACAAGATTCACAACTTACCGTCTAAATCCGTGCGTCAATAAATTAGGACATAAATTAGGATATGGTGCGACAGTTGGCTATAACGAAGGCTCTATTAAGGCTGCGGCAGAAGGATTTTTGGAACCCTCTGCACAAAAAGCACTTGACGAGAAAAACCGAATTACTCCTCTGCGAATTCCCGATACAAACAAACATCAATATATCAGCTGTGTTGGTTCTTCCGATGGAGAATTTGCAGCTACCGAAATGTTTTTGGGTGGAATTGGCAAAGAAGCGTTAGATATATATGATAAAGTATCTGATTCCAAACAACGGAAGGCTTATGGGGGAATAGGCAGAATATTACAAGACTCTACAAAAGATATAAAAAACAATATATTGGGTATTTCACATGGTTTATCATCTAACACCCCAAAATCCTGCAATATATTATTACAGAACCCAATTTCTTGGTCGAAATAACATCTTCTTCAAAACGGATAAATAATATCGACTATTTATCCGTTTTCTTTTACCATGTTCTTGTATTGTTTCAATCGAAAGGTGTGTTAATAACTTTGAAAAAAGCAGTACTATCAATTATTTTGCTTGCAGAACATCGCCAAATATGATACAATATAAAAACGCTGTATAAATACAAGAGGAATAAATATCAATGTACACATCAGAAACACAAGAAGATGATATCAACAATCGGGAACATCATCGTCCTGAACGGGGTGAAGAAAGTCGTTCAGAACGGGAAGAACGATTAAGTCGTTCAAAACGGGAAGAACCGGAAAGCCGTATGGAACGGGAAGAACGTGAACATAGACAACGTCGGAAACAGTTAGAAGAAAACAGAAACCGATATCGGGAAGAACGTATTCGTGAAGAAAATCGACGCTCTGCTGAAATCATTCGCAATCGAAATAGTGGTATGGGTATGTGATAAAAAACCATCTGGTTATCCACATAACAACTATATTAACGTGTTGCTTTATTATCAAAATACCCTGAACCAAGTTCAGGGTAACGTATTTTTTTTCATAGATAAATTCACAAAAACGAATCGCTTATAATATGTTATAAAGCTAAAAAATCTACCCCGAAATATAACAAAATTACGTATAAAAAAACGTTTGAAATTTTTTACAAAAATAAAAATTAAAATATAATTAAATCAATATGTTATTTTTAAAAAATATGTCAAAAAAAGGTACGTTTTTTTGACATGATATTTCATGTTTATTCACTTGTCAACTAAAATTTATAATTATTTGATTTTATATGCTTTTTTATTTTACAGGCAAGTGTGATTATCTTCTAAAAAATGTGTCAAAAAAAC
>JAFTSJ010000001.1 GCA_017467335.1 Alphaproteobacteria bacterium
ACGTAATCAACAACTAATCCACCTTCTTTATCTCTAAACACTCTATTTACACGAGCAATAGCCTGCATCAAATTATGGCCAGACATTGGTTTATAAACATACATTGTGGCAAGAGATGGTACATCAAAACCTGTTAACCACATATCAACTACAATAGCGATTTTGAGAGGATCGTTATTATCCTTAAATTTACGAGCCAATTCGTCTTTATAGTTTTTATTACCAATAATCTCGCGCCAATCCTCCGGATCGTTATTGTCAGAAGTCATAACAACAGCAACTTTTTCTTTCCAAGATGGGCGAAGTTCTAATATTTTACGATAAATTTTAAGTGCAATTGGACGAGAATAAGCTACAACCATTGCCTTACCGGTCAATAAATCAGCACGATTATTTTCATAGTGATCTAAAATATCAGAAACTAATGAATTGATGGTGTTATCATCACCAAGAATAGTTTCCATTTTTCCAAGCTCACGTTTGCTCTTTTCTATAACTTCAGGATCAGCATTATGAGCCATCAAGTCATACTCGGCATCAATGAGCTTTAATACCTCTGGTTTCAGATGTAATTTAATAACGCGGCTTTCATAATAAACCGGGCGGGTTGCCCCATCTTCCACCGCTTGCGTCATATCATAAACATCAATATAATTCCCAAATACTTCACGAGTATTTTTATCTTTAGAAGAAATCGGTGTGCCGGTAAATCCAATATATGTAGCATTTGGTAAAGAATTACGAATAATACGAGCGGCACCGGTTTTTATCTTACCAGTTGTTGCATCAATTTTTTCAGACAATCCATATTGACCACGATGAGCCTCATCTGCCATAACAATAATATTGCGACGAGTGGAAAGAGGCTCTTCTGATTCTTCAAATTTTTGCATGGTGGTAAAGAAAATACCATTTGCTTTGATACCATTTAAGAGTTGTTTTAAATGTGCGCGACTTTCTGCTTGTACTGGTGTCTGTCTTAAAAAGTCTTTGCATTTTGAAAACTGGCCATATAATTGGTCATCTAAATCGTTTCTATCAGTTAAAACAACAATCGTTGGACTATTTAAGGCTTTTTGCAATAATTGAGCATAGAAAACCATTGATAAAGATTTACCACTACCTTGTGTATGCCAGAACACACCACCTTTACCATCTGTTTCGGTTGCTTTTTGTGTAGATGCAATCGCTTTTTTAACCGCAAAGTATTGGTGGTATCCTGCTAAAATCTTAGCAGCTCCTTTTTGCTCATTAGAAAAACAAATAAAGTTTTTTAAGATATCAAGCAAACGTTCTTTTTCAAAAATACCTTTAAAGAAAGTATCAAATTGAGCATATTGGGTATTTTCATAATTCCCATCAACGGTTTTCCATTCCATGAAACGATCTTCACCGGAAGTAATAGTGCCAGCTCTTGATTGCAATAAGTCGCTCATAACACAGATTGCATTATAAATGAACATTGAAGGGATTTCATGCTTATAGTTTTGAATTTGGCGATAAGCTTCTGAAACATCTGTTTCTTCACGAGAAGGAGATTTTAACTCCATCAAAACCAAAGGAAGACCATTGATAAACAATAAAACATCAGGCCTTTTGTTGCTGTTTTCAATAAATGTCCATTGATTAGCTACGATAAATGAATTGTTGTTTGGCTTTTCATAATCTATCAAATAAACAATAGTATCTTTAGGTTCACCTTTTTCTGTATAGTGGACAGTGATACCATTTTGCAGATAATCCATAAAAAGCTTGTTTTTTTGCACCAATTCGGCATTTTCAAAGTTTTTGAGCTTGTATAAAGCCTCTTTAATAGCGCTTTCTGGTAATTTAGGATTGATTTTGTAAAGGGCATTAACAAGCACATCTTCATATAATGGAGAATAAAAATCTCTATCCTCAATATCCGGACCATAGACATGAGTATATCCCATACCTTCAAACAACTCTATAACCGAGTTTTCATAAGCATCTTCATTTGCTGGGTTTGTGTATGTCATGAGTTAGGCTCCTTTATTACTTAAACTCTACAAAATTTTCATTCACTAAACTTTCTAACATACCACGAGTAAGCGCATGTGCATTCAAATTAATAGTATATTTTCTAGATTTTTCGCCATCTTTTCTTAACAGATGTTTAGACAACATTTGCTTAATCATATACGTTAGTTGAGCATCATTTTTTTCTTTAAAGACTTCTTTTAGGTCTTTAACCATTATTGTATAATCTTCTTGTTCTACAGAGCGTTTTAAGACAATATTTTCTTCTTCGCTAATTAAATTGTTATTAAGAGAATAATGTATAGCTGGTAAAATAATTTTTGTATCCAAAAACTCTTTGCTCATTAATTTTTTTATTTTTTGGCTTTCTCTCTGTAATCCGTCTAAAACATATAAACACCATTCTTTAATATTTTCATCGGTTCCTGTATCAGCCTTTTCTAAACCACTTATATATTTATCTCTGTTCTGGCAAAATACAGCAGCAGGATTTAGAAAATACACCTTAAAAAAGCCGTATTGTCTAAGCATTATATAAGTTAACAATCTAGCCATGCGTCCATTGCCATTATCAAATGGGTGGATCCAAACAAAACGGTGGTGCGCAATAGCTACCTTTAATAAATCGACCTGTCGTGGATCTTTTATAGGATCTTTTCTATTAACGAAACCAATCAAATCAGACATTAACATCGGAACTTCTAAAAACTCAGGTGGTTTATGCTGTGAACCAGTTATTTTAACATCATGAGAACGATATGCTCCTGGAACTCTACTTCCTTCACTTGTTAAATCCTTCATTAAAACTGAGTGCAACTGTTTTATAAAAAATTCAGATATTTGAAATTTAGGATTGTTCTTAAATTCATCATTAATAAGTTGAATACATTCTTCAATATTAGCAATTTCTTTGTGTTGCTGAGAAGTATCTTTCCCCTCTATTTTATCTTGCACATAATCTGCAATAGTTGTATGATTTCCCTCAATTCTTGCAGAAGCTAAACTCTCCGTAATTCGAAACAAGCTATGTAATTGCGAAAAAGCTGATGGCGGTGTTGAAGCTGCTATTGTTTTTTCGCGCAAATTTTCCAATTCAACTATTTTTGTTGTAATAGGGTCAAAAAAATCAATATGAGGAATTTTAAGCTCGGCTGTTTCCATGATCACAACTTTCTATAAAACAAAAAATCACTATCTGTAATGATTAAAAATGGTATCTTTAATTATTTTTAATTTTATACGCATTTTCAATGAACTACAAAATATATTTTAACAAAACATCTATAATGTAATAAAAAATTATCTTAAAATCAATAAAAAATTATCTTAAAATTTCAAAAATATTTTTACGTACCATTTCTACTCCTCGGTAAATGATAATTTATCAGCCGAAATGTTAACTTTTGAAACATCAATTTCCCCACTCATGAGTTTCGGTAATAACGTATCTCGCAACACTGATAATTTTTCGTTTTCTTGTTCATTAGTTTGTATTTTATCAATTATTGCTTTACATGCAGGAGATATTTTATCAAAAATTTCTTTATCAAAAGGAACTTCAAATTTTGCAATATCATTCATTACAATATAAGGAATTGCAGAACCATGAGTACCGCCCATAAGTTTTTTTTCCAATACCATTTTTAACAAAGGATATAAAAGATAAATATAGTTGCTATTAACCTTTTCTTTTAACGTACAAGCATAAGTTCTCTGATATAAATCAAATCTGCCATTATAAAATCTTGTTCTTCCTGTGTATGCTCCATTACCAGATATAATTACAGCTGGGCCATCATAAATGTAACTATTGATACTCAAAGCTTCTGGGCCGCAAGTAAAAAACTTATTTACGCCATTTTTATCAAATTCGTTTGCATTTTTTCTTCCTGTGAAAATATTACAAAATTCATCTAAAGGGATAATCGTTTGAAGATTGATAGTATGTTCTTGTATTAGCGCCTGAGCCTGTTGTTCTAAATTATTATTTATCTTATTATTCAGTTCAATCTTATCATCCAACGCACCCAACACCTCAGCAATTTTCTTCTGAATATCTATCGGTGGAACCGTAAATTCTAAATTTTTGACCTGTGTTCCAGATATTTCTGCAAAAGTAGATCCAGAGCCCATACCTATAATGTAATCTATATTATTTTTTAGCAAATAATAGAAAAACTCAGGGCAATATCCATCTTTTAATATAATACTTTTGAAGCCTTGATTTGTGCAAACATCATTTTCTGCAATGGCTAAATAGCCAATTGGTGCACGACTTGTTAATAATACAGTTCCTTTGGGTAACATCCGAGCACTACTATTTTGTAATCCTAATTTTGTGATATTTCTTTCACCTCTGGATACATATCGATTATTATAACCGGATAAATCCTTAGGAGTTAACCATGGTATATCACCATTCCAAAAGTCATAATTTTTGGTGCTAGGGGTGCCTCCACCAATAACTTCACTAATATCACCTAGTTTAATCTTCTGCCAGTCAGTCATCTTGATTCTCCATTATCTTGAACGAAATGAAAACGGCTTTCTCGTGCCTTCATATTATCAGGGATTTCCCCATCATAGTAAATTGTCATTTCATCCAACTGAAACATAAGTTCCGTTAATCTTTTTGAAACAAGTTGCCTATACTCTTGTAACTTTTCTTCTGGATGCTTATTAATATATTCCATTTTTTCTACATCTTCTTTTTTGCTTAAATCTGGCTGAATTAACCTAAAAGCAATTGTTGTAATAAATGCTCTACCTATTGTTCCACATTCTTCCAAACAATATTCTTCTCCCATATTGTCTTTTTTTACCAAGCGATAGTGCATATCTTGATTCTTTAAAAATACACCACTATCCAAAATTGCATTTATATAATATATCGCATCTTCCATTTTGTATTTTCGAAAGATAATCTGATTTGCATTGTATAAATTATTTAAACGGTTAAGCATTTCAAAATGTTTTAAATAGGTTTTTCTCTTGATAACCAGTTGCTCCGGTTTTGGTGTTACATCCTGGTCCGGTGTCATTTTTTGAAAGCGTAAAGGGCTCATTAATGTAAAAAGAAACCAATTAATGGAGTGTTGTGCATTATATAATGCATCCCTAAATTCCAAAATAATTTTTGCTTCTCTTTGAATATATACATCGTACAGCCATTGTTTTCTTTGAAGATCTAATTGTTGGTTTAGATTTCGTTGTTCTTGCCGTAGTTGAAGCAAAAATTGCTTATTCTGTTGTTTTATTCCTCTTTTGGAAATACAGTTTGCAATGCACATAATTATGATAGTGATAACACCCACAGCAAGTGGACCAAATGCTATAAAGTAATCAAGTAAATCTTTTTCATTTACCACAACCCGCTCAACTGTACAAACCATTGTTTCCATTATTTTTTATTCTTTCTGTTTAAAATAGATTTGACATTTGCATCAAGGAAAATTTGAGCTAATTCTCCTTTTTTTAACATAAAATCGTAATGACCTAAATCTCTGCGTATCATTTTTTCTAAAAAATCCATAGTCATTACAGGTGCTTTATCGCTCATATCCATATTTTGCAATAACTCTTGATATTTGATAAAATCCTTTATCATTCTAGGTTTTCCCCAAATCAGAATAGCCTTTTTAAATTCTAATAATAGTTGATAACTTTGTTGTAAATTAATCGGTTTACCATGCCGTATATCAATGGCTATTTCAATAAAAGAGTTAAGGTATTTTTGATAAACCTCAGCTTTTCTCTCAAAATGCTTATATTCAAGTTCTCTGTTTTTTAAAATCCATTGGCCAATCAACCAACCAATTCCGGTCAAGCATAAAATGATTATTTCTACACTCATTTCATATCTCCCAACCGATTTGTTTCAGTTTGTCTTTGATTTCTTCTTGCAAAGCATCAGATTGTTTGAACATGTCAGAAAGCTCTGATGTCAAACGCTTCATCTTATCTTCAAAAGGCTCACCGTCATCTTCTTGTTCTTCAATACCAACATAACGCCCTGGGGTTAAGATATAATCTTGAGCTGCGATATCTTGTATTGATGCAACAGAGCAGAAACCTTTGATATCTTCTAATGTTCCTTCTTGGAAAGCAGTAAATGTATCAGCAATTTTTTTGATATCAGCATCTGTAAAATCGCGATGTTTACGATCTACCATACAACCCATTTTACGGGCATCAATGAAAACTGTTTTTCCTTTTTGTTGTTTGTTTTTGCTAATAAACCACAAAGTAACAGGAATTGTTACACTATAAAACAATTGCGGTGGAAGAGCGATAATACCTTCTACCAAATCATCTTCAATAATACGTTTTCTGATTTCACCTTCGCCACTTGTTTGTGTTGAAAGCGCACCATTTGCAAGAACAAGACCAATCTTACCATTAGGTGATAAGTGATGTATCATGTGTTGTATCCACGCATAGTTTGCATTTCCTGCTGGTGGAATTCCATATTTCCAACGCACATCATCAAGCAACTTATCCCGTCCCCAGTTAGAAAGGTTAAAGGGTGGATTTGCCATAATAAAATCAGCCTTTAATTGCGGATGTAAATCATTAAAGAATGTATCTGCTTGATAAGGCCCAAAATCAGCATCAATTCCTCGAATTGCCATGTTCATTTTTGCCATTTTCCAAGTATCTGCATTTGATTCTTGACCATAAACAGAAATACGATTTCTATTTCCACTGTGTGCTTGTAAGAATTTAACCGATTGAACAAACATACCGCCAGAGCCACAAGCTGGGTCATATACGCGACAGTTATCAAAAGGCTTCAATACTTCAACAATGGTCTTAACGATACTTTGTGGCGTATAGAATTCACCACCTTTGGTTCCTTCATATGCTGCAAATTGTTGAATGCAGTATTCATAAGTTCTACCGAGTAAATCTTTATCCTCATCTGTGCCAGACATATCAATGTTATTGGTAAATAAGTCAACCACATTACCAAGAACTCTCTTATCAAGGTCTTGATTGGCATAATTTTTAGGGAGAACATTTTTCAAAACTTTATTTTCGGCTTCAATAGCACGCATAGCTTCATCAATCACCATGCCGATTTCTGGAGTATGAGCGGCGGCAGCAATTGTACTCCAACGTGCTTTTTCTGGAACGAAGAAGATATTCTCTTCAATGTAAGCATCTTTATCGTCCTCAAAACCATCGCCTTCAGCAACTAACTGGTTATAGCGTTTTTCAAAAGCAAAAGAAATATAACGCAAAAAGATAAGTCCAACAATTACTTTTCTGTAATCTGCAGCAGGAATATGTCCCCAAAGCTCACAAGCTGCTTCCCAAATTTGTTTTTCAAATCCGATATTTGCATTGTTTTTTCCAGCCATTTATAACCTCTGTGCTTTGAAATTGTTCATAAATTGATATTCAAAAGTATTTTTCCCAGAATATTAATTTTCAATAAAAAAGTCAAAGAAAATGTAAAAATTTACTCCCAAATCTGTATGTTTTTGAAAAAACTAACGCTAAACTATTGAGGGTAATAAAATGAAAAATACAATCATCAATGAAATTATACTTAAAATGCAAACAAAATTAAATAATGGTCAGTTGGAAGAGCTAAAGAAAACATTTAGAACAATTGCAAAAACTATTAGGGCATGCACGAATTGATACAACACTACAGTATGCAATGGTAAAACAAAGCAATGTCAAACTCGCACATCGAAAATTCATTGGATAAATAATAATTTAGAACAACAGGCTCAGGCTTTGTTTAAGTCTAGTTATTGCGAAGAAAATAATGGTACATTAGCTGATATTATAGACGCTGTAGAAACTTGATAGACGCTTAAATCGGCTCAACACCCCAGCGCTACCACATAAATATAAATACGAAATCAATCGTCTAGCACATAAACTGGAACAAATGGTCGCCAAATACAAAGCCCTTGAAAAGGAGTTGGAGTATGTCCGAACCAAAATATTCTGAGATAACTGTGCACCTGGTGGGCGAGAACGGGAATGCGTTTTATATTTTAGGCAAGTGTCTTTCGTCAATGAGGTGCGCCAACATCCCTAAAGAAGAACAAGACGAATTTTATCGCCAAGCCACCGCAGGCGATTATAATAATTTACTCATCACCTGCATAGAGTGGTTTAATGTAGAATAGGTCTATTTTTCTTGATTTTTTATGAATTAAAAGATATTCTGATTGAAAATCAGGAGGAAAACATGTCAGGACCGGAAAGATTTAAAGTACCCGTTGGGATTTTCATTATGCTACGCCAAGATGATAAAGTCTTATTACAATTAAGGCAAAATTGCTCGTTCAGTGGTTTTTGGGGTTTTGTAGGTGGTCATTTGGATGGGAATGAACAGGTTATATCGGCTGCTATTCGTGAAGCAAAAGAGGAAATAGGTGTTGATATTCATCCGGACGATTTAATCTTAAAAACCATTTGCCACAGTAATAAAGGCGAAGAGTACCTGCAATTTTATTTTGAATGTTGTAAGTGGTCAGGTAATATTGAAAACAAAGAACCAAACAAATGTGAACGTTTAGAATGGCATGAATGGAATAATACTCCTAACAACACTTGTCCTTATTTAAAAGAAGCCATTTTTAAAATCAATTCAGGAATTTCTTTTTACGAGGATACTTTTTAATGCAGAATAAACTTATTTACTTAACGACAAATCCTCATAAAGTTCAAGAAGCCAATGAATTTCTTGTTAAGAAATATGGGTTTAATTTGGAAATCATGAAACCTTCTTTTGAAGTGCTGGAGATTCAGGCAAAAACTTGTGGTGAGGTTGCTAAATTTAGCGCTAAATATGCTGCCGAAAAACTTGGTGTTCCGGTTTTAAAATCCGATTCAGGACTTTATATCGAAGCATTGGGCGGTTTGCCAGGACCTTATAATGCCTATTTTGACAAGCAAATAGGAACAGAAAAGTTTTTAGATATGATGAAAGATATCCCAAATAGGCATGCTAAATTGGAACATTGTTTTGCCTATTGTGAGCCAGGACAAGAACCTATCTTGTTTACAGGGGGAAGCACGGGGCGCATTTCTTATGAAGCCAAAGGAGAGAAAGGGCGTTGGCATGACAAGTTTTATATCCCTGATGGGGAAGAAAAAACACTCAGCGAATTACGCGCCATTAACTATGAATATGAAGCACAATTTTGGGGACATGCCCTAGATGATTTTGCCAAGTGGTATAAGGAAAAATTAGAAAGGAAATGAATATAATTTCACTTAAATCAGCCCCCAGATGGTTATCCATCGCTTATGCCTTAAAATCGGCATTGTTTTGCCTGCCGACATTAATGCTTTTTTATGGGTTTAAAGGTGTTGGTATGGGGGATTTTTTCTTGATTCAAGGAATATCAAATCTTACTGTATTTTTTATGGAAGTTCCAACCGGCTATATCGGTGATTTATTTTCCAGAAAACACACTTTAATTATCGGGGTATTATTTTGGATCTTGGGGCATGTTATTTGGATTTTGGGTTCAGGATTTTTCATTATTTTACTGGGGGAATTGTTATTTGCATTAGCGATTGCTTTCATTTCCGGCACGGCGGAGGCATATTTATACGATTTACTGAAAAAACGACATAAAGAAAGTTTATTCCATAAAAAATATGCTAAAATGGAAATGTTAAGTGGAATTGTTTTGATGGTGGCTACGCTGACCGGCGCCTTTATCTATCAATTTTGGGGGCCAACTATTCCGTTATACATAACAATTTTCTGTTTAATGTTAAGTGTTGTTATTTTATGGCAATTACCGGATGTTCCCGAATCCAGACGTATTGTTGACAAAGATAAAAGCAAATGGCAGGATATTTTGGATATTTCCAAATATGCCGTTAAACATCCTGAAATAAAATGGCTGATGCTTTTACCGGCGATATATGGAACATTAACACTTATTTTGATGTGGGGATTACAATCCGTTATGGTATTTCATCAATTACCTGTATTTGTTTTTAGTTTGATTTTAGGTGCAAACGCATTGATGAGAACTTTTTGGTCGGGTATTTCCGGTCGCATTTTGGAAAAAATAAACCTTTCCGGAACCATAAAATTACAAAGTTTAATAATCATCATTTCCTCTTTGGGAGCATGTATATCGGCCTATGTTCCGTTATGGGGTGTTTATATGTGTTTGGGCTTGATGATACTCGGATCAGCATCCAGTTCTTTATCCAGTATCACAACATCTGTTTTGGTCAATCATAGGGTTCAATCCGATGAACGGGCGACAATTTTATCGGTTAAATCAATGCTGGCAAAAGCATTTCACGGGATAGGACTTATCTGCTTAAAACCCTTGTTTGACGGGATAGGTGTCGGACCGACCTTTATGGTATCAAGCTTCCTTTTAATTCCGATATTGGTTTGTGCCAAGCATTTGTATAAGATGAATTTAAGGATAATGAAAGGGGACTGATATGCTGATACTGAACATTAACGGGCCGATAAATTCCGGAAAAACGACGGTTTCTAAGATTTTGGTGAACTTGTTGCCGAAAGCCACTTTTATTGAAGTGGATGAGCTGATGAGTGATGCCGAACAAGAAAAACTCGGACTTTCATTAAAAGAAGGATGGGCAGAACGAAAAAAACGACTGAATGAAAAGTTATTGGCATTAAAAGAAGGTGAAGAGTTTGAAACCGTTATCTTCGCTTATCCGATTACAGAAGAAAGTTATCAAAAATGGTCTGCTCTATCCGATGAAAACACTCGATTTTTGAACATTACCCTTGCCCCCAGTTTAGAAGAATGTTTAAAAAATCGTGGTACACGTGAACTGGACAATTGGGAAAGAAATCGCATTCGGCAAATGTATGAAGAAGGTTATCAAAATCGTTCCTATTCCGATTTTATTATCAACAATGATAATCAAACACCCGAAGAAACTGCTGAGATTATTAAAGGATTTATAGAACACGTTGTATCCCCAAAACAACAGTGGCTTCATTTAGTTGAAAGGCGTTGGTCGGCTCTATTGAATGGAGAAAAGACTTCAACACTTCGCTTGAACGAAGGTTTTATTCATAAGGGCTTTTTGGTTTATAAAGACTGTCCGAAAGAACAATGGGCAGAGGTGGTTTATGTGACAGGGGTCTATTATCTGCCCTTAAAACGGGCTTTGGAAACAGACGGTTTTGATGAACACACGCCGGATGTAGAAACAGGCCTTAAACAAATGCGGGTTCATTATCCGGATATAACACTAGATACACCGATTTTATTGGCAAAACATTTAAGTATTCCCGAGACAAAGAAACTTTATCCAAACGAAGTAAAGGAGATTTTGAAGAATGCCTAAAATTTATATTTCGGGTGGACCGGGGAGTGGCAAAACCACCTATGCCAAAAAATTATCGCAAGAATTAAATATACCTTGTTTTGATTTAGATGAGGTTAAGTGGATTAATCGCCCGAATGCATTTAATCTGCGCCGTCCTAAAGAAGAAAGATTAGCCTTGTTAAACCAAATTTTATCTGAAAATAAAGATTGGATTTTAGAAGGTGTTTATTTTCAAGATTGGATTATACCCGTTATTGAACAAGCCGATAAAGTCATAATTTTAAAACCGCCCCGCCGACTAAGGCAGTTCCGAATAATAAAACGTTCTCTCTGCCGTATGTTTCATGTTGAGCCTAAAAAGCACCGTGAAAATCCGATTACGCTTTTTCGTCTTTTACGGTGGAGCCATGAATACGAAAAGAAATATCTACCCATTTTATTAGAGAAAACGAAAAAAGAAAACAAAATTGTTGAAATGATAGAAAGCATTTAATTTTTTGACTTTCTTTTAAAGATGTTTTATAATTTAGGCTAAACGGAGGAAATGATGTCTGAACGGGTCAAGTTCAATGCCACTGTCAGTTTTGTTTTGGAGCAAGACGATAAAATCTTACTGTTCTATCGGACGGATGGTTATTTTAAAGATGGGTGGTGGGTATTGCCGGCCGGCCATATAGAAGAAAATGAAACCGCTACTCAAGCTATTGTCCGAGAAGCCAAAGAAGAATTGGGAATTGATGTGGGTATCAATGATGTTGAGTTTGCTCACATTGTTCATAATTTGGTCGGTGAAAACAAACGGATGGATTTGTATTTCCTTATAAAAGATTTTAAAGGTGAATTGCAAAATCTGGAACCGTCTAAATGTACCGATATGCAATTTTTTAGCAAGGATAAATTGCCATTTGAAAAAATCGCTCCAACCACATTGCAGGCTTTGCAAAGTATTTGGAATAAAAAACATTATTCAGAAAGACAAGAATAAAAATTGTTATTTTATTTTCCGAATGACTTTACAGGGGACTCCGTAGGCCAAAGTATTGGTTGGAATGTCTTTTGTGACGACACTACCGGCACCGATAACTGCATTATCTCCAATGGTAACGCCTGACAAAATTGTTACATTTGCCCCAATCCATACATTATTGCCGATTGTAATATCTTGAACCGTTTGCCAACCTTCTTTGCGTTGCTCTGAATTCAAGGGATGTTGGGCTGTATAAATACCAACATAGGGACCAACTATCACATTATTGCCGATTTTGATTTTCCCGCCATCTCCAATAGATAAATGATGATTGAAATAACAATCGTTTCCAATCTCGGTAAAACAACCATAGTCACAGTTTAATGGCAATTCAAACCAACTGTTTGTCCCCAATTTTTTAAAAATTTTAGGTAAAATCTGTTGATGAATTTCCACTCTTTTGTCTGGACAAGACATATTGATTTCATATACTAACCGAGAGGTATTTTCTTTTAATGCTAACAACTCACTGTCGTTTCCTTTATAAGGTGTGTTTTGTTTCATCAACTTCTTTTTCCTCTTTATTTTTCAAACACTTCAAAAACGCATCACAGCCTTCAACAATATCCCAATAGGTTTCATCAAAGTTGCCGGTGTACCAAGGGTCTTTGATATTACGAGGATTGCTCGTAAAATCAAGTAAGCGATGGATTTTGTTATCCGTATCCACGCCAACGATAGATTGAATATCTTCAATATTGCTATCATCCATCGCTAAAATGTAATCATAAGAAGCATAATCAGATGGACGAATACGATGAGAATAATGTTCTTCAAAAGGAACATGCATAGCGGTTAGTATATCCCGAGTGCCATAATGAATGCCGGCATGACACATCTCGTTATATCCTTCGGTCGCAGCAGAATCAATTTCAAACTTATCAGATAAACCACGCTCTTCAACCATTTGCTTAAACACAAACTGTGCCATCGGCGACCGACAAATATTTCCCAAACACACAAACAAAACTTTAATCATTTTAAATAACCTTTACAATATATTGTTTATAACTTTATCACATAAAAATCAAAACAAATCTATCTGGTATTATTTTAAAAACAAGACTCGGATGTTATTCAATTAAAATTTCATCTCGTTTCCAAGTGATGTTTTTCTTAATTATTTTCGCCGGATTTCCGGCAATAATGATGTGTTCATCTTGAAAACGATTGGTAACAACGCTACCGGCACCAACAACAGAATGAGATGGAATTTTTGAATCTTTTAAAATCGTTACCCGTGTTCCACACCATACATGATTACCAATTTCCACACCATATTGAGATTGATTTAACAAAGAACGTTCTTTTATATCCCAAATTTGATGCGTATCGGATGCCCAAATAACAACATCATTTGAAAACATACAATCTTTACCTATTTTACATGATACATTTTTTTCTGAATTTAAATAAATTTTTGTATTTTGAAGTGTTGAATCTTCATCAATAAATAAAAAAGATTTATATCCTCCTTGAACACGAATATTTCCTTGCACATGTTTCAAAATAAAATAATCACCATTCCCTAAGTAAAAAGAAGATTTTTCCAAACTATACGGTTCAAACAATTCAATTGTATTGTTTTTTCCTTTAAATCGAACTTTAATATCCGGTACGAAAAAAGGATTGATAACTGTTTGACCGTTTTTTAAATGAATAATTACTTTGTTATTCTTTTTTTTATACTTAACAAGATGACATTTTTTGCCGGACAATAAACTTTTAAATGAAAAGAAAAAACGATTCATAAAAAATCTCCTCCATAATACAAAACGTGTTTTTATTAGCGAAAAATGAACAAAAAGTAAAGTAAAAAACAAGAACAATCAAAGCATGATTGACATAATTAACGAAATAGTAATATTTTATTGTATATAATAATTTGTAAGAGAGGAATTTTTATGTCAGATTTATCCATTACGGAATTATTGGTATTTCAATTCATTCTGATTTTTATCAATGCAATATTTGCCTGTACGGAAATTGCCGTTATATCCATCAACGATGCCAAATTAAAAAAAATGGCTCGAAACGGGGGGAAAAGAGCTCAATTACTCAATACATTAACTCAACAACCGGCACAATTTTTAGCAACCATACAGGTCGGTATTACGCTAACGGGATTTTTAGGCAGTGCTTTTGCGGCTGACAATTTTTCCGATAGAATGGTGGATTGGTTATTATCTGTCGGTGTTAATATATCTCCTCAAAAATTAGATATTTTAGCCGTTGTTACGATTACACTGGTCTTATCTTATGCAACACTGATTTTAGGTGAATTGGCTCCCAAACGTATCGGTATGCAATATGCTGAAAAAATCGGTTTATTTATGGCATATCCCATTTTTATTATTGCAAAAATATTTGCACCGATTGTTTGGTTTTTAAGTGTATCGACAAATATTATTTTACGTTTAATCGGTATTCATCCGGAAACAAAAAATGAAAAAGTAACCGAAGAAGAAATTCGTATTATGATAGATGTCGGCAGTGAAAACGGCACGATTGACGCTTCTGAAAAAAGAATGATTCACAATGTGTTTGAATTTGATGATAAATTGGTTTATGAAGTTATGACCCATCGAACGGATATTCAATTTTTAGATGTAAAAGACGATTTAAAACATTGGGAAAAAATCATGACAACAACCCGTTATTCCGTTTATCCGATTATAGCGGACAGCAACGATAATATTGTCGGTATATTACGTATCAAAGATTATCTGAAATGTCGTCATATGACCAAGGAAAATGTACTTAAAAATGTTGTTAGAGTCCCTCAATTTGTTTATGATTCACTTCACATCAACGAATTGTTTTCAATCATGCAAAAAAGCCGAAATCACTTCGCTGTTGTTTTAGATGAATATGGCGGTGTTGCCGGTATCGTAACAATGAAAGATTTATTAGAACAATTAGTCGGAGAATTAGATGACGATGTATCTTCTCCCCCATCAACACCTCTGATTGAAAAAATCAATGATACAACTTGGACGATTCAAGGTATTACTCCGATTGAAGATGTTGCAACTCATCTGGGTATTGATTTACCGACAGATGATTACGATACGTTTGCCGGTTTTGTCTTGTCATTGATGAAAAACATTCCGTTAAACAAAAAAGACATCAAATTAAAATACAAAGATTTGCACATTCAAATTACGAAAACAAAACGCCACAAAATTGAAACTGTAACCGTACAAAAAAAATAATATAACAAAACCTGCGTATTCAATTGGGTATAAATACGCAGGATGTTAATGAAATCTTAAATTTGTTTAGTTATGAAACATATACGACTTAAAACTGAAAAGTTGAATAAAACAAATCACCGTTTACGATTTAAGTTATATATCAAAAATCCACAAAAGATACTCTTTTTTGTTATTATAAATTTTCATCGATTTCAAAAGGGATATCCAAAGGGCAATCTCTCTCTTTTTTAATAGCATAAGACATTTTAAGACCGCTTGGTTTATTATCATTAACCAAAATTCGTTCCCCCATTGGGGCATCAAAAATCACCTTATCATATCTTAAATTATTTTCTTTCATAAAAGAGTCCAACCGTTCCCGTTCTTCTTCTTTACGTGAAGTCAACAAAATAATCATATCCTCCGGTGGAATTTGATTAAATAATTCTTGAACCCCCTTTAAAAGCACGTCTTTTCCGTTTTTATAGCCGTTATGAACACAAATGGTTCCATCTACATCAAAAATCCATGTATGCGGAAGCGGTGAAAGAATAAGTTTATTGTTCATCTAAATACTCCTGTAATTCCCATACGCCTTTATAGAAAGCTCCGCATATCGCATCATAATCTTCCCAAGCGTACGTTGTTAAAGACAACCATATAATAGCATGAAGTAATTTAATTTTTTGACGGTTGGCTCCGGTCATTTCAAAAAAATCATCTTCCAAGTTTTTCCAATTATTTGAAACGATTTCCAATTCAACTTCTTTTTCCTTAATATGCAAAGAAAAATTCTTACGGTTAAATTGGTCATAATCACCAACAACGCTATAATACAGCTTTGCCCAATCATAATCTACATCCCCATAAAATTTGGTCTTACCAAAATAACCTCTCGGGTCAATTAACACGGGACGTACCCCTTCCGTTTCAATCATCATATTATGGAAAGTACAATCGCCATGAATCAAATGAAATTCCAATGGATACATTGTACGTATATCTGCCATAATTTTATCTTTAACAGCAAAAATATTGGTACACTTTTTACCATTTATTGTGATTGTTTTATCTTTAGCAAAAGGAACCAAATCTTCTACTTTTGCCAAACGGTCAAATGTTTTCGTAATGTAATTATCTTCACAATCACCCGTATTGGCAGGAATTGAAGGAGTTAAATGATGTAATTCTTTTAAGGCATCCACAATTTTTCCCAATAAAGCTTTTTTAAATCCTTTTGTTAAAAAAGCATATTCAAAAACATTTTGCCCTTTTATTTTTTCCATAACCAAAGGATCAAAACCATATAATTTTGGAATATTTGTATATCCTAACTCCGCTACTTTCTTATACCAAGCGATTTCATCTGCCGCTAATTTTTGTCCTTGCTCATTCAGAGGATACTTCAAAATAATATCTCCCTTAAATTCCATTTTATTAAAAGGACGACACTTCGGTTTATTAAGTTCATTTTGAAAATAAGAAAGCATTGTTCCGATTTCCAAACCACCGTACATATCAAACCGTTCAAAAGCAATTGGTTGTGTTGCTAACCAACGAACAAACTCTCCTTCATCAGGAACATCTTGAATTTCAGATTTATCTTTAAAAATAAATAAACCGGCTACCCCATTTTCTGAAGACGGTTCCTGTTTAAAGGAATTGCCTATATGAGACCAGCGACACGGAAAATCTTTTGAAATACCGATATAATTCAAATCCGGTTTTAAAAAGGCGTTAATTTCAGATAAAACAAGGTCACACCAAATTAACATAAACGGTGTTTTTGCCGGAATATTTTTCATGGCATCTTTTAATCCGGAACAAGTCCCTTTTTTATCCGGTTCAACAACTTCATAATCAACCGTTGCAAAAGCATTTAAATAATTTTTTAAAACATCTTTTTTGTAATCAGCAATAATTTTAAAATGAGCATTCGGATACTTTTTAAACAAATGAAAAATCATTGGTAAATTATCCACAGGTACTAATGCTTTCGGTTTATTCGTAGTTAAAGTCTCTAAACGAGACCCCCGCCCTCCGGCTTGAACAATTATATATTCCATCTTGACTCCTTTACAAATGATAGGAAGATTATCATAACTTACATGATAAGTCAAATTAAATTTAATTTCCATATAAAAGACATCGATTTTAAAATTATAATATATGAGTATGCGATGACGCAAACAAAGAGGAATTCATGGCTAAAAAAATACCTGTCATTATTTTATCATGGTCAACAGTATCGTGAAAAATATTTAGATTTCATTTTTCAAAAAAAAACGGATGGGGTAATTTGATACATTCAACATGACAATTTTCATGCGTATAAGTATCCATGTATATTTGTTTAAAACATATTTTTAAAAAATCAATCCTGACTTGCTCATAACCAATCTATCATGTTAACAATCTGTATTCCTTCATCATTTGTGTTTGTAAACAATTCATCCATAGAAAGAACAATTTTGGGATAATTATCTTTAATTGTTTTTAAAGAAGACAATTCTCGTTCACGTGTCTGTTTATTTATCAATATTTCGGTTACCTGAATATACAATTTTTCATTTATAAAAGAAATTTATCAATCTTTTTTTGTTTTATATAACATAAATTGTATTCATTTCTTTCATTGTTCCAACACAACCCCTCTCATCTACACAAATATATCAAATACAGAAGAAATCTAAAAACAAAAATGTATGGAAAATGTACCTCCGCTCAAAATCGCTGCACATTGCGGAACAAGTGTTGCGATGATTGAAAAGTATTATTGGAAAGTTAATAATTTGATGAATCCGGAAGAATTATTTATTAACGAAATTGCTGTATAGAAAAAATTAAATTTATCATAATCATAATTATATAAAAGAAGAAAGTTAGTGTTTATAAGACATCAACTTTTTTATTATTATCAGACCTAAAAGTAAAAAAAACGAATCGATGAAAAAAAACAGGTGTGCAACGTACTTTTTCGAATTTTGCACAAATTTGTGCAAAAAGTGTGCAAAACGAAAAATGCGTGTTGAGGATTATCCTTAAAGTAACATATTGATTTTATTTGTATTTTAAGCACATTAAAAACAAGATAAAAAACGTTGCACAGTGCAATTTTTTTTGTGCAAAAATAAAAAAAGGTGTTCAGGATAACCCTTGAAACACCTTAATAATTGGAGCGGGAGAAGGGATTGCTCGGACACATGTCCTCGTCCTAACGGACTGTCCTGACGGACATCTACTTCGCTTACGCTTCGTGAACGAACCCTCTGCTCGGGTTCTTATCCCCTTACCCACAAAAAAAACCGACCCTCTGGTCGGTTTGTTTTTGGAGCGGGTGAAGGGATTCGAACCCTCGACATCAACCTTGGCAAGGTTGCGCTCTACCCCTGAGCTACGCCCGCATGCAATGTAGATGTAGTTATGCCACATTTTTTTCAATTTTGCAAGCCTTTTTTTTATTTTTTTTTATTTTTTTTCTAATCCATTCATTTTATTTATATTTTTTACTAAATAATATGTATTTATTCGAATTATAATACAATAATCTACTGTTATAAATATAAAAAAAGACTTTATCATTCCAAGATAAAGTCTTTTAATGCAATAACAATAACCTTAATATGTTATTTGCCCACCCGTACTCAATCGAGATAAAACACTATCAAGATGTTCCGTTGAAACACAATCAATCACAATTTTGCCCATCGCACCTTGCCATTTTATTTGAACTTTTGTTTTTAATACCTCTGACAATTGTTCTTCCAAAGCAAGAATGTCTTTGTCTTTATTTGGTTTTGGCGGTGTCGGTTTCAAATGTGCAACCGATAACTTTTCCGTTTGACGAACATTCAACCCTTTTTTAATCACTTCCCGTGCCAATTCAACCGGTTTTTTGGCTGTCAATAAAGCGCGTGCATGCCCGGCTGATAATTCTTTTTTTTCAAGCATGGTTTTTATTTCTTCCGGTAAATCCAATAAACGCATCATATTGGCTAAATGTGATCGAGATTTACCCACAACCCGAGAAAGACCTTCTTGCGTATAATTGAATTCCTTTAATAAGCGTTTATAAGCTTCCGCCTCCTCTAAAGGATTTAAATCTTCTCTTTGTAAGTTTTCAATAATAGCTACTTCAAGAGCTTCTTTATCAGTAAAATTTCTAATCAAAACAGGTACTTGCGTCAAACCAGCCATTTTAGATGCCCGATAACGGCGTTCACCGGCAATAATTTCAAACATACCTGTCTTATTAGGATGAGTTCGAACTAAAAGCGGTTGTAAAACCCCCTTTTCTTTAATCGAAACAACCAAATCAGCTAATGCCTCTGTTGAAAAAACACGCCGAGGCTGAAACATCCCCGCTTCAATTTCTGATATACTTTTTAAAACAACTTCATTACCGGTTGATTTTTTTTCTTCCGGTAAATGACGGACAACAACTTCATCATCACCCATTAACGCACTTAAACCACGTCCGAGTCCAACACTTTTATCCATGAGCCATTAACTCCTTTTCTCTGTTTAAAACTTCCGCTGCTAAACGAATATAACTTTTTGCACCAACACTACGAATGTCATATATCATAACCGGTTTTCCATGCGATGGTGCTTCCGGTATGCGTACATTACGAGGAATAAGTGTGTCGTAAACCTGATCTTTAAAAAACTCTTTTACGTCACTAACAATTGATTTTGACAAATTGGAACGCCCGTCAAACATGGTCAAAACAATGCCATGAAGTTGCAAATTCGGGTTAAAATTCTTTTTCACTTTTTGAACTGTTTTCATTAAATCAGCAACCCCTTCCAATGCTAAATACTCACATTGAACGGGAATAATCACATAATCGGAAGCAACCAAAGCATTCATTGTTAACAAACCGACTGCCGGTGGACAATCAATAAATATATAATCAAACATATTTATTTCGTTCAGTGCATTTTTTAAATAAAATTGAGGTTGTTCTGCTGACGCTAATTCAATATCAACACCCAATAATTCTTTACTGGCCGGTAAAACATATAAATATGGTATCTCGGTTTCAAGAACAGAATCAACCAGTGTGTCAACACCGGTTAAAACCGAATAGGAATTTAAAGAACCGATACGCCGTTTTGCCCCAACACTAACCGTTGCATTGCCTTGCGGGTCTAAATCAATAATCAATACTTTTTTTTCTAACGCAGCCAATGCTGTCGCTAAATTAACGGTTGTTGTTGTTTTACCAACTCCCCCTTTTTGATTGGAAACCGAAAAAATACGTGGTTTAACCATTATTTTACCTCCGATAATTTTACAATACACCCCGAGTTATCTGTTTGAGAAGAAAAAATATCCACCTGACAATTGATTTGATTGCTTTTTAATTCTTCTTGTACATTTTCACCTTTTAATAATAAAAAAACAGTTTCTTCATGTATAAAAGGGCGACCATATTCAATCAATTTATCAATTCGAGCCAATGCACGAGATGTAATAACATCTGCCTTTATATTTGTAATTTTTTCCAATCTCTCATTTAAAATATGCACCTGAACATCTAAAATTCGAGCAACTTCACGCAAGAAAATACACTTTTTTGTATCACTTTCAATAAGATAGATATCCGTTAAAGAACCTTGAAAAATTTTATTTAAAATCGCAATAACCATAGCAGGAAAACCGGCTCCGGACCCCATATCAACTAAAATTTTTGCATTTTTCGGAATGTATGGATATAATTGAGCAGAATCTAAAATATGACGATTCCAAATATCATTTAAACTATTTGCCGAAACAAGATTAACGGCTTTTTGCCATTTAATCAATGTTTGTTCATATATTTTCAAACTGCTTTTTGCCGACTGTATAAATTGTTCAATTTGTTTCACGGGAAACACCCAAAAAAATGTTAATCTTAAATTAACTAAACATTAACTTTTTTTATCAATAAATGCAAGCATATTTTTTAATTTTTTTTGTTTCACATGAAACGATACGTCTCTTTTTGAACATAAAAAAAGTGTTATCCACTTGAATTTTTAACATAAATAGAGCATTTTTCAGATATTTTGCCCCATTAAAAATGGCGTTGACTATATCTAAAATATTTCGCAACAAGAAACAATGATTTCATAATTGCCGATAAACATATGAACAATGTTGTGTGGTACCTGATGAATGTTACTATACACTATTTTTTTTGAAAAGCAAGTAAAATTTTTGAAATGTGAACGGGTGTTTTTTTTATCCCCACCCTCCTCCCATTATTTAAATAAAAAATAATTATTATTGTTATGGTTGTGCATAATGTGGATAAAAAAAAATAATTTTTCTTGACATGATTTTTATGAAAATACGAATCGTTGTGTTTATTTATTTTTTTTACGGTGTTCGATTCGATGTGTTTTTAAGTTAGTTGTCGAATAGTGACTGAATGATTTGAGTATAAATGTGAATAAATATCTTTTGATTTTAAGCAAAGAAGAATAATACACACTTATCCACATAAAAAAAAGTTATGCACAGGTCGTCCGATAACATAAAAAATAACCTTATTTTTATTACTTTATTAAAATGATGTAAGCTGTTTGATTGTTTTTATTTATTATAAATCAATATGTTATTTTATAGTTTAACGAGTCGTTTTTAGCGAATACAAAAAAATCTTGCAGTTCTTGACAATATCAGATATAGTGTTGACACATAAAAAAGGATATAAAATGAGAGAAATTGTATTTGATACCGAAACAACGGGATTAGATCCGTTTTCGGGAGATAGGATTGTTGAAATCGGGGCGGTTGAATTGATAAACCATGTTCCGACCGGTCGTAAATATCATCAATACCTGAATCCCGAACGGTCAATGTCCGAAGAAGTGATTAAAGTGCATGGTTTAACGGATGAATTTTTATCTGACAAGCCGACATTTAAAGAAATTGCTCACGAATTTTTAGAATTTATTGGTACGGATTCAAAATTAGTTGCTCACAACGCTTCTTTTGATATGAAGTTTATCAATGCCGAGTTATCTTGGATTGGTTTAGAGGCTGTATCATCTGAACGTGTTATTGATACATTATTGATTGCCCGACAAAAATTTCCCGGCTCAAAGGTTAACCTAAATGAATTGTGTAAACGGTTTAATATTGATAATTCTGCTCGAACAGTTCATGGTGCTTTGTTAGATAGTGAATTATTAGCCGATGTGTATCTGGAATTGTTAGGCGGTCGTGAACCGGGGTTGTTAGATAAAAAAACAATTATCAAAGAAGAAAAAACAAGCACTGTAAATACATTGGACTTACAATCTATCCAAGCATCGTATCGCCCTCCCCGACAATTTGATGTATTGCCGGAAGAATTAGAACAACATACAGCGTTTGTAAAGAAAATAAAAAATAATTTATGGGGAATTGAATGAGTAGCAAAGATTTATATAAGACTTTTGTTTGTGGGGCTTTGGTATCCGGTGGGATTGTTTTATCTGAAACAGCATGTGCACAAATGGTGGACATGATGTCCCATTTGGCTATTCAGGGTCAAATGAATGCACAAAGCGTTCAGCAAATCGGACAAGCTTTAAATATGATGACTCAAAACAATATTATTCAACAAATGAATATGATGATTTTAGATGTTCAAATGCGTCCTAAAAGCAGTTATCAACATTTAAATCGCAGTCAAATGCCCTATAATTTGACGCCTTTGGATTGGTATATCGGTCCACACCAACAAAAACAATTTTTTGTTGAGTTACGAAACATTGACGCTCATTCTTGTCAGCGGTTTATAAAGGCATTTCCGACAGCTAAAACTGTTTTAATCAATCACATTGTTAATGGTTCATGCGGACCAATCAACAATATAAAATTTATATTTGATTAGTAATTATAATGTGATTACCTGTTTGAAAAAATAAATTTTTCAGCACTTAATGCGGCAATACAACCACTACCGGCGGCGATGATGGCTTGGCGATATGTGTCTTCTTGTACATCACCACAGGCAAAAATTCCATTAACAGATGTTGCCATTGTTCGCTTGTCAGTTAAAATATGACCACTCGGTGTTAACAATATTTGTTGATGAACAAGTGATGTTTCCGGCTCTGTTCCGATAGCTTCAAAAACACCATTGACGGGCAAAACAGTCCTTTTTTGTGTTTTTGTATCTACAATGTTAATACTTTTTAAGCGGGAATCCCCTTCAAATGATTGAACAATTGTGTGATACAAAACATGAATTTTGGGATGATTGAATACTTGTTTTTGCAAAATTGGTTCACCAACAAATATATCAGATCGATTGATAAGATAGACTTTTTCAGCAATATGAGATAAGTATAACGCTTCATAAAGAGCTGTACTTCCCCCACCAATAACGGCGATTGTTTTGTTGCGATAAAAAAAGCCGTCACAGGTTGCACAAACAGAAATACCGTTCCCTTTATATTTTTCTTCATTTGTTGCCCCTAGCCATTTTGCATTCGCACCGGTTGCTAAAATGACAGTTTTTGCTTGTCCGATTTGATTTGTTTCTGTTTTAAATTCAAACGGATACGTGTCACATTTTAAATGTGTTATTTTTTCGTTAAAAATATTTGTTCCTAATGATTTGACTTGATGTTGAAATTTTTCCATTAAATCCGGACCAGAAATGAAATCAAATGCGGGAAAATTTTCAACCGCATGCGTGTACATAAGCTGTCCGCCAATATTGACGCCGGTATATAAGTTGGTTTTTAAACCGGCTCGAGTTGTATAAAGGGCTGCCGTATATCCGGCAGGCCCTGAACCAATAATAAGAACATCACAATCTATCATAATTATCTCCGTTATAAAGGTAATATAGGTTTAAATAAATTGTACGTCCAGTATTTCATAAGATTTTTCACCTTTAGGTGTTTTAACATCAACAAAATCACCAATTTTTTTACCGATTAAAGCCCGAGCAATTGGTGACAGTAATGAAATGCGTCCTTTTTCAAGGTCTGCTTCGTATTTTCCGACAATTTTATACGTGTGATTATCGCCAGTTTCTGAATCTTCTAATCGGACAGTTGCTCCAAATAATACTTTATCGCCGGATAAAGAAGCAACATCAATGACTTGTGCGTGGGATAATGCACTTTCCAATTCTAAAATGCGACCTTCGTTAAAACTTTGTTGTTCACGTGCGGAATGATATTCGGCATTTTCCGATAAGTCCCCATGAGCCCGTGCTTCTTCAATAGCAGCAACAATACGGGGCCGTTCTTCAAACTTTAATCGTTTTAATTCGTTGGTTAAGTTGTCATAACCATTTGTTGTCATTGGAATTTTTTCTTCCATTTTGCAAATCCTTTCGTCTTAAAAAGCATTAAAAAAAATAAACCGCGATAGAATACTGTCGCAGTTTTTGCTCAATATGGGGTGAGTATAGTATTTTTTTTTATGAATTGCAAGTCTTTATTTTAATTAAAATAATCAGAATGGGTATGCTTTATGTGATATAGATGATACAAATTGATGTATAAAAGATGTAAAAGGTATCGTAATGTGTTGATGACGGTTGCATCAAATATGTTTTCATGGATGATGAAAAAGTATATTTTTGATAATTATGTGTCGGCTCGGTATTTATTGTCAGAAAGGTAATTACTTTGTAATACATTGAAAAGTATCAAAGACAAATTCGGGGTCGATACGGGTTTGATGCCATGTTATCGTAAAATGTAAATGTGGACCGGTTGCCCTGCCTGTTTGACCAATTTTCCCAATTATTTGACCTTGGTTAACAATTTGTCCGTTTTCAACATCTATTTGATTTAAATGGGAATAAGATGAAAAGATACCGTATCCATGGTCAACCAAAACCGTTTTTCCCGATAAAAACATGTCTTCATGGGTTAAAACAATGCGTCCTTTAGCCATTGCATAAACAGGTGTATTGATAGGTTGGGCGTAATCAGTCCCGCTATGACCGGCTTTAATTTGTTTGTTGAAAATACGCCGATTTCCGAATTGACCGGATATGCGATACGGTTTTTTAACCGGACGAATAAAACATGTCGGGAAAAAATCTTTTGTTAAGTGTTGGCGGTTTTGAAATAACAAAGCGTTTTCTTGTTGTATGCGTTTTTGATGTGAGGGTTTGATATTCACTTTTGCAGGGGGCAGATTGTTAATATATTGTTCTTGCCATTGACGATTTTGAACAGGCAAAACAACTGTTTTTGCATGATTGGGTGTTTTTAATACCAATTTTAACGGTGAATGAAAATCTTGAGGTAAACCAAAATAAAATAAACCGTTTGAGTTGGGAATGATTTCTGTTTGATTAAAAAACAATCGTTCATCTTTTTGTAACGTGCCTTGAATTAAACTCCCTTCTTGAACGGGGGTGTGAATGGTTAAAGCACATAATCGACATGGGTATAAAGGTAAACAAAGTATGCTGATAAAAATGAAAGTTTTGTAATTACAATGTAATAATATTTTTTTTACCATGATAATCAATCGAATAAATTGGGTTGTTGGGTATTTGTTGATTGTTTGTTTTTTTGACGAGTTTGTCTTTTTGGTTGAGAAAGGGTGTTCTTGGTTTTTATCGGTGATGTTAATAAAGAGTCGGATGTTTTTTCATGAAATGAATTGGGAAGAGGGGTTGTTAAGATTTGTCCGTCCGCAAATGCAATTTGTAGCATTGAAGACGTTTGTGCAACACGCCCTGAGGACAAAATATGCCCGTGATTGTCCGACACCAAAGAAAATCCTCGCTCTAAAACGGCGTTATATGAGTAGGATTTTAATAGTTTTGATAAACTATCTGTTTGATTTTCAATATTTTTTATATAGTTAAACATGCTGTTTTTTAATCTTTCCGAACGGTCGTCTAATCGTTCAAAAAACAGATTGATAACATCAGACAACCGAGGCATTCGATGAGAAAGTGTTTCTAATCGATTTTGATTGTCTTTTAAAACACGATACAAATTATCGCCCATGCGAACTTGCACCAATTGTAGCGTATTCAACAACTCAGAACGAACAGGGACGGCTTTTTCGGCGGCACCGGTGGGGGTTGGGGCTCGTAAATCAGAAGCATAATCTATCAATGTTGTGTCAGTTTCATGTCCGACAGCCGAAATAAGTGCAATAGAACTGTCAGCAACGGCTCGGACAACGATTTCTTCATTAAAGCACCATAAATCTTCGAAACTGCCCCCGCCTCGAGCAACAATCAATAAGTCCGGACGAGGAATAATACCGTCCGCTGTTTTTATACCCTCTTTGGGAATGGCATTAAATCCATGGATGGCAGAAGCAATTTGTTGGGCTGCTCCCTCCCCTTGTACAAGGACGGGCCACAACAAAACGTGACGTGGAAAACGGTCGTTTAATCTGTGCATGATGTCCCGAATAACAGCACCGGAGGGGCTGGTTACAACACCGATTGTTTGAGGTAAAAAAGGAATGTTTTTTTTGCGAGATACATCAAACAACCCTTCTTTTTCAAGTTTTATTTTTCGGTCGTTGAGTAATTTTAACAATGCACCGATACCGGCCGGTTCGGCTTGTTCCACAATCATTTGATAATTTGACCGACCAGGATAAGTCGATAATTTACCGGTACAAATAATTTCTAAACCGTCTTGTAAAGCATTTGTTGTTACTTTATCCCGACCACGCCAGCAAACGGCTGATAAAACAGAATCTGAATCTTTTAATGAAAAATACGTATGACCGGAAGGGGCTTTTTTTACTCCGACAACTTCGCCTCGAACACGAATATTGCTAAACACCTGTTCAACACAAGATTTAAGCGATAAAGAAATTTCTGTAACCGATAAAATAGGGCGTTGTTCCAATGATGTCATTTTAATCTCATTTTTTGTCGTTTTGATTGAAAAAAAGTTGTTAAGAGTTCAGCACATTTTGTTTGTTCAATCCCTTTGTAAACAATGGGTTTGTGATGTGTTTGTGTTTGATTGAACACTTTTGCCCCCTGCTCTATGGCACCTGTTTTGGAATCAGAGGCCCCATAATAAACAGTATCTAAATGAGCCCAGCTGATAGCTCCCGCACACATTACACACGGTTCAAGTGTTACAAATAAAGCGTATCCGTCCAGCCGTTTGACATTGAGTGTTCGGCAAGCCTTTTGAATGACCAGTATTTCCGCATGAGCAGTCGGATCTTGTTGTGTTCGGGTTAAATTATGTGCACAAGCGATGATTTCAAACGTTTCAGGATGAAACACAACTGCTCCGACAGGGACTTCATCAGCCATGAAAGCTTGACGGGCTTGCTCATATGCAACATCAAAAACATGTTGTGGAATCATTTTTTACTTTCCTCTTTTGTATTTTTCGTATAATATAACATTTATAACAAAAAAGAAAGACACTATGACAGAAAAAAAAGAAAGAATTGCAAAAGTAATGGCCGGGGCGGGATTATGTTCTCGCCGAACGGCAGAACAATGGATTTTATCCGGTCGGGTAAAAGTAAACGGACAAATACTCACAACGCCGGCATGTGTTGTTGGCTCGGAAGATGTTATTTTGGTTGATGATAAACCGATTGGTAATAAGCAAGAATGCCGTTTGTGGTGTTACCATAAACCCACCGGTTTGGTAACTACGCACAAAGATCCGCAAGGTCGGCCGACTGTTTTTGATTCCTTACCGATACATTTACCACGGGTTGTATCGGTCGGTCGGCTTGATTTAAATTCAGAAGGATTATTATTGTTAACAACAGACGGAACTTTGGCTCGGGAATTGGAACATCCGTCAAAAGGATGGAAACGCAAATATCGGGTTCGTGTCCATGGTCGTTTTTCACCTGAAATACAACAACGCCTATCCAAAGGGGTAACCATATCCGGTATTCGATACGCACCGTGTGAAACGGTTGTTGAAAAAGTACAAGGAACAAATACATGGTTGCTTGTAACATTGACAGAAGGTAAAAATCGTGAAATTCGTAAATTGATGGATTTTTTTGATTTAAAAGTAACACGGTTAATTCGTATATCATATGGTCCGTTTCAGTTAGGGAATTTAGAAAAGGGCGGTGTTCGTGAAGTAACAAAGAAAGCGATGAAAGAATTGTTATGAGAATTATTGCTGGTACATATCGGGGGAAAAAACTGATTTCGGCACCGGAAAATATTACCCGACCCACGTCAGACAGAGCCAAAGAAGGCCTGTTTAATATTTTAGACAGTTGGTTGCTTAAATCAGAAAAACGATGGTCAGATATTATTTTTGCAGATGTTTTTGCCGGTTCGGGAGCCATTGGTTTAGAATCATTATCCCGTGGGGCAAAGCAGGTTGTTTTTTTTGAATCAAACGCCATAGCTGTTCGTTTTTTAAAAACAAATCTGAAACAAATGACAGGGCAAGTACAATTATATTCTGATGCGTTAAAACCGATGACCGGATGTCAACCGGTTGATATTTTATTTATGGATCCGCCTTATCATCAACAATTGATTGAAAAAGCACTCCCTTTGTTTTTACAAAACGGGTATATCGGTTCAAATACATTGGTTGTTTGTGAAACAGATAAGACAGAAACAATTATCTATCCGGATTTATTTTCGGTCATTAGAACGATAAATTACGGTCGTAACCGATTTGATTTTGTTCAATTGAAAGATAATGTATGACAAAGCAAACAAATTTAGCTACGGATGAATTTAAAAAAATTATACACTCAACGGCTTTTACCGTTTTTTTATTGACGCTTATCTCATTTGTAACGGATATTGTTCTATTTCGCCGTATCGGAGCTTTTTTTAACACGTTCGGGTATAGTGTTATTTTGTTGATATATGCGTTGGGTTGGTATATCTGTATTTTGTTCGGACGAGGGATAACAGTCTTTTTTTTGATTTTTAATTTTTTGATTTTTTGTGTTTTTAAAGAATATTACAAAGTTAATGTAGATGCGTTGAATTGGTATGGTATTGTATCAGCCGGTCAAGAAGGTTTACGAGCCGGTTTTATGAATTATCGGTCGTTATTTGACGGTTCATTTTGGGGGATGGGATGTGTAACCGTTTTAGGGATTGTTTGGGTTATAAAACATCGTTTTTATCAAGGTAAAAAAGCCCTTTGCATTGTTTTCATCAGTTGTGTATCTGTTCTTATTTTAAAAATAACAGGCGTTTTGAAATGGTTATCACTTGGTCTGTTTTTGTTTCCGAATTTATATACGGCTTATGAACAAGGATTACTGTATAAAATCACGTTTCCAGTTGAAATGAGTATGCCAAACCCCATGGTTGAATTGAATGCCGTTATTGAAAAAGGAAATGCTGATATTGTTCATTCTTATCAAACAGATGAAATCGGATTATCTTTTTTACCGAAACATATTTACCTGATACAGGCTGAAAGTTTAACAACCCTACCGATACAAAAACATATTATGCCGTTTTTATCGGCTTTAACAACAGATGAACAAACATTGTTGTTTCGCCAAGATAAAAAACATTATCATTGTTTGGGGTCGGCTAATACTGATTTTATGATGATGACGGGGATTGATTTAAATTGTCAAAAAAACCATGTCATTATTTATTTTAAATATCCTCGGGATATATATCATCATCAAATCACAACATTAGCACAACGTCTTCGAAAAAAAGGGTATCAAACACGATTGTATCACGGATTTGAAGGTATGTTTTTTAATCGATTAAAACATTATCCGGCAATGGGATTTGATAAAGTCTTTTTTATGGAACAATTTTCGCAACAGTATGAACGAGGCGATTGGGGTATTTCCGATAAAGATGTTTTGGTTGCCTCTGCCAAGCAAACCCGACACGAACAACCGACTTTTTCGTTCATTATAACGGCTTCAACACACCCACCGTATCAACCGAACATTGAAACGGTTTTTGATGATAAAACAAACAACGAAGAACGATTAAATTATTTACGGGTTTTTCATGAATTTGATGAAGCGTTGGCTTTGTTTCATCACCATTTACCGGAAGATTCATTGGTTATCTTGTATGGGGATCATAATGCTCCGGAAGTGGGAGATGACGCACTGGACACACCGTTGCTGATATGGTACAAAGGTATTCAAAAACCCGTTTTATTCGGTACAAAACAAAATGGATTTCAAAACAGTATTTACTTTATCAATTCATTATTTGACAAGGAGGAAAAATGACACAAAACTTAACATCCATGGCTCATGCCGTTCGCATGCTGTCTGTTGAAATGATAGAAAAAGCCAAATCGGGACATCCCGGTATGCCGTTAGGTATGGCAGATATTGCAACGGTTTTATGGACAAAGTTTTTAAAATTTGATGCAACATGTCCGACATGGTTTAATCGTGATCGGTTTATTTTATCGAACGGACACGGTTCAGCTTTGTTATACAGTTTAATGTATTTAACCGGTTTTTCGGATATAACGCTTGATGAATTGAAAAATTTTCGCCAATGGGGTTCTAAAACGGCAGGACATCCTGAAAAAACATTGGTTCAAGGGATTGATTTTTCAACCGGACCACTCGGGCAGGGAATAGCCGGCGGTGTTGGTATGGCATTAGCCGAACGCATGTTAAATGCTCGATACAAAGATGATATTGTTAACCACAAAACATATGTTTTTGTCGGAGACGGTTGTTTAATGGAAGGTATTAGTGAAGAAGCGATTGCTTTGGCCGGTCATTTAGCTTTAAAGAATTTAATTGTGTTATGGGATAATAACCATATCACAATTGACGGACAAACCAATATTACCACGTCAACCGATATGAAAAAACGGTTCGAAGCAAATCAATGGCTTGTTTTATCGTGTGACGGACATGATTTTCAATCAATTGAAACAGCCCTTCAAACGGCTCAAACATCATCTCAACCGGTTTTAATTGATTGTCGAACAACGATTGGATATTTATCTCCGACAAAGGCGGGTACGCCAAAATGTCATGGCTCACCTTTGGGACAAGATGAAATTGACGGATTAAAAAAGGCTTTGAATTGGCCCTATGACGCATTTGATGTACCGGCGGATATTTTATCGGCATGGCGTGATGTGGGAAAACGATTTGTAACGCAACGACAACAATGGGAAGAAAACATACAACATGCTTCTTGTCGGACTGATTTTTGGAATGATATTCATCAAACACTACCGATGAATTTTAATCAGATAATAACACAAGCAAAACAACAAATCTTAGATGAAAACAAAGCCGTTGCCAGCCGTAAATCATCTGAGCAGATATTAAATATTTTATCGCAACATCTTTCGTTTTTGGTTGGCGGTTCTGCTGATTTAGCCGGTGCTTGTTATACAAAACCGACTCAATCGACTATCGTTTCAGCACATCATTATATCGGTAATTACATTCACTACGGTATTCGAGAACATGCGATGGGGGCTATCATGAATGGTTTATCAGCACATGGCGGATTTTTACCGTTTGGCGGAACGTTTTTATCATTTGTTGATTATATGAAACCGGCTGTTCGGTTAAGTGCTTTAATGGATTTGCCTGTTTGGTATATTTTAACACACGATTCAATTGGTGTAGGCGAAGATGGTCCGACACATCAACCGATTGAACAGTTAGTTTCATTACGTGCCACACCGAATGTGTTTGTTTTTAGACCGTGTGATGGTATTGAAACAACGGAAAGTTATGAATGTATGCTTCAACGCAAAGATGGCCCGTCAGCCTTAGTTTGTTCCAGACAGGCATTACCTGTTTTACGGACGGATATATCGGAAAATAAAACAGCCAAAGGGGGATATGTTATTTATCAATCATCTCGGCAAGATATCACGTTGATTGCAACCGGTTCGGAAGTTTCATTGGCTGTATCTGTTGCCAAGATGTTGGAACAACATAATTTGGGTGTGACGGTTGTATCAATGCCGTGTGTCGAATTATTTGAACAACAGTCCGAAACATATCAGCAAACTGTTTTGGGACAAGGGTACCGTTTTGTTATTGAAGCAGGTTCAAGTGGTATGTGGTATAAATATGTTGCCGGTAAGGGATTGGTTTTTGGGATAGATTGTTTCGGTTCTTCTGCCCCCGGTTCTGTTTTACAAGAAAAATACGGCTTTACACCGGATAATATAACAAAACAAATTTTAAATTATATTAAATAGTGGTTTAAAATGCACATAAAACAGGGATAAAAATCCCCGTTTTTAAATTCAAGATACGTTATTTGTCTATAAAACAAATAACGAACCGATTGTCTTGTTAAAAATATCAAAAAAGGTATAAAAAAATGGATAAGTCAGTCGTCTTTTTTAACATAATACGATATACAATATGAAAGAGTGCACAATGTATTTTTTGAAAGTATTTGTTTCAGTTGTCTTCATTTTAAGTGTTTTTGTTCACATAATCGGTCGTTTATCGATACCCAATGATTTGTTAACAAACATATTATACGGGGGGATATTTGTGCCGTTAATTTTACAAAAAATATGGTTTGGTGTTTGGTTTCGCTGTCAAAGTATATTAACAGCGTGCGGATATATTTTGTTATCAGCTGTTTTTATTTTTGTAGCCATTGTTTGTATCAATGATGCTTTGTTTTTGGATATGTTGTGGGTAAAAGTTATGACATCGATGGAAAAAGGTATCAAAAATGCTATCGGTGAATTATCCGCAATCATTTTATTTTTTATGGTCAATAATATCTTGTTTTTGTTTTCATTGATTTATTTATGGAACCATAAATACTTTAAACGCAAACATCGATTATTGCATGTTCTTTTTTTATTTATTCAAACCGTTTATCTTATCATCGGTATTCCTTTGATTTTATGGATGGGTACGTATTTATGGCATGATTTGGGTTTGTAACCCAAATGGTGTTTTGTTCAGCCATAACAAGATAATACGAAAGAACATATCTTTCTGACAGAAAGTGCGTTTTTTGTGGTTACTGTCAAATTTTAACCGTTAATAACCGGCAGAAAACCCGTGTTCAAGTGTGATTTCAGGCGTAGATAAATCTTTGTGGGTTATATTTTCTGCTTGACCGTTAGCACATAATCCATCCCAAAAGGAAAATAAACCGGAGCGGGATTCATTCAATTCTTCTTGTGCTTGGGAGGCGTGTTTTCCCATTGCAACATCTATCATACTACCTAAAATTGATTGAGCCATACATTCCTCCTTAAAGCAATCTAACAAGTGCATTATATCATAAAAAAAGGGCTTATACAAGTATATTTTTACAAAAAAAAAGACGCCTTGAGGGTAAAGGCGTCTATATGAGAAAGAGATACTTAAAAAAAAAGGGGGGGGGACGGTATCTCTTTCAATACAGATATTTGATTGTTTAACATAGGGAGACGAACGTATCAAACATCTGCCATCCTAGGGATGATATATATGTTATATCATGATGTTTTTTATTTGTCAATAAGTTTTTATAATTTTTTTGTTAATTTTTTTAAATATTTTATAACTTATTGATTTAAAAATATAAAATAATATATTTTTATATTTTTTATAGGGTGTTTAGGATGTTTTTACAAATGAAAAATGTTTTTTATTTCTTAAAAAAAGCCCCTCTTGACTTTCAAAAGACCATCTGATAAAATGATGCCAATTTAATTTTAGCAGAAAAGGATTGATAATGGCATCTTACCAATATATTTATGTGATGAAAGATTTATGTAAGACATTTCCGGGTGGAAAAGAAGTTTTAAAACATATATGGTTATCGTTTTTTCCGGGAGCAAAAATCGGGGTTATCGGTCCGAATGGTGCCGGTAAATCAACGTTGATTAAAATCATGGCCGGATTGGATCAGGATTTTACGGGAGAAGCATTTGCTGCTGATGGTGTTAAGGTTGGATATTTACCGCAAGAACCACAATTGGATCCGACTAAAAATGTGATGGAAAATATTATGGACGGTGTTGGTCCTATTCGGGATTTAATGCAACGTTATGAAGAAGTCAATATGAAATTTGCCGATCCGGATGCCGATATGGATGCTTTGTTGGCTGAACAAGCCGAATTGCAAGAACAAATTGACGCTTGTAACGGTTGGGAAATTGAACGCACGATTGAAATTGCCATGGATGCGTTGCGGTGTCCCCCGGCCGATGCCGATGTGACAAAATTATCCGGTGGTGAAAAAAGACGGGTTGCTTTATGTCGGTTATTGTTATCCAAACCGGACATGTTGTTATTAGACGAACCAACCAACCATTTAGATGCCGAATCCGTTGCTTGGTTGCAAGTTTTCTTAAAAAATTACACCGGTACAGTTGTCATGGTTACACACGATCGTTACTTCTTGGATAATGTGACGGGTTGGATTTTGGAAATGGACCGTGGGGAAGGGATTCCGTTTGAAGGCAACTACACCAGTTGGTTAGAACAAAAAGAAAAACGGTTGGCACAAGAACAAAATGCTGAAAATAACCGTCAAAAAATGTTAAAAGAAGAATTGGAATGGGTTCGTCAATCACCTAAAGCCCGTCAGGCTAAATCAAAAGCCCGTATTACGGCCTATGAAGAATTGTTGAAAAAATCAACAGAAAAAGTGCCTGATGTGGCACAAATCGTTATTCCGGCAGGACCTCGTTTAGGTCAGGTTGTTTTGGAAGCCAAAGATTTGACCAAAGCATTCGGGGATAAATTATTATTTGATAATTTATCATTTAATTTACCGGCCGGTGGCATTGTCGGAATTATCGGACCGAACGGTGCCGGAAAAACAACATTGATGAAAATCATCACGGGACAAGAACAACCCGACAGTGGTTCTTTCCGTTTAGGAGAAACAGTACAGTTAGGATATGTTGATCAATCCCGTGATGCACTGGATGACACCAAAACAGTTTGGCAGGAAATTTCCGAAGGGAAAGATATTTTAACGTTAGGCAAACGGGATATCAATTCACGGGCTTATGTGTCACAATTCAACTTCAAAGGGGGTGACCAACAAAAGAAAGTCGGTATGCTCTCCGGTGGGGAACGCAACCGTGTTCATTTAGCCAAAATGCTCAAATCAGGGGCAAACGTTTTATTATTGGATGAACCGACAAATGATTTAGATGTTGATACGTTGCGTGCTTTGGAAGAAGCCTTGATGGACTTCCCCGGCTGTGCCGTCATTACATCACACGACAGATGGTTTTTAGACCGTTTAGCAACACATATTTTGGCTTTCGAAGGGGACAGTCAGGTTGTCTTCTTTGAAGGAAACTATGAAGAATACGAAGCCGACAAAAAACGGCGTTTAGGAGCCGAAGCCGATCAACCTCATCGGATAAAATATAAACCGATTTCCCGTTCGTAATATTAACCGGTCGTTTGCTTTTGTAAACGACCTTTTTTGTAGGAGGAAATATGATTATCAGACAAGCAACACCCCTTGATGCCGAAGGCATTAAATATGTTCATGTGCAGGCATATCAAATATCATATAGAGGATATATACCTGATTCGTATTTGGATTCATTAACAGTTGATGAAGATGTTATCAAACGCACACAGGCATTTTTAGAAAAAACAGAAAGTTGGGTTGTTGAACAAGATAACAAAATCATCGGGTTTGCTTATATTTCCTATCCGTCACAAACCGATTTTGAAATTATGGCCATTTATGTTTTGCCGTCTTGCCATCAGCAAGGGGTCGGTTCAACTCTGTTTCGATTTTTATGTCGGAACAAAAAAGAAGCAGGCTTTCAAAAGTGTATCGCTTACACAATGAAAGATGGCCCGTCACGAGGATTCTATGAAAAAATGGGCTGTCAACAAAGGCCGACAGAAATCAAAATGTGGAAGTTTGATATTCCATTGGTCTTATACGAAAAAACACTCTAACGGAAAAACATGTCAATTATGCGATAATCAACTATAAACCGACACTGGAAAAATTAACCGGCTGTTTGTTTCAAGGCTTCAAAAATGGCTTGTGCCAGTTGGTCGGCACAAGACGTACCCTTTCCCCGACAATCGTTTCCTTTGAGCAAAAGAGCCACATCACGGGCGTTTTGTCCTTCTACCAATTTTGCAACTGCTTGTAAATTACCGGCACACCCACCGTCAAATTTTAAGTTAAACAAACAACCGTCCTCAATATCAAAACTGATATTGCGTGTACAAACGCCTTTGGGCGTGTATGAATAATGAGCCATTTATATTTCCATTCCTTTACATGGATTGCGGTAAATTAAAAACATAACCATCTTGCTTTAATAAATCAATTAACCGTGCCAAAAATGCCCGTTCTTTGGCATGAATTTGTTCATCGGCCATAATAATCGATAAGACAGTTTCAAACAAGGGTTGAATAACAACAATTCCTTTCTTCAAAACACGCTGAAAAGCCATTGAAAAACTATCATCATCAGGTGCCATTGAAATTAAATAATCATTCATTTTGTCTTCATCATAATTCAGATAAGGAACACGCCGTTTGATATATTCCAATACTTTTTTACGTTCAATAGAACTGCGAACACCGTCAATAGCAACCAAATACATCAGAACGGTTATTTCTTGCCCTGTTTCTTGTATCGCTTTGGCAAAATCGGTCATGGTATCTGTTAATAAATCACGCTGAACCTGAACGCCTAAAATATCTTGTAAAAACTGGTAAGGATTGCTGTAAGTATGGCGTGTCACCTTATCTTGAATAAAAGAAATTTGAGAAACCTTTATTAATCGAGGGGCATGAATATCAATAGCTAATCCGTCTAAAAAATATTCATTTTTGTTTTGAATAATACGGCGAATTAAAAAATCCCGATTCTTAATGTTACCTGTCATAGATTTGTATCCGACACTGACCATGACGGAAATACCGACACGGTTTTCATCAGATTGAGTTAACGTATCTCGCACAACCGCCGGAGCAACCGATAAATCCGGTTGTGGATGAGATGGCGTTCCACGCAGGCTTTGAATGGTATCTAAAATATCTTGTTCTTTAATTTCCATGTGTCCTCTTTTTAAATACACAGATAATCCACTTACGAACACAAGTATAAAATTTTTTTTTGTCAATTGCAATTATTTTTTCAACCGGTAAATAGGCTGATTGTGCAATAAAGTTGGCTTGTTCTTGTGATAAAGTATGGTGACCGTGTTGATATAAAAAATCTGCCCATGATTTTCCGCTTAAATCAGCAACCTGTTCATGTGGAAATTGTATCAGTGCAACCCGTTTTAATAATTTACCCGTTTCAACCCCGATGGCAACAAAAGATAAATCCGAGTGTTCAATTTTTTTTAACAATCTTAACGCATATTTTTGCGGTGATTGATAATACAATCGATACCACAACCAGCAACAAATAAAAATCCATAAAATACCGCATAAAATCAACCACCACCCGCTTGCCGGCGGAAAAAAAGGCGGTTCAGGTAATGTATGAATGTCTTTTAGTTGGGATAAATCTATCGTGTGAGGGGTCATGACGGATTACCTCGACAATATGTTTCAATTAAGTCAATGGCATTGGTATCTGTTCGAATGGGAATATAGCCTAATTTGTATGTTTGTATCGCTTGTTCCAATTGGTGTTTATGTTGTGTTACATACGATTTAAAAGCCGTTTGAAATGATGATGTTTGTGTGTTCAAAAAAACAATATCCGTCCCGTTGGAAACAGGTAACATATCAGGGGGTAAATTTTCTTCCGTTTGGTCATAAATATAAATAATGGCACATGTGCTTTTTTGATTCCATCGGCCAAGCAAATGTTCGCATTTTTCATTCCAATCCGTAAAATCACTTAAAATAAAAACAATGCTACCGCTTTTGATGTGTTTATCAGATAAGCGAAACGCATTTTCTAATGAAATAATATCGGGCTGTATCATATCGGGTTGTGATGCCGTTTCCAGTTTTTGCAAAAAAGATAAGACATCATTTGTGTTATTTGTTAACTGACCGATAAGGGTTTTATCTGAACAAATAATGGTATAACCGATTTTATCTTGTCTGTTTTGAGCCATAAATGTTAAAAAGGCCGTTATGCGTGCCGTTAAAACAGATTTAAACACCCCTTGTGTTGCAAATTTCATACCGGAACGCATATCACAAATAAAATAAACTTGTCGTTCTTTTTCATCCGTATAAAGTTTGGTAAACGGTTTGCCATATTTGGCTGTTACACGCCAATCAATTAAGCGAATGTCATCTCCGGCCTGATAAGCACGTACTTCCTGAAAATCCAATCCTTTTGTTTTAAACGGAGATTTCATATCGCCAACGCCGATGTAAGCGGTTTGATGTGTTTGTTTTAACGGGGCAATTGCCCGTTTTTTCAAAGATAATAAATCATTTAAATCTGCATATACCGGATTCATTTTTTTTGATTCAGGCATGAAGACTCCCGTTAAATCATGGGTACACGTTGAAGAAGTAAATCAATAATTTTTTCAGATGTTATACCGGCTGCTTTTCCTTCAAAAGAAGGTAAAATGCGATGGCGTAACACATCATAAATAATCGAACGAACATCATCAGGTGTTACATAATCCCGTCCCGACAGCCAAGCAGAACCTCGTGAACAAAGATCTAAAGCAATCGTACCCCGTGGACTGACACCATAGCCGATGTATTTGGCAATATCCGCTCCGTATGCAATCGGATTACGGGTTGCCATAACAAATTGAATAATATATTCTTCAATTTCCGGCGACATATACACACGAGAAACTTCCTCACGTGCCATAAAAATCGTTTTTTCGTTGATTTTTTTAAACTCCGGACACGGTTCTTGCCGTTCTTCTCTGCGAACGATTTTCAAAATTTGACGTTCGGCATCGGCGTTGGGATATTGAATGCGGACATAAAATAAAAACCGGTCTAATTGGGCTTCGGGTAACATATATGTTCCTTCTTGTTCAATCGGGTTTTGTGTTGCCATAACCATAAATAAATCAGGCAGACGATAGGTTGTATTACCAACAGTTATTTGACGTTCCCCCATGGCTTCCAATAAAGCGGATTGTACTTTGGCCGGAGCACGATTGATTTCATCGGCTAAAATTAAATTGTTAAAAATAGGTCCTTTTTGAAAGTAAAAAGAATGTGTTTCCGGACGATAGACATCACTACCGGTAATATCAGACGGTAACAAATCAGGGGTAAATTGAATACGTTGTTCACTGGCATCAATAGCGGAAGACAAAATTTTAATCGCTTTTGTTTTAGCCAACCCCGGTGTTCCTTCAACCAATAAGTGTCCGTTACACAATAAGGCAATAATTAACTTTTTCGTTAAATCCGGTTGACCGACAATACAAGAGTTCAGGTATTGTTCTAAATTTTGAAAACTGGTGTGCAATGTCATTTTTTTACTCCCTTATTTCATGATTGCATTTTTTTAAAAATAATATATACTGCTTTTGTAAGGATTGCAAATGACAAATTCAATTTTGTCCCTTTATCGGGTATTTTTTACGGATGAAAATCATCAATTATGGGCCGTTATGCGTGACGGTCGGGTGGTTTTTATGAAAAATATCCCGCCGTTTGCTACTTTTTCATCGGACAGAACAATTTTAACCGGTGTGGAAATTGACGGAAAACAAACTCATTTTAATTGGGTTTTTGCTAATTTTCAAAAACAGGTTTATCCGCCGATTATGTCCCAAAACGGATATTGTTATTATCCGGCCTTATGGAATACTCCTCATGCGTTGTTTGCTTTTTTGCGGGCAGATTTATTAAATCCGAAAGGAACGGGGGATTTATTGATTTATCGAAAAGCCCGTACAAAATACCATCTGATTGATGAAATGACATGTGCCATGATTCCGCCTCATTTTGGTTTATCAGGAGCTTTGTATTATATTGATATTCATTCTTGCTTAACAAAACGGATTATGGGGGTTGATGAAGCTTTGTATCCGAAAGTCAGTCATTTTGCTTTGAACCCGACAGAACAAGAATATGCCGTTTATTGTGAAGAAACCATTCGACTGATTGATTTTAAAATCGGTTTATTAAGACAAGTTATCGCTTTTGATGTGACTGCTTTGGGATTTGATGAAACAGGACAGTATTTGTTTTTTGCTACCCACAAACACGGTCGAACGGGATTGTATCAATATGACCGGCAAGGGCAGGAAATTACGCTTGTTTTGAATCATAGTGCTAAAATAACAGCTTTGTCATATTAAGCGTTGACAAAATAATCTATGATTCGTAAGATACACCCAAAGGAGTTTTTGCTATGGATGTCACACAATCAACGCTTATTTTGTCTTTTGTGCAAAGTGCAACTGAATTTTTACCGGTGAGTTCTTCCGGCCATTTGGTTTTAATGGAAAAGTTTGGTTTTTCCAATCAAAGTTTATTGATGGATATTTCGTTGCATGTCGGCACATTATTAGCGGTTTGTGCATTTTTCAGCAAAGATATTTATCGTTTAATGATTGGATTTTGGCATAAAGGAATTGAACAAAAAATCGGGTTTGCGTTAATTATTTCGACAATACCGGCGTTGATTGTCGGTTATTTTTTGAATGATATTATCGAAACGGTTTTACGGTCGCCGTTTATTATTGCCGGTACGTCTGTTTTTTACGGTATTTTATTATGGGTTGCGGACAGATTTTTTCCGGCAACCAAAACAGTGGAACAAATAACCTATAAACATGCTTTATATATCGGATTGGCACAAGCCTTGGCGTTAATCCCCGGTACCAGTCGATCCGGTGTTACAATGACATGTGCCCGTTTTTTAGGATACCAACGGACGCAAAGTGCTAAATATTCAATGTTGATGTCCGTTCCTGTTATTGCGTTAGGGGCTATTTACATGTTTTATAAAGGGTTTACGCAAGGAACTTTGTCAACAGATATGTTGAATCAAATCGGTATCGGTATGGTCGCTTCGGCGTGTTTTGGTTTATTAGCTGTTTGGTTTTTAATGAAATGGTTACAGCGAGCCTCATTTGGTTTGTTCGCCGTTTATCGGATTATGTTAGGACTTTTTTTGTTTTATTATTTTTGGTAAGATGGTAAATCCGCTAATTGAAAATCGTCTTTGTGATAAAGGACAAAAATACGCAATGCGGCCGATAAATTCGGCAATCTGTCCGGTTGTGTATCAACTTGCATAATGAGTTGTCGGATAGAGGTATTTTGATGACGAGCAATCAATGCCAACGCCTCCCAAAAAACAGGTTCCAAGGAAACACTGGTTTGATGTCCCATTAATTGAACAGATTTTTTTTGCATTAAAACGTATCTTTCTTGGCTCGTATATCATCTAAACTCATGATTTTGGCGGATGTTTGTTGTGTTTGAGGTAAAATAGGGGTTAATATAAAACCAAATTCACTTTTGGTATCGGCAAATTGTGTCAACGCATTAAACGGTACATCGATACCGGCCGATACACCGCCAAAAGATAACTCAACCGAAAAACCAATGTCTGATACACATAAATTCGTAAATTGGTTTTCTAAAACAATTGTCATTTCATGGGGATATCGGGCTCGAATAAAATCCGGTATCATAACATCTTCCCGATTAGTTTGGAACGTAATATAATAGGCACTGGTTTCATCAACACCATTTTCGGCAACGGTCTGTAAAATATCATGAACAATCATGCGATGGGCTTTTTGAATAAAAGGTGTATAATCCATTTTGATTTTCTTTCGTTTTATTTTTGTTTGTTTTTCACATATTCGGTACGAATTTTTTGCATATAGGCTTGTGTTGTATCTTCTTGATTGAAGGTGTTTTCTAATTGGGCTTCTTGTTGTTGACGTTTCATCACTCCTAAAACCATTTTTTTGAAAGCCGGAGAAAATCCAAACCGAAGCAATGTACTGATATCTTGTCCTTTGTCGTCTTTCCATAATAAATTGGCTCCATGTTTTATCAAAAGAGCAGCTATGTTTTCTTGGCGATAACGCAAAGCAAAGTAAATCAACGGTTCTTCTACGCCTTCCGGATTATCGGACATACCACGTAATGAGCGAGGAACATAACGAACACCAGCATTGGGATTAGCCCCGTTTTCTAACAGTAATCGGATAATATTTAAATCACCTCTGCGACAGGCACGGGCTAATGGTGTATTTCCGAAAATATCAGCCTTGTTAATTGTTTCAGGCGTAATTAATTTTTGACACAAAGCGTAATGATGACGACAAACGGCATGAAAAAGCGGTGTCTGTCCATGAAAATCAGCTTCCGTTTTGCTGACGTTTTGTTTAATTAAAAACAAAGCCGTTCGGGCATGTAAAGACATGCAATCTTGATAATCTGTATGAGGTTGAGATAAAACATATGTTAATGGGGTCGCATATTCACCTCGTTGACGATAAATACGTTCAGGGATATGAATACCGGATTTAACCAAAAAATCTAAACATTCAACACTTCCGTATTTTAATGCTTTTCGCAAAACAACACTGCATCCGTCTTGCGGTTTTTGTGTATAATCCCGCCAGTTAGTCGGTAATGTTTCTAATGAAGCTCCCCTTTCCACCAAAAAACGCATCATATCAATATCGTTTGAGCGAGCAGCCATTGATAACGGAGAAATATCTAAATCACCAACAATATCAAGAACGGCTCCATGATCTAATAATAAAGAAACCAACTCTTTATCATGATTACGAACGGCAACGCATAAAGGGGTCATTTGTCGCCATTCATCATAATTACGACCGGTCGGATTGATACCGCCTCCCATACGAATATAGGTGTAATTATTCGGATTGGCTCCAGCTTCCAGCAACGGACGAACAAGATCCAGTCGGCGAACAATGGCTACCCCTAATGCGGACACGCCGGCAACGTCTGTTAAGTTAACATCAATATCCGGATGGTTCAATAAATCTTGAAACATTTGTCGGCTGATGTCAGATGACCGTTGATAACATACATCAATTAACGGTGTGCTGTCGTCATTCCCTTTGGCATTGACATCAGCTGTCGGCAACAGAGCACAAAATGTTTCATAATCTTGTTTACGAATAGCTTTATGTAAAGGGGTATCAGACATGTTTCCTCCTTATTCGGTCACGGTATAAAATTCGATTTGTTTTTGTTGCGGGTCATAACGAATACTGAGTAATCCGTTTTGAACCATTTCGGCTTTTTGGCCAAAAACCTGATAACGCCATCCCGATAAAAACGGTACGTCTTTTCCATGGATAAATTGCGTGATGTCTTCGGAACAAGCAATAAGTGATACCGCAATTTTTTCTTGAACAGATACGATATTTAATAATAATTTTAATATATCGGCTAAGTTTCGTTCATGCGGTGTCAATGCCTTAATCGGTCTGAAAATTTTAATGTGTTTTAAATCGTCTTGTAAGGCTTTTTGAATGACATGTAAAATTTCACCGGCGATGGCTGTTTTTTCAAAATGAGCTCCGACACCTCGCAACCCCGTTAATTGTTCCGGCGTTGTCGGGCATAATAAAGATAATTCCTGTAATAATTCATCTTTGATTAAAAACCGGCGAGGTCTGTTTTTTAAGCGAGCCATATTTTCCCGCCACAAATAAAGTTGACGATAAACATGAATGGCTTGTGGTTTATTGACCGGTAAGTGCAGTTTTTCAATCAACAATTCATCGGACGGATGATATGTTTCTTTGTTCAGTAATACTTTTAATTCGTCATGAATCCAAGGCATACGATTGTTTTCAACCAATGTATCGCACATATATTCATAAACTTGTCTTAAATAAGTAACATCATATAACGCATATTGAATTTGTTCAGGCGTCAACGGACGTTTTGCCCAATTCGTACAACGCATGCTTTTATCTAAAGAAACACCGACAATTGTTTGTACCAATTGTTGATAACTGACATTATCTCCGAACCCGCAAACCATTGCACCGACTTGTGTGTCAAATAACGGCGATGGAATTTTTCCGCTGAGATGGTAAAAAATTTCAATATCTTGCCGGCCGGCATGAAACACTTTGACCACATCCGGATTTTGTAATAAATCAAACAAAGCCGTTAAATCCATTTCTTTCGCTAACGGGTCAATGCAATATGCTTCTGTCGGTGAAGCAATTTGTATTAAACATAAATCCGGATAGTACGTTTTTTCCCGTATAAATTCCGTATCAATTGTTATATAAGGGGCTGTCGCAAAACGCTGACAGACACTTGTTAAATCTGGTGTGTTATCTATCATCATAATTCGTGCATTATATGCTTTTTTTTCTTGATTTGCAAGAAATTATTACATATTCTGACGATATGGAGTTAAAAACAATCATTACAGATGATGTAAAAACGCTTTTTCAGATATTTGATAATCAAATCCGTTTGGTCGGCGGATGTGTCCGTGATTATTTGCTGGGTCAGGCATGTCAAGATTATGATTTGGCAACACCTTTATTACCGCAAGACGTCATTGACCGCTTACAACGGCATAATATACCTGTTTTTTTAACCGGTGCTCGTTATGGGACGGTAACAGCTGTTTATCATGGAACATCATATGAAATTACCACATTAAGAACAGATGATAATCAAGACGGAAGGCATGCCAGCGTTCGTTTTGTTTCTCAATATCAGCAAGATGCTCAACGGCGGGATTTTACAATCAATGCATTGTATATGGATTGTCTGGGTGACATTCAAGATTATACGAACGGTTTATCTGATTTAGAAAAAAAATGTGTTCGTTTTATCGGTCACCCCATTCAACGGGTTCGGGAAGATTTTTTACGTGTTTTGCGTTATTTTCGGTTTGTAGCGTATCTGGGAACACATCATATTGATAACGTTTCCTTGCAAGCGTGTCGAGATGAATGTGGGGGATTAAAAAAGATATCTGTCGAACGGATACAAGCGGAAATGAAACGATTGTTGATGGCTCCGCATGTTATTCAAGCGTTGGCGTTGATGCACCAAGCGGGTGTTTTAGCGGTTTTGATACCTCAATATCATATCAATCGCTTGGCAGATTTTATACACATATATCCGCAAGCTGATTTTTTGCAACGGTTGAGTGTGTTGACTGATAATCCGTTAGCATTGAATTGGAAATGGAGTCGTTCTCAAAAAAAACAAATACAACAATACTTGTTGCCTGTTTGTATAACGATGGATGATATTCAAAACAAGTATTTATTATGGCAGTTGGGATGGGATGGTTTTTTATTTCATGTCTATCAAGCTGTTTTGAATTGTCGTTTGTCTTTATGTGAAGTTCAAAATATGTACCGATGGACCATGCCTGTTTTTCCGGTAACGGGTCATGATGTGTATCAATTGGGGTTTCGGGGAAAAGAAATTGCCGACCAATTGAAAATAGCAGAAAATTTATGGGTTAAAATCGGGTTACCTTGTGAAAAAAAACTTGTCATCAATGCTCTTTTGCGTTATAATGAACAGAAGACTAACAATGGAAAGGATGTAAAAAATGCGAAAATGTGATATGGAATCCGGTCGAAGTATGGTTGAAATGCTGGGTGTTATTGCCATTATCGGCGTTATTTCCGTTGGTGGTATTACGTCTATGTCTTATATTGATTCTTATTTCAGAACCAGTGCAACTTTATTGGAAATTGATCAGGTTGCACGGGATATTTCGGATATGTGTTCATGGGCAACGGGATATGATACATGTGGTTTAAGTGTGGATATGCTTCAACAGGAAGAAATTATTGATTCTGATAAAAATCGCTGGGGGGGCACAATGAATGTTGAAGCCACGGTTGATGAATTTAAATTGACCTATACAGAAGTCCCTGAAACGGCATGTGAACAAATGGTTGAAGAATTGACGGTTGGTGAAGGTGAAACAAAAACCCAACACTTGGTTGAATTATATGCTACGGAAACGGATTGTCCGAACGGCAAAATTGTCTTTATCGGGCGTTAATCATTAAAATTATGATAAAATTTTTATTGTTGTGTTGAATTGACACTTGACGGTTTCGTTTTGGTTTTGTATAACGAACGACAAAGGATGAAAAATGAAGTTAGAGGAAATCTATGTAACAAAAATGAGCCATGATTTGGCCGGCACGATTGGTACGCTGGGCAATACGGTGGAATTGTTTGAAATAGATGCCTCTTTTGTTAAAGAAGGAACGGCTTTACTGAAAGAAACAACTCGGGTTTTAACGGCTCGGTTAAAATTTTTTCGGGCTTTATTAGGATTAGAAACGGAAATTACAACGGATATGGGTCATAATTATTTAAAAACAATGACGCCGTTGTTTTCTATTAACGGGGCTGTTTGTCAACGGGTTCATTTGGCTTTTTTATTGCTTGCCAGCGAAATTTTATTGCGAGGTGGTATTATTACCGTTTTATCGGATGGAGTTCGTTGTCAAGGAGATAAAATTTTATTAGATGATGAAAAAAAAGCTGTTTTGTTAGGGGAAAAACAAATTTTAAAACCGCAATATACATCTGTTTTGTGGTTGGCGGACTATGCTCGTCAAAACCAAAAGCATATTGAAATAATACAGCAAGACGATTCTATTTTATTTCGAATTATCCCCTAGGGGGGATTTATTTTATTTTCAACATTTTTTTATGATATGAAACAAATCAAGATTTAACTTGATTTTTATGAATTTTATTGACATACTGGCTAAATAACAAAGAGAGGAAAAAATGAGCCAACAAAAATATTATCCGGACTTATCGTCCAAAATGAATTTTCCTGAAATGGAACGGGATATCATTCGTTCTTGGGAAGAACAAAAAACATTTGAAAAATCAATAGAAATTCGCCGTAATGCCGAAGAATTTGTGTTTTATGACGGTCCTCCGTTTGCAAACGGATTGCCCCATTACGGTCATATTATGATTTCTTATGTCAAAGATACAATTGCTCGTTATCAAACCATGAACGGTAAACGAGTAGAACGGCGTTTGGGTTGGGATTGTCACGGGTTACCGGCAGAAATGGCTGCTGAAAAAGAATTAGGTGTTTCCGGTCACAAAGCCATTGAAGAATACGGCATGCAAAAATTTAATGATTATTGTCGTCAAAATGTATTAAAATATTCAACAATTTGGACGGATATGTTCCGCCGTATCGGTCGTTGGGTTGATTTTGGACATGATTATAAAACCATGGATTTACCTTTTATGGAATCCATTATCAATAATTTTAAAGCCTTATATGAAAAAGGCTTGGTTTATGAAGATTATCGTGTTCAGCCTTATTCATGGAGTGCTCAAACGCCGGTTTCTAACTTTGAAGTTAACTTAGGTTATCGGGACAAAACGGACAATGCTATTACTGTTTTATTCAAATTGGAAAACGGTATGAATTTATTGGTTTGGACAACAACACCGTGGACGTTACCGTCTAACTTAATGATTGCTGTCGGAAGTGATATTGAATATACCATTATGCAGGAAGGGGATGAAAAATATGTTTTAGCAACGGCGTTGCTGGGGCGTTATAAACAGCAATTACAACATGCTCAACCGGTTGGTGTACTCAAAGGGGCTGATTTAATCGGCTTATCGTATGAACCGATGTTCCCGTATTTTGCAGATTATAAACAAAAAGGATGCTTTAAAGTATTGGGAGGTTCTTTTGTTTCAACGGAAGACGGAACGGGGATTGTTCATATTGCTCCCGGTTTCGGTCAAGATGACTTTGATGTTTGTCGTTCTCTTGATTCGGAATTTCCGGTTGTTTGTCCGGTTGATGAAGCCGGTTGTTTTACGGCCGAAGTTCCCGATTATCAAGGGCGTCAAGTATTTGACACAAATGATGATATTATGGCTTGGTTAAAGGCCAATCGTAAGTTGGTTAAAAAAGAACAAATTACACATAGTTATCCGTATTGTTGGCGAACAGATCAACCGTTAATTTATAAGGCAATGAGTGGTTGGTTTGTAAAAGTTTCTGATTTCCGTGATGAAATGGTTGCTTTGAATGAACAAATCAACTGGGTACCGGAACATTTAAAACACGGTCGTTTTGGGAAATGGTTAGAAGGGGCTCGTGATTGGTCGATTTCCCGTAATCGTTTTTGGGGGACACCTATTCCGGTTTGGAAATCGGATAATCCGGCTTATCCTCGCATTGATGTATTCGGTTCTGTTAAGGAAATTTTTGAAAAAACCGGGATTCGTGTTACAGATTTACATCGTCCGATTATTGATGAAGTTGTTTATCCGAATCCGGATGATCCGACCGGTCAAACAATGATGCGGCGTGTTACGGACGTATTTGATTGTTGGTTTGAATCTGGTTCCATGCCGGAAGGACAAATCCATTATCCGTTTGAACAAAAAGAATGGTTTGAAGGACATTTTCCGGCTGACTTTATTGTGGAAGCCATTGACCAAACAAGGGGATGGTTTTATACATTGCATGTTTTAGGAACGGCGTTACATCATAAACCGGCTTATAAAACGTGTTTATGCACTGGTTTGATTATGGCCGAAGGTGGCGTTAAGTTATCGAAAAAACTGAAAAACTATCCTGACCCGAACATTATTTTGGAAACAATGGGGTCGGATGCGTTGCGGTGGTTCTTTATTTCTTCACCGGTTATTAAGGGCGGAAATGTTGCTCTTGACCAAGAAGGAAAAGAAGTCGCTAAAAATGCCCGTAAAGCGTTAATGCCGTTTTGGAATGCATATTATTTCTTCTGTTTATACGCAAATGCCGAAGGAATTAAAGCCACAAAAACGGTTAATTCTCCGGACGTACTGGACAAATATATCTTATCTAAATTACGGTTGTTAACGGAACGGGTACAATCGTATATGAATGCGTACGATTTGAATCAAGCCTGTGCTGATTGTGCTGAATTTTTGGATATTTTAAACAATTGGTATATTCGCCGTTCTCGGGCTCGTTTCTGGGATGGAGAAGATTTGAATGCTTTTAATGTTCTTTATACGGTTTTGGAAACGTTAAGTCGAATTATGGCTCCTTTAATGCCGATGACGACAGAGTTTGTCTATCGGGGATTGACGGGTAAGGAATCGGTTCATTTACAAGATTATCCGGATGTAACAGCTTTAACGGTTGATGAAAAATTGATGGCTCAAATGGATTTGGTTCGGGCGGTTTCTTCAACGGTTAAATCTATTCGTGAAGAATATAAATTACGCAACAGATTACCGTTAAAAACAATGACAATTGCCGGTGAAAAAGCAACACAATTGTATGACTTTGTGGAAGTATTAAAAGATGAAGTCAATGTTAAAAATGTTGAATTATCAACAGATATTCATCAAGTTGCCGATACATTTTTGTATTTAAAAACACCGCTTATCGGAAAACGTTTGGGTCGCTTTATGAAAGATATTATGGCGGCTTCCAAAGGAACGGATTGGGTTCAAAATCCGGATGGCACATTATCGATAGCCGGACAAATTTTAACAGCTGATGAATATGAATTGCGTTTGGTCATGAAAGATGGTTTCAATGGTCAACCGCTACCGGATAATACGGCTGTTATCCAGTTAGATACGCAAATTTTACCTGAATTGGAAAAAGAAGGGATTGCTCGTGATTTTGTGCGTATGATTCAATCTTTGCGTAAAGAAAAAGAATTGGATGTCTCTGATAGAATTGAAGTTGTTTATAATACAACATCTTCTTTGGTTCAAGAAGCCTTATCGGAACATGAACGCTACATCAGTGAACAGGTTTTAGCCGTTTCTTTGAAACCAAAAGCGGATTTAAATTCTGTCCATCAAGACGAATTGGGTGATTCGATCATTCATTATGATTTGGTAAAAGCCTAAAAACCATCAGGTCGAGGAGATTTTTCTTCTCGGCCTTTTTTGTGTTTTATCGATATATAATAAGGTTTGATTAGACAGAGCTACCTTAAATCACATAAAAAGGATTCGTTTTGCGAATCCTTTTTTGTAAATGAAAGCGTGATATGGATGGAAAATAATCAAAAAATCGATATGAAGGCGAATCAATACAGAATTTTTCTTTTATAAAGATACTTAAACAGTAAAAACCGATAAATTAAACCGGATTCAACGCAGATAAAAAATAGGATAAAAAAGTAAAAAAAGATAATTTACTTAAAAAGAAGTTTAAACAGGTATTTTAAAAAGCCATAAAAATCAATTGATTTTAAAAAAGATGAAAAAAAAGGTAAAAAAAATGAAAAAAGGTGTTGACATTTGTTTTGTGGTCTGATATATTGCCATCTACCGAAACGGAACAGAGTTCTGAAAGATGGTTCTCTGGAACGGTTCGTTTTGTTCTTGAAGACAGTGTGAATAGGGAAAAGGAATAGATGCACGGACGGCTTGTTTGGAAAAGACAGATGAGCGAGTTCATGTGCATTGGAACTATGAAGACGGAAAAGATATGTGTAATATTGGTAAAGTTTTTGTAGGGTTCTTGTTAAGGAAAGTTTATTTAGATAGACAGTAATTTGAGAGAAGATGCGCAGGACGGACGCTTATGTTGGAATA
>JAFTSJ010000010.1 GCA_017467335.1 Alphaproteobacteria bacterium
ACCCTCTATGCGATTAGATGAACCAATAGACTCAATAGTCGCAATTCTTTTCATTGTCTTTAATTGCTCTGGTTCAATTTTTATACCACCGCTATTCCACGAACCCTTAAATGTATCTATTTCAGCTATTTTACGAAGAATGTCAGGTGTAATCACTATATCACTCATATTAGGCATAACTAATCCTTTCAAATTAAATTTACCGGAATATTACCGGATAACTACCTAAATATTACCGAATAATTACCGAAAAAGCAAGCAAAATTTACCGAATATCATGCTTTTTGTAAAATCAAGAAATAAAAAATCCTCAAACAGCCGAACGAAAAACTCTCAAACTACCGAACAATAAATTGTAAAACCATGAAATGAATTTCTGCAAAATCATTAAATGAAAACTTGCAAAAACATGAAATGAAAAAGACGCTTCACTTTATTTATCTGCAAATTTAATCGCTTATAAAACAATTTGATTTTTTTAATATTTTTTGGAGCGGATTTCAACTTCCTCGGGAATTTACCTTACGTGAAAGGAGGCTACCCTCCCTTTCACACCTGTATAACGGTAAAAAGGGAGAAAAAAGATTTATGGAAAATCAACAACTTGTAAAATATTTTGATTTTTTTATATTTTTTGAAGACGAAAAATCGAGCTCCGGGATTTTTACTATACGTGAAGGGAATAAGAAACCTCTGCCACATGAAATGGTAAAAAGGAGTTTTAATATGCAAAAACAGACATCTAAAAAAATTTTATTTTTTTTGAGAGAAAATTCGTCTTGCCGGGAATTTACCTTAATGTGGAAGGAGGAAACAAACCTTTCACGTCAAAGAAAGGTAAAAACTCGGATGAAAATATTTATTCAAAATCAATGCATTATAAAAAAGTTGAAAAATTTTTCATTTTTTTGGGGAGATTTCGACCTCTCCGGGCTTTTTACCCTATGTCAGGCAAACAAAAAAAATTGAAAAAAGTGAGAACGATTTTTCGATTTTTTGACTTGTTCTGTATGTAAGGCAATTACTGAAAGGATAAAACCATGAATGAAATCATAGAACTGTTAAAAACAGCGGTGGCTGAAATCTTAAACGAAACAGAGCCCAAAGATTTATCGAAAAATCCCAAAAAATCGCTTGATATTGTTTCAAAAGCAAGCATTCATTGTCAAACAAAAGGAGTCACAAATGGCTAGAAATATTAATTTAGACATTCCTTTGGAAGACATACCTCAATTAGATTTTGATGAGTTATACAAACTCTATATTGAGCTTTTCTCTCTTCCGACAAAGGCCACTCGCAAATCCTTTTTTATCTGGCGTGTCACAAACAGATTGCAAGAACTGCGCTTTGGCGGATTAGACAGTGCAACCAAACACTTGCTTGAAACAATGGATGATGAACCGGACAATGCTACTTATTTGCCGATTGGCACAGAGCTTATCAAACGGTTCAAGGGGGAGGTTTATCGTCTGCGTGTGTTAAAAGATGGTTTTGAGTTTGATGGCCAGGTTTATAAATCTTTATCGGCTATCGCTTTGGAAATAACCGGTCGGAAAATCTCCGGCAAAGAATTTTTTGGAGTGTAGCCATGAAAGAAGTTCGTTGTGCCATTTATACCCGAAAATCAACCGAAGAAGGGTTGGATAAAGAGTTTAATACATTAGAAGCTCAGCGTGAGGCCGGTGAAAATTATGTATTAAGTCAAAAACATCAAGGTTGGAAAATCATCCCTGAACATTATGATGATGGAGGATTTTCCGGCGGAAATATGAACCGACCTGCCTTAGAGCGCCTGTTAGAAGACATCAATGCCGGCAAAGTTGATATGATCGTCGTTTATAAAATAGACCGCTTAACCCGGTCATTAACCGACTTTTCTAAAATGATTGAGATATTGGAAAAGAATAACTGCTCATTTGTATCGGTAACACAAAATTTCAACACTGCCGACAGTATGGGCCGTTTGATGCTCAATATCTTACTTTCTTTTGCTCAGTTTGAACGAGAAGTTAGCGGTGAGCGTATTCGCGATAAAGTCGCCGCTTCTAAAAAGAAAGGCATGTGGATGGGTGGTGCCGTTCCGACCGGTTATGTCGCCATCAATAAAAAGCTCAAAATCAAACCGGAAGAAGGTGAAATGATACGATTTATGTTTGAAAGTTACTTAAAACATAAATCCATTACCGCCGTCTGTAAGTTAGTCAAAGATAATTACGGTATAGAATACCGTCGAGAAATGATAAAACGCTTACTCAAAAATCCGATTTATCTTGGCAAGGTTAAACACAAAAATGAACTATATGACGGACAACACCCGGCCATTATAGATCAAGACACATTTGATAAAGTTGCCGAAATCAGAGCCAGTAAAGATGTGGCCAAACGCTCTTGCTTATACAAGAAAAACGAAGTCGGCATTTTGCGTGGTATTTTAACTTGTGGTTGTTGCCATACCCGAATGACACCGACCGTCAGTATGGGACATGGTCGCAGACGCTATTATTACACCTCAACCAAAGCCAAATACTACGGCTATCATACTTGTCATAATGGTTCGGTGGCGGTGGCTATCCTAGATGAAGCGATTATACAAATCATCACGCCGATGTTAAAAGATGCGCATATCCTAAACGGACTTATCAAGCAAATTGCCCCTGACAAAACCAAAGAGCTGTTTAAGATTATGCACATCCTGAAAAAGTATTGGCAAAGATGAGCGAACTTGATAAATCGTTTTTAGTCAAAGAGTTAATTGAAAACATTACCGTTCAATGTGATAATTTGGAAATCAAATGGACTGCTTTGGCGCTGGATATTTTGCCTGATAAATATGCCTCTCAAACCAAAGACGGCATTATGACGATAGATGTCCCTCTTTCCAGAACGCATGGGGTATTGCAGGTGACAGTTCCGGAAGCATTAATTCAAAACTCTTGCCCGAATAAAGAGCTTATCAAGGCGCTTTCCAAAGCGTTTAAGTATCAAAAGATATTAACCTCCGGCCGCATGACTATTGCCGAACTATCGTTACATGAAGAACTGGATGCCGGTTATTTGGGGCGTATTCTGCGTTTAACTTCGTTGGCGCCGGATATTATCAAATCCGTTTTGGCAGGAACTCAACCGGCAGATTTTATCTTAAAACGTCTTATACGTGAGGAAATTCCGCCAATTTGGGCCGAACAACGCAAAAAATATAACTTCCCGGAAATTTAAGACAGGAGTTTTCTCATGACAGATATGATACATCATAAGTCTGACAATACCTCTTTGTCTTCTCACAAAAAGGAAGTTGTCAAAGGCGGATTTATTAAGTTCTACCGCGATTTTCAAGATTGGCATTGGTATTCAGATGCAAATGTTTTGCAACTCTATCTCCACTTGATGCTGACGGCAAATTTCAAAGATAAGCCCTTTAAGGACATTATCGTTCATCGGGGCGAAGTCGTCATCAGCCACATGCGGTTAGCCGAAACTCTGGATAAATCCAAGGATCAAATCAGACGACTGCTGAATAAACTGAAACGCACCAATGATATTACAACAACGCGTATCGGATGCGCCACACTTGTCAGACTCATTAACTATAATAAATATCAGGGCTTTGAGGATATTACGCCAGACCCCACCGCCACTTGTCCGCCGGATGAAAGCCATTTCATCGCCGACTATCCGCCAACGACTGAAGAAAGAAAACAAGGTAATAATGTAAATAATGAAAAGAAATTAGCTGAGCCGGCGATTTTTGAGAAAAAACGAACCGGCGGTGGTTTAGTTGGGCTTGGTGATGTTTTGGCTCGGCAAGGATTAGGTGTGGGCGCGAAGTTCAAGTATCACTTCTCACAACTGCCACCGGACTGGACAGAGTTGGAAAGATATGTGGCCGAAAAGAACATCCGTATCAACTTGGAAGGCTTTTATAGTTATTACGAAGCCAACGGTTGGTGTGAACGAAGCGGTAAAAAACTGGACGGATGGCACTTTGCCCTATGCCATACCCACAAAACCGGCGAATATTTGTAAAGGAGGTGATAAACAAATCTGCCCTATTCTAAATACAAAATTTGCGGTGGTTTCTAGAATTAAGGATAGTATGATACTAACAAGATAGTATCTCTGGTTTTTCGCCAAATTACCGGATACTATAATAGTATCTATATACTATCCCGGATTTTGCTCGATTTTGGCGGATAGTATCATACTAACAAGACCATAACTGCCGGTTGGGTATAGAGAGCCAGTCCTTTTTAGGGGTAAAGATGCCAACGGGTCCTTCCTGGCGATAATTCATATGCGGGGACGCAAGCTGCGCCATATTTCTAGCGAAACCGAAAAATTCTGGCTGGTCGGGTATATCCCAAACACCAATAAACACAAGGGTTATAAGGGTACCCAATTTTTCCTGGCTGGTCACTGGTCACTTCTGGCTGGTCACTTAGAGTAAATGAAAGAAAAAAGACATGATATTTTGTATAAGGAATAATGAAAAACACTGCAAAATATGAAAGAAAATATTATCTAATCAATACTTAATATAGTATCTTGAATTAATTTTATCCCAGGTAAAGAAAGTAGACAACTATATTTAGTATTAGGATATCGGACATCATTTATGCTTTCTAAACTTCCAGAGAAAAATACTTGTTTTCTTGCTCTTGTTACAGCTACATAAAATAAACTTAAAACTTCTATATACTTATCAAGTGATTTTGTTTTGTCGTCCAGACAACATGCTTTACAAGTACTATTATTTGACAATTCGCTGCAAGAAGAACATAAAGACATGTAATTGGGAAAGCTATTTCTTTCCATATCTGGCATTATTACATAATCCCATTCAAGTCCTTTTGCACTGTGCACAGTTGTAACAATGATATTTTCGTCTAAATATTCCATAGATTGTTTGAGCGCATTATTAGATAAAACATCTACTATTAACATATATTTTTCATCATTACTTAAAAACAATTTATCTGTGGTAATATGTGTGAAAAATACCTCTAATAATTTCATTAATGAGTTTATTTCATCGTCGGTTTTGCCTTCATATAATGATTGTATTGAGCTGTAAACTTTGGTCAAAATGCTTTTGTTTATTGATTTATATTTACTGTTCTTATAACAACTGATAAATATATCCAAAACATCTTGATGAAATTTTTTATAGGAGGAACTTTCTTCACTGAAAAGTCCATTAAAATAGGGAATGGAGTTTTCTGATAAAGTGTCTAAAATAAATTTCAAATTTAAATTATTTATTCTAGATTGAACTAAAATGGCTATTTTATTTTCATCTTTTCTTAACAAAAATTGAAGCTTTTTTACTACATATAAAGCTTCTTTATATTGCGTATCACATAAATAAACGGGAACAGTGGCATCATCCGTAATAGAAGCGAAGTCGCTAATACTATTTTTTCGTATATTTTGATCCAATAACAGCATATCTTGATTATTTTTAAATCGATAGTTAGTCGATATTTTGAATTGTTTCATAGAATATTGTTTTTGTGCTTCCTCCATTAAGTTTGGAATAGCTCCAATAAAACCATATATTCTCTGTAGAGGATCGCCCATAAAAAGCAAATATGTATCTGTTGCAATCAAGCGCTGTAATAATATCCAGCTAAAAAATCCGGTATCCTGAAATTCATCAATAATAATATAAGGGAAAAATTTTTGGTAAAAGAGTAAAACCTCATCATTAGAACATAAAATTTTTAATGCTAACATTAAAATTGCATTATAAGTGATATGTTTGTTGGGCAAAAATTTAGAAATTATTATATCTATATATTTATTATAATTTTTTTTAATTTCATGAATGTTGTTTGCTTTAATCCATAAAGAATAGTTGCTCATAAACATGGCTTCGTTTTCAAGTATTCCAATATCCAATTTTGTGAGTGTTTCCGCTTTGCCATCATCTACGACATTGAATTCGTTGATACGTAAAAGGTTCACATGCAATATATAACCATAATTTCTTAAAATTCGTCTGGCCAGGCCATGAAAATTTGTAACTAATATCTTCTTCTCTAAGTCCTTATCAGTTGTACTCATAAGAACAGGGATTTTTTCAAAAACTTCTTTCTTAATCTTGTAAGCGGCATTAACTCCAAATGTTAAAGCTAGCACTTTTTTGTTATTAGGAATGCTATGAGTGCTCAATAAATAGGCCAACTTACTGACAAGAGTTTTTGTCTTTCCGCATCCTGCGGCCGCTTCAACTATAATTCTTTTTTCCTTAGAAAAGATAATATCTAGTTGTTCTTTATCATTTCCATGTATTTTTCTTATTGCATTTTCTGTGTCATTCATTATTCTATTGCCTTTTTAATAGCACTTTTATAGCATTCTGGAATACATTCTACAGGGCATTCTTCTCCAACGACTTGTCCAAATAAAACAGTCTTATGTTGTTGAAAATATGAGATATACATATATTTTAATGTTTCATCAGGATATTTACTTGATGCAAAATTGTAATCTTGTTCTAGTATTTTTAAATTATATTGCTTGTTAATCTGGTTAATTGATGTTTTTTGAATGGAATCTTGATTAAATTCTTTTCTAATCTTTTCCAAAACAGTTATGCCTTGATCTGTATATAAACTAAAAACCATCTCACTATCAAAACATTTACTATCAGTTTTAAACACATTATCACCAAATTTATCCAGTTTCTCTTTTGATTTTTGTTTTTGCTGATATTCATCATATTTATCTTTATCATAAATTAATATAGGTGTTATTTGGAACGCATCAAATAAATTAGCCAGAGGCAAAATATTATTGGCCCCTGAAGCCTTGATTAATGATATATTATGATCATCTAAGTTTATATTTAATTTTTTTGAAAAAGAATTCAGAGCTCCTTGTTCGCTATCACCCTCAAAAATTATAACTTTTCTAGCAAACATAGCTTCCTTAATATAGGAAAACTCTTTGTACCAGTGCTTTTCTTCTGTTTCAATATTCAGATTCTTTCCACTTATAGTGTTTACATTAGAAGCATTATTATACAAACGTATAATTTTGTGATAGTCATTTTCTATAATTTCTTTAGAGTGCGTTGATACCAAAAGTTGAGCAGTAAATGTATCTATATTGAATAATTCTTTAATTAAGCTATTGAAATCATTATCTTTTCCTTGGGCTATGTTTTTAATATTATTCAATATACTTCTTTGTAAAAAAGGACTCAAATGAATCTCTGGTTCATCAAAAGATATAATACAGTGGAATGTTCTATTTTCCATAGATTCATTATTTTTTGAAAATTTTACTAATTTCTCTAAAATAGATAACAATATTAATATGTTAAATTGAATTCCATAGCCTGAGCGTTCTAATGGGATATCATTATTGTCATATAACTCAAAAATTTTAGGTAAGATAGTTGATGGATCATCCGATGCGTTTGTGACAATATCAAATTTGTTAAAACATGTAAGTTTTGCTAATATTTCACGAATATACTCATTTAATTTCTGAATTTTTTCCTCGACTAAATATAATGTGCTATCTGTTTTTGATAAATATTTTTCAATAATATAATTTAGGAACAAACCAGCACCTTTTGTTTTGGTAAAATTAATTTCTGTTTTGGGGTTTCTCAATGAATCATAATTGATAAAGTTTAAATTGTTAACAATGTCTGCACGAGATATAGAAGTCTGAGTTTCCTTATGAGTATACGTAATGTAATCATCAGGTGTACTTTGTGTTGCTACAATATTAATAGAATGATGATCTTGAGCATCAAAAAAATCATCAAATACTCCAAGTTCTTCATCATCTAAATGCAGAGAAAAATCAATAATTATAGGTTTTTCTTTATCAAAAAAATCCATTTCTTCAAATTTTTTTCCGGTTAATATTGATAAAATACAATATAACAAATTTGATTTTCCGATATTATTTTCTCCAACGATAATATTGATATCATCGGAAAAATCGATATTAACTCCAGATAAATTCCTATAGTTACTAATTTCAATATGGGATAATTGCATATTATTCACTCCTAATAATACTGCTCGATGTATTTGTAAGCCTTATCGAAGACATCTTTATCTTTGATTTTATATTTTATCCAGATAATGCTCCGGAGGGCTTTTTTGATTTCTTGGGTGCCGGCGGTGGTGTCTTGCCAATCTGGGAAACGAACAATCTTAACAATATCGTCAATATCATTGACAATTCGTTCTACAATCACAGGAGTTTGCGTATTTTTAACCCCATTAAACAGTTCTGTTAATGCCGCTTTACCTTTATCTATTTCTTCTTCCGGAACGACTTCTTTTTCAGCTTGAGCCGCTTCACGTGCTAATTCTAACAAGAGTTTCAAGAACTCAATGCTGGTAACCAGTCCTTTTTCATGCTTTTCACGCAAATCTTCTAACTTCTGGCCCAACTGAACAAACTTAGGATCATTACTGTGCTTGCGGATTTTAGAAACCAAGTCTATCTCCACCTTTTTAGTTGTCTTTTTGATGTCCTTTTGCTTTTCAATAAAGTCATCTATCAGCTCTGCATCCATGTGTAAAATATCAATATCGTCATGAACTTCGCCAACTTCCAAATTTTGGTGGACCAATTCCATTGTTTTGGAACCGAGGGTTGCCCAAATCAAGCCACCGCGATTATCGGTTGGTTTTACAGATTCATAAACCTTACTCAGCCATAAATAATCAACCTTATAAGGTGTCAAGAAATTATCCGGTGATAGTGCATTCCACACACGATTTAATACGCGATAATCGGCTGCAAATGCATCTTTATCCTTATTCGTTGGAATACATTCCTGTGCTGCCATCAAACCTTCCCAGCCATCAACATTTCTATCAATACCCATAAAATAACTCAAACATTTGCGCATTAAGGCAGGGAATTGGGTTTTAACCTCTTCAATATTGGTAATAACGCGGCGCATATTGTTTTCATCAAAATCAAGCGCACGAGCTACGTCATCAAAAATACCGACATAATCAACAATCAATCCATGAGTTTTTCCGTCATCATAAACACGATTGGTCCGGCAAATAGCTTGTAGCAGATTATGGTCCTTCATCGGCTTATCCAAATACATAACCTGCAAAATCGGAGCATCAAATCCCGTCAGCAATTTTGATGTCACAATAACAAGTTTGAGTGGATCTTTCGGGTCGCGAAAACGGTCCAGAACTTTACCTTCGGCATCTCTATCGCGGCGATAGGCTTTATATCTGTCCTCTTTGTCGTTATTGGTATCCATAACGATAGTTGAGGCATCCGGTCCCATAATTTTATCTAGCTCTTCCTTGTACAAAAGACAGCATTCCCTGTCATAGCAAACAACTTGTCCTTTATATCCGTTGGGTTCAATTTTGGTTTGGAAGTGATTAGCAATATGCTCACAAACTTTACGAATACGCTTTTTATCATACATAATTGCCTTCATGTTAACGCGTTTAGATAACTCTGCACGATCTGCCTCGGACAAACTCTCGGTTAAGGCATCGAATTCTTCATCTAACTTTTCGCGGTTAACATGTAAATCTACCGGAACAGGTTCAAAATTTAATGGCAGTGTAGCATTATCCCGAATAGAATCAGAGAATGAGTATTTACTCATATAACCGCTTTTATCTTCTTCTGCACCAAAGGTATGGAATGTATTTTTATCTACGCGGTTAATCGGTGTCCCGGTTAGACCAAAGAAGAACGCATTAGGCAAAGCGGCATGCATTTTTTCACCCAAATCACCTTCTTGTGTGCGGTGGGCTTCATCAACCATAACAATGATATTATCTCGCTCGTTTAATACTCCATCTACATCACCAAAGCGGAAAATAGTAGTGATTGCTATTTTGCGAATATCTTGCTTAAAGAATTTAATCAATTCATCTTTTGTGGCCAAGCTTACCAAATTCGGAATATCCGAAGCATTAAAGGTAGCTGTGATTTGTGTTTCCAAATCAATGCGGTCATCCACAATCACAACTGTCGGATTTTTCAGTTCCGGTATCATACGCAATTTTTGCGCGGCAAATACCATCAATAAGGATTTACCTGAGCCTTGAAAATGCCAAATCAAACCTTTTTTCGGATAGCCGGCTTTAACGCGTTCTACCAGTAAATTTGCACCTTCATATTGCTGATAGCGACAGATAATTTTATATTTACGATATTTTTTATCAGTAGCAAAAATGGTAAAGAACTGGAATATATCCATAACTTTTGCCGGGGTTATCATGTCCTCAACGCTGATTTTAACTTCGGTTAAAGTTCCTTCACCTTTGTTAGTCGGCGTATGCCATGGTCCCCACAGGTTTATCGGCATACAAACCGAGCCATAGCGGAAGCATTTACCTTCAGTTGCAAAGTTAAATACATTTGGCACAAACATCCTGTGAATACTTTTTTCATAAGCGTGAATATCTCCGGCGGCATCTAACCAACTGATGGCATCACGCACCGGTGTTTTGAGTTCGCCGATAGCAATCGGGAAACCGTTAATCAGCAAGACAATATCTAATCTTTTGCCGTTTTCAACACTTGGATAAACCCATTGATTGGTTACCACATATTCATTGAGGGCTAAATCTTCCGGTGTCATGGTGCCGAAAAAGCGAATTGGCACCATGCGTCCGTTTTCACCAAACGGGAAAGAGTTTTCTTCAAATATCAGTTTTTTGAATTGTTCATTGCGCGTTACCAAATCATGCGCTTCTGTGGAGATAATCAATGCGCGCAATTTATAAATCACTTCATCGGCGCGTGATGGATCTTCGGCGATAACCGGATTAAGGCGAATAAGGGCCTCTTTAACCATTGGTTCTACCATAACTTCATCATGTTGGCGTGGCAGGTTTTCAGCCTCAATATATTTCCACCCGTTCTTTTTTAGGGTCATCAGGAGCATTTTTTCAATTGTATTATCTTCATTAAACATTGTCATATCTCCTTATTTCAAATTCTCGTTAATCAACGCCCGCATAGTAGCGTTCAAGCTATCTAAAGATTTTTGTAGCTGTTGTTTGGATTGCTCTGCCTGTTGAGCAAAATTCACAAATTCATTTTGAATTGCCAATTTTGGAACACTAATTGTGATGGTTTTAAGTGATTGCATAGACATATGTCTTACTAAAGAACCCGTAACACGACTCAACAATTGTTCTTTTTGATGATTAATCGCGTAACTTAAATATATTGGATTATTAACATTAATTTCAGGCCTCATTACTATAATATCACCACCTAATAGTACATTATCTAGCATTAATGCAGAGCATCTTGCTAATCCATTAGGTGTAACATCGGATGCTGGAAATAGGATATCTCCTTTTTTAGAGGAAAATTTTATAGAGGAATTAGTATGAGAAAATACTTTATTAATATTTATTCCATAATTCGTGAATAGTTCCCCGTAATGAATACATAAATTATAGCCATCACTAGATATTTCTGTTTTCTTAAAGGGTTGTCCTTTGTGCCACGACAATGCTATATCATCCAGTTTTATCACATCATATGAATTAGAATTTAACATCTCTTCGAATTTAGCTTTGACAAGATCATCAGTTTTTTGCAGGAGCTTTTTGTAGGTTTGTTTGGTTTCCTCGGCCGCCCACAGTATTTTGGCCAATTTCCGCTGTTCCTCCAATCCCGGCAATTCAAATTCATAATTTTTCAGGTGCTCCCATTTTACGCGGGGAGAAAGTGATCCGGCTGATTTTTCAACGGCATAATCAAAGAAAGCATCATTTTGGATGATAAAAGGCAAAAGTTCTGGTGCAATTTTATCTTCAATTGGAGCAATAACGGTAATATCACCGGAACATATTCCATCAAATGGTGCAAGAGACGCTTTTTTCAGATAAGCTCTCCGGCGACCAAATAAAACATCTCCTTTATGAAACAATTTCGTAAACGTATTATCCGCGTCGTTACTCCATTCTGTTAGTTGCACTTGCTGAGGAATAAGATGCTCTAAACCAACAATCGGCATATTGGCTTTATCTGTTTTAATGCTTTCGCGGCGCTCTTTTGCAACTTCACCTAATTTTACCATCTTACGCCTCCTTACTCAACATTGAGGTTAATGTATTATAGCAATTTCGCATTTCTTGCGAAGCTGTTTGCCAGTCGGCACAGCTGTTTGACAACGAAAGTTCTTCAACTTTATCTTCTGTTTGCTGTTCTCGGGCATAAAGCGGAATACTCAAAGAGTAGTTATTAGTGGCAATATCCTTAATGGTAGCAACTTTGGCAAATCCCTCCACATCACGATAATTTTCGTATGCGCTGGTTATTTTATTTATATGCTCGTCTTCCAAATAACTTTGAGCATTTTTTCTTGCTACGTCATTGACGGCATTTATAAATAAAACTTTTCCGGCTTTTTCTGGTTCTTTTTTCATTTTGCAGATTACAATGCACGCTTCCATCGGGGAATTGTAAAATAAATTCGGTCCTAAACCAATGATGCAGTCCAAAATATCCATTTTTACCAAGTTTTCGCGCAAATCTTTTTCTTCCTGACGGAATAATACGCCATGCGGGAACAAAATTGCACAACGGCCGGTCTTTTTATCCATACTTTTGATAATATGTTGGAAAAACGCATAGTCAGCACGACCTTGCGGTGGCGTTCCTAAAATATTGCGACCCCATTTATCATTTTCAAAAGAGGCTCTATCCCATTGTTTTATGGAATATGGCGGATTGGCAAGCACAACATCAAAAGTTTTTAATTCACCACGTTCGGTAAATGCCGGATTTTTTAACGTATCATCATTAACAATCTTAAAGTCTTTAATACCATGTAAAAAGAGGTTCATTTTACCGATGGCGGCTGTCAACTGCGTAATTTCCTGTCCATAAAGTTTTACGTTGCGCCATTCTTGTCCTAATTTTTGCAAATGTGACACACAAGAAATTAGCATACCGGCACTACCGCATGTTGGGTCATAAACAGATTCACCGGATTTTGGTTTTAATATCTCGGTCATTAAATGAACAACAGTTCTGTTGGTATAAAACTCTTGTGCCGTATGGCCGCTATCATCAGCAAATTTTTTAATCAAGTATTCATAACCTTGACCGAGTTCATCTTCCGGGCAATTAGCAATAGAAAGTGTTTTACTGCTAAAATGCTCAATTAAATCTTTTAATAAGGTATCCGGCAGACGATTTTTATTAGTCCACGCCGCGTTACCGAAAACACCATGTAATTTTTCTGTATTGGCTTTTTCTATTGCCTGTAAAGCATGCACAATAGCAACCCCAACATTTGATGAAACAGAACGCACATCTTTCCAATGATGTCCTTCTGGAACAACAAAGCGATGGTATTCTTCCCAAGCGAGTGCTTCCTCACCATATTCTTTCAAAATTTGTGCGCATTCTTCATCATAAACATCACAAATGCGCTTAAAAAACAATAACGGGAAAATATATTGCTTATAAGCACCGGCATCAATATGTGTCCGGAGCAAAACGGCCGAGGACCATAAATAGCTTTCTAATTCTTCTAAACTAATTCTACTCATGGATATATCCTCCTTCAACGAGCAACCGTTTTAATTTATCTTCTGCTGTTGTAACAGCGCTTAATGCTTCTAAAAATTCTTTTTTGACAACAGCTGGATCAATTGTTTCTTGCTGTTTTTTCTCAATATAGGAATTTACCGAAAGTGTATAGTCTTTGGCTTTGATGTCATCCAATGTTACAATTTTACACTTTTCAATCACATCTTTGTAATCAGCATAAAGGTCGCACACTTGTTGAATATCATCATCGGTCATAATGTTTTGAGCACGCTTCGGTGTATAAATATTGGAAGCATCAATCAGGCATATTTTGTTTTTATGTTCGGCCGGTTTATTGTTATTCAGAATTAAAGCACAAGCGGAAACACCGGTGCTGTAAAATACACCACTGACAAAGGTAACAATAGCTTCAAGTTTATCAGATCCCACCAATTTTTGACGCATCTCACCATCTTTACCACCATGGAACAAAACGCCCTGCGGCAGAATGATGGCGCAACGACCATTTTTCGGATCCATTGAAGAAACCATGTGTTGCAACCAAGCAAAGTCAGCACACGAATCACTCGGACATCCCCAGATATTACGACCATATATATCGGAAGAAAAAGCTTCTGCACCCCAATTTTTAAGTGAAAACGGCGGATTTGCGATAACACAATCAAAAGTCTGCAAACTTCCACGTTTCAAAAATCCCGGATTTCTTAAAGTATCTCCCTGAACAACATTAAAATCTCTGGCGCCATGCAAAAATAAATTCATCCGACCGATAGCAGAGGTTGCCAGATTTTTTTCTTGGCCATAAATTTTACCATAAGAGCTTTGAGTATGCTTCATATGGCGTATAGCTTCAATTAACATACCGCCGGTTCCCATTGCGCCATCATAAACAGTATCACCGTCTTGAGGTTTAATAAAGTTAATCAGCAATTTCACAATAGAACGAGGGGTATAAAATTCTCCCGCATTCTTTTTTGACATATCTGCAAATTTCTTAATGAGGTATTCATAACTATCGCCCATCACATCATCGGAGTAGTTTTTATTGCCGACTTTTATTTTAGACATGTGCTCAACTAAGTCCTTTAAGCGCTCATCAGAAAGTTTGCTCTTATCAGCCCAGTTGGCATCATCAAAACTACTAAAAACACCAGATAAGGTTTTTGGATTGGCACGTTCAATGCCGGTCATCGCATTAATTATAGCAGAGCCGATATTGTGTGTTTTTTCTCTAACATCGTTCCAGTGACAATTTTCTGGAATTATGAAGCGGTGGTTTTCAGCAAATGAAGCAAATTCTTCATCTCCACCAGATGTTTCCAAGGCTTCCTGCGTTTCTTCATCATAAACATCAGAAATACGCTTAAAAAACAAGATCGGCGTAACATAGCTTTTATATTCATCCTGGTTAATTGGACCACGCAGAATATTGCATGCTTCAAATAGATGGGAGAAAAGCTTTTGACTTGTGGTTTCTTCTGTTACTGCTTTAGTCATATTCTAGTCCTATAAATTTTGTTCTAATTCTCTTACCGTATCTTGCCATTTTTCTTCAGCAGAAGATATCGTTTCTTGGTATTTTGCGAGGCCATCTTGGTATTTTTTAGCTATTTCTATTTGCTTTTCAAACGGAAGATAAGGAATCTCAATATTTTCAAGGTCCCGGTAGCTAATGTTCATAACGGCAGTGCCTTGTTGAGTCGATTTAATCAGCTTTTTACCGATAGCGCTGTCTAAAAATAACTTAAGATATGTTCCGGATAGCATGTTCTGTTTTGGTCTTATAACTATCAAATTTGATGAGGCAATACAAGGATAGGTCTGCTCATTAAATACAGCTGTCCGGATGGCTGTCCCTCGTGCTGGAAGCAATAAGTCATCAGTTTTCAAAATATAGTTAGCAACTCGGCGTTCTTGCTCGTCTAAATGTTCAAGATTGTTGTAATCTACATCATACTCTAAAATATTAGATATATTTACAACGCCAATGGGGCCGGTTGGATTTTTTTCAGTAATAGCTTTACCTCTAAAAATTTCTGCAACATTTTTTAGTGGTATTTTTCGGACTGACGAATTTTGATATTGTGTCCAATCATCATCTTGTGAGGCAAAAATTTTATCTACATTCCAATCACCGAGAACATCGAGTTCTTCCGGCATAATAAAGGTTTCATCCTGTAATTTAAGCGATAAACTTCCTAAGCGGCGATTAACCGGATTATCATTCTCAAAAACATAGCGCTTGATTGAAGTATCTTCATTGCCTTTTGCAGAAATGGTGAATAAAAATGTTTTGACACCGGTATTAGATAAAACTCCAACAGGTAATTCTGCTATTTCATCGAGTGAATAAGACTGCTGGATAAAACGCCTGAAATCTTTAACCCGACCAGCCGCGAAAGTAACGCGAGCCGGAAGTAAAATAATGAGTTTACCTACCGGAGAAAGGTGCAACAATAAATTTTCTGTGGCTATAAGGTCATATTCCCGGCACATAAATTGGTTATCTCTATTGAAAGAAGAAGTTGTTCCGTAGTTTGGAACGCTTAAAATAGTGTCAAATTTTTCGTTGATAAAGCCAGGCTCATATATTTGTCCTTGTATTATTTGAACGTTTCTTTGTTCCTTAAATATTTCTGTAAGCAAAACATATTCAAATTTTCTGGCTGTTGTTATGGTATATCGGCAATTTACGTCGTTCTCAACAATTGATGTCAAATATGGCGCAAACTTTTCGCCTTCTGGTATTAACATTGTGTCACCGGGATTTTTTATATTTCGCATTACAAGATCAAAGAATGTTTTTAATAAAAATGACGTACGAGGAGTTCTGTTTGTATACCTTTCCTTTAGTGCTAACAATATCTCATAATCAATATCACCGGTTATAAAATGGAATGCCGACATTAAAGCCTGTCGGTTTATAAAAGGGACAGATAAATCTAACTGATGAGACAATTTTTCACATTCTACCCACAATTCATTTTCGTAAACTGTGGATGGAAACATCTTTTGTAATTCTTTGACAATATATATAGCGGCATCTTCTTGATTGTTATTCACAAGTCCTCTTAAACAATCAACCGCCCGGATAACATTTTCAAATGATTGAGTATCTCTCATGATATAGCGCTCCTATTAATATGATAAGCACTATATACCATACTTAAAACAAAATGTCAATATCTTTTTTGAGTATTTAAATACCAACTTTATATCTTATAAATATCAAAACTTTATTTTAACATAAAATTAACTCTTGACACTCACGATTTTAAATAATATAAAGGAGTCGTTCCGAGAGGAATGGCTCCTTTTAAAAAGGTTCGGTCAATAGAATGACCTCTAGACAAGTACCATTCTATAACACCTTTTTAAGAGAAGTCAACTAGAACTTTTGTGGTGTTAGACCGAAATACCACTTCTTAAATAAGGTTTATTACGTAATGATTTATGTTGTAAATGCGGTTGGGACAGCCAATAAAAAGTGTCCGAGCGAATACGATAGTTGGCTTGATTTTTGGGAAAGAAAAACAAATAAGATGGCCACATATTGTAGAAACTGTGGTAAGTCTACTAGAAATTTGTGCGGTGGACATGTTCAAAAAGTTGAACAACGTAGTGATGGTAATTGGTACAGAATACCTGGATTATATATCATTCCTATCTGTCCTGAATGCAATAACCCTGAAAACAACAAAATTTTCCATGTTGATGAAAGGGAATTGGTAAAAGTGTTATAGCCTTACCAAAAAAAGTCAGACTAAACTCCTTTGTACTTCTTAGTATAAGGGAGTTTTTTATTGCTTTTTTCAAAGAAATTACATACTCTTCCTCAAAATGAAAGGTAAATTTTATGATTAAAGTTTTGTTTGTATGTCTAGGGAATATTTGTCGGTCGCCGATGGCGCAGTTTGTGTTTAAGCAAATGGTAGAGGAGCGCGGTTTGACAGACCAATTTGAAATTGATTCTGCCGCGACCGAAAGTTACAACGAGATGTGCCACGTCGGCATTCATCATGGCACGCGCGAGATTTTGAAATCCATGCATGTGCCGTTTGAGGAGCATTATTCGCGTCGCATTCGTCCGCGCGATTATGCTTATTATGATTATATTTTGGCGATGGATGACAGCAACATTGAGGACATTCAATCGCTCGTCGGTCCAGATACGGAAAACAAAATCCATCGCTTGCTTGATTTTACCAGTAATCCGCGCAATATTCGCGACCCTTGGTATACCGGAAACTTTGACGAGAGCTACTGGGATATATATGAGGGTTGTCAGGCATTTTTAGAGCATTTGAAGGAGAACTCCCAAAATGAACTCTGAATTAGAATTAATCCCTTTTATTAAACAGGCACTTATAAATATAGAAAGTAAAGAATTTAAGAAGACTAACAGCACAGCTATCTTGTCTCTTAGAGTTTTGTCTGGAGCAATTTTTGCTCTTTGTCGAGATGCCTTTACTTTATTGGAAAATAATAGAGTATTCACAGCTTGCTCATTAACATGTCAGGCGATTGAAGCACAAATACAACTGTTATGTATTGATAAGATGTTTGATACAAAAGGCAGAGATTACTACGAATTTGCTTTTGTAGAACAATTAAGAAGTTTATCAATAAATCCGCAATGGCAGGAGAAAACGCTTTTAAGAATGCACCACTATAACTGTGAAAGATTTTATACCGGTAAAGGTAAAAACACATCAGATATTGATAGCTATCATAAAAACTGGTATAGATCATTTGCTAACAGTATAAAAGACTTAAGCAAAATTGCTTTTCCTTATTTTAAGGAAATATTTCATTCTCAAGGCATTGTTTTTGTAGAGGAAGATTTAAATATTGATTTGCTTTATGAAAATTACCAGACTTTATGTTCATTTAAGCATTTATCACCGTTTATTGTAGGAGAAACTTTCCAAGTACAAGGTAAATTACTAGAGGAACATAAGATTAATCACAAGGAAGTGGCTTTGACTAGTATATATACAGCACTTATATCGGTAATATTAGTTCTTAATCGACATGGCGAGCAAATATCAATTGAAGGGTGTTTATTTAATAGAGTTTAATTTTTTTGCTTGATATTCCGCCTTTAGTTCACTCTCGCACTGTTTATATCGGGCGACCATTTGCTCTAATTTGAATTGTAAACGGTTGAGGCGGTCGCGCGGTCTTGTCGGTAGAGGATTACCATAGGCCTTTTTTAGTAAAGTTTCGATTTGAGTTAAAGTTCTGCCGGCGTGATAATAAACCATCACAAAGTTAGTCCGGTTGCTCGGCTTAATATCCTCATATTTACGCATTTTTATAATTTAATCCCCATATAACGGCAGTATGAGGAACCGGATGGGTCAACGTAAAGTGTTGGTTTGCCGGGGCATTGCAAGGCAACCACTTGGCGGTGGTTTTCGTCGTCGTAGCCACCTTTGCCGGACAAGAAAATGTAATTATCTAAAGGGTTTCTGCAGACGGCGTTATACCAAACCTCCGGTAATTCAATCGTTTCCGCTACCACTGCTTCCTCGACTTGCTGGACATAGCGTTGGCATAGTTCCATTACTTCGTTGATATTTGAAGGCTTCCGGACCATATAAATTTTAACTGTTCTCATTGTATTTCCTTTCATTACAACCCAATAAATGCTTGGAAATGAATGAAAGTCCAGTAGAATAAACAAAACCAGCACCATTATTTACAAAATTTTTAATTATTTTCTTGCCATCTTTATTATATTCGCTTATAAAAATATCAAGGGGATATAGAATGACTCAAGATGTTGGCGGATCTATTGCTGTCGCGGGTTTTAATTATCAAAAGGCTGTTATTGCTTTAATAGCAATTCTGAACTATAATAAGGATAACCTCCGTTTATATATGGAAGACAAAGAAGATATAGTGGTCTTCTTAGGTGAAGAGCCTACTTTCATACAAGTAAAGGGAACAAAGCTGAGCCTTTCCAAATTAGCTGAAAAAACAAAACAAAAGAAATCTATTATTGCTAAAAATTTACAAAAGAGCAATCATTCAAATGCAAGATTTAAAATAGCAACACTTGATTCTTTCTGTAACATATCTAAAGATCTAGAAAAAACGTCAAAAAATAAAATTTTTTATGATGGTGTATTTGAATATAAACAGGCCTCTAAAAATTTTTTAATTGAAAAGCTTTTAACAGAAGATCTTTTTTCAGAGAATGAGCTATCTTCCAAGCTCGATAGAAGTTATATATTTATTACGCCATTTTCAAAATCTCTTTCAATTGCTCAAACTTATTTGTTGGGTGAAATGACAAAAAATAGCATTTGTGTGGATAATCATCAAGGCATCATAGCTTTAAATGAATTATGCAATCAAATTGATCTGCGTAGTGAAATAGTTTTGGGCAACGATGAAGAATTAAATCAAAAGAAAAGCTTTACATCTTTAGATTTAAAAAAGATTTTTTTCTCTCAAAATCGGAGTGATATGTTCAAAAAGATTCTTAGTGAAGTTAGAGAAATGTTTTCTTTTGTAGAAAGTGAAAAAATAGAAAGAGAAAGATTAAAAATTTTAAGTTGTTATAAAAGTATTAAAGATAAAGTGCTACCCAGCGTAAAGAAAGAAGATATAATTAACGCAGATATACAAAAACTTATTAAATCAGTCTATGAAATAAACAAATCTTTAGGAAATAAAGAAATGTTGTATGCAGTAATAATAGATTGTATTGCAGATCGTATTGAGGAGGTCTTATCCGAATGATTATACGTAAACTTATCATATGTGATTATAAGAATAAACAAGCCAATTCTTTTACGTTTAATGAGGGAGCAAATATTATTGCATCTCATAAAAATACCAGCGGAAAATCATGTATTTTAAAATCTCTTCTATATGTGTTAGGATTTGAAACAGAAAGATTTGCTTCAAATTGGCATGCATCAGAAATGCTTTTTAAGGTTTATTTTACTCATAATTCGAAAGATGGATATATCATAAGAGCCAAAAATAAGTTTTGGGTAAGTGATACACAAGAAGTTTTATCACTTAAGGAATACTCAGAGTGGTTTTATAATTTATTAGATATCAATATAAAATTGCCATTAAAAGATAAAAAAGAAATGCAACTTGGATATGCGGGTATCCCTTTGCTATTGCATTATATAGATCAAGATACCTCTTGGGGTGGCTCCTTATATAAGGATACCTGTAATTTTTCTTGGTACTCTTCAGATTCTATTCCAAAAGCAATTTTCGAAAATGTCTTAGGTTTTAATGATGATAATTATATTAAGTTAAGCGAGCGAAAAATAGAGTTAGAGAAAAAACGTAATCAAATATCAACTCAACAGGAGGTTTTAGATTCATTAAAAGATAAATTTTTAAGCCCAAATTCACTTTCTACGAATTTTGATGAAGCAGGTGTAAAAAAACAAATTGAAAATTATTTAAAATATGCCACTATTCTTTCTGAAAAAATAAATGATTATAAAAGGCAGATATATACTAAAAAAATAGCTTTAGATGCTCTTCTTTTAGATCAGCAAGAATTGCAGGATATCTTAACCTTTTTAAATACATCATACAAAGAAATTAAGTGCCGCTGTACTCATTGTAATTCTCTATTGACTCCCGAACAGTCATTAAAAAGAATGAAACTAGACGATAATAGAATCTCTGTTGAGTTATACTATCAGGATTTATCAAATAAGATTGAACAGCTAAAAAAAGAACTGGAAGATTTATATTCACAGAAAATAGGGATAGAGGACGAATATAGTAAATTTCTTGAAATATCTAACACCAAAAATGATGAACTGACTTTAGTCGCGTACATCAATAATAAAGCAAATGAATTATCTAATGATAAATATACAAGCCTTAAAAACGAATTAAATACAGCCTATATAGATACAAAAAATAAAATAAAAGATATGACGCATAAGCTTACAACTATGAAAAAATCATTAGCAAAAATCAAAGAAAATATTACCAAAACATTTGACAGTACTTTACTAGAATTGAATAAGATTTTTCCCAAAATATCTCTTGAAGGATATGAATTTCTAAATTTTAGAAAAGTCAAAGAGAGCGGATCCGCGGATAATCAGCTAATTTTTGCACTATACATGGCATATATGGATATACTAGTAAAATATTCGAAATTAGACTTACCATTTGTTATCGATAGTATTATTAAATCCGATTTAGACGGAGACGTATTAAAAACAGCTTATAAAACCATAGATAAAATTATTTTGTCTTCAAATAAGCATCAATCATTTTTAGCCGGTTTGACTGATAATTTAAATTTCTTAATGAATAAATATAATCACATCATTATAGATTCAAATCAGCGAATTTTAAATAAAGAAGGATATTTAAAATATGAAAATGAATTCAATATAATTTTTAAAAAAAATCTATCTGAATTGTAAAATGAATTTAATTTAAGAACTTATAGGATACGAATTTCATGGTATGGGAAGCGAGTATTATTCTGACGCAGTTGATACTTTGCAAAGCAATTTACACCCCGGTTTTGACAATCCCTTTGCCGAATTTGGCTTCGAGTTCGTCAACGAGGTGCGAGAGTTTGTCGTCGTGCGGCTTAATTTCCTCAAACAGCGACTGTTGCACTTCGCCGTATGTCAGGTTTTTGAGCGTTACGCCGGTTGACCGGTAAATTAAATTCGGCCGGTACAGCTGTTTTAAGAGCGTTGCGGCGGTCATGCGCACTTCTTGGTCACCATTGGTCGGGTTGGATAATCTCGCCTCGATGGCGAGATATTTGAAGTCCTTTGTGCGAAGCATAACTTCCACCCCTTGGCAAAAGCCGTTCCACCGCCGTAATTTTTGACACGCCTCGTGAACATGCCGATTTAATTCATGTTCCAGATATTCCAAACTCTGTGTGAAGTCCTCAAAACTCCGCGTTACCTGTATGCTCTGCGGAGCGGTGGGCTCGTTATTTACCAACGATGTGGCAATTCCGATCAGCTCACTTTTGAGGCTTAAGCCGTTTATGCCGAAGGCTTTCCGTATCCAGCCGTTTTCTTTCTCCACAAAATCGCGAATGTTGAAAATTCCGCTGAATTTCATGTGCTCGCTATTCTTGCGTCCGATACCGCTGACGTCTTCAATCGGCATGTCGCCCACAATATCCAAGATTTTATCGGGCGGAATAACGAATATCCCATTGTTGCTTTTCGCTTTATCGCTCGCCAATTTTGCCAGCGTTTTGGAAGTTCCCAAGCCGATAGATACGGGAATGCCGACCTTATCCCAAACCGTCTGACGGATATTTTTGATGATGTCGGTATAGGTGGAATGATAAACCTTGTTGAGGCTGGTCAAATCAATAAAAGCCTCATCAACCGAGGTCACTTCCACATCAGGGCTGAAAGTCTTAATAGTGTCCATCACAACTTTCGAAATCTCGGTATAGCGGTGGTGACGCGCCGGAATACAAATTGCGGTCGGAAAGTTCGGCTTGACCTGGAAATACGGTTGTCCCATTTTAATCCCGAGTGTTTTGGCTTCTTTTGAGCGGGATACAATTATGCCCTTACTGCTTGCGCCGGTCATCACGCACACCGGCTTTCCCTGCAAATCGGGATTATCTTTCCGTTCGCAAGAAACGAAAAAGCAGTCGCAATCAACCAATGCTATAACGTGCTGGCGCATTTTACCTCTTTAATGTTCTATTATTAGCGCGGAAATATGGAGAGTCAATAAAATTGGTGCGATAATCCCACTTATAATTGAGGCGATATTTACCGGTATCTCTTTTCTGATTTGTTCAAGAGTGGCGAGGATACAGGATACGAACTTGGGCGGATAAGAAGCTAATAAAATCAGGGCAAAATGGTCTGAGTGAGCTCAATCCAAAAGTATCTATTTTGGTGCGGCGGGCGGTATCCTGGCAAAAGTTATCAAAAGTGACAGCTTGGTCGGCTCAAATGAATTTTTTGCAAACACCCGCAAACATTGGGCTTTCTCGCCCCCTTTAAAACAGAAAAAAAGAGGAAGTATATCTTTCCTCTTTTTATTATGGTGGGTCCGGAGGGACTCGAACCCCCGACCAGACCGTTATGAGCGGCCAGCTCTAACCAACTGCGCTACAGACCCACGGTAAAAGGAACTCTATCATATCTTTTTGATTTTTGCAAGGCTTTTTTTTGTTTTTGTTGTTTTTCGTCAATAAGTATGCTTTTCAACCAAAAAAATGGAAAAATATTTTTTTTGTTTGAAATTTGAAAAAAAATGTGATACACTGCCTCTGTTAGTGCGAAAAGTGAAGGAGGCCTTATGGTGAAGAATGAATATATGTTTAATCCGGGTGATTTCGTTGTGTATCCGACACGTGGTGTCGGTCGTGTAACGGGCATACAATCTGAAAATGTGTGTGGTCAGCAATTGGATTTCGTATCTGTCAGTTTTCAAAAAGATAAGGCTACTGTTAAAATTCCTTTGACTAAGGTTAAAAAAGAAGCATCTTCTTTGCGTCAGATTTCTTCTGATGAAATTATGGATTCTGCCGTTCGTGTTTTGCGGAGTAAAGCCAAAATTCGGCGTGTTCAATGGAGCCGTCGTTCACAGGAATATTTAGAAAAAATCAAAACCGGTAATCCGATTATGTTAGCCGAGGTTTTGCGTGATTTATATCGGGATCCGGAAAAAGCTGAACAAACATACAGCGAACGTCAAATTTATGATCAGGCTTTGAGTTTGTTCTTGCCGGAATATGCCTTAGTGCATAAAATGAAAGAAGATGAAGCCTCTTTAAAATTGGCTTCCATTCTTAAAAATAAATCAGAAGATGAAGAATAAAAGAACGGTTACATGAGTCAATCTGTTTTTTTACAAATAGCATTTTTGAGTGCTTTCGTTGCGGGGTTAACGGCCTGTTCTTCCTTGGATCCGTTTGTTGATGCACGCCGTGAAGCCGGTCAAATAGCTTCTGTCGGTAGTTCAACAAATGATTATCCTGTTATTTGTTATGGTGTGGATATGCCTGAAAAAATAGAATGGTTGGCTCAAAATGAATGTGCTAAAACCAATCGAAGAGCGGTTTTTGTTGCCAAGGAAAGTTTTTCGTGTTCTTTATTAAAGCCTCGTAAAGCAATTTATCGATGCGAAAAAAACAATCAGCCTGTACCGGCCTATCAATCTGTTTGTGATTTAAAAAATCAATAAGTATAGACTTGACGTTAGCAATTTTAAACCTATATCCTTTTCAAAGGAGGGGGTTGCATGCCATATTTATTATTGTTATTTTTAGGTTTATCCGGATGTACACATACAGTTGATATTGATGAAAGTACTATCTACAAGTGTGGGGACAAAATTATTCATGTGGATTATCTAGATGATGATTCTGTTATTTTAACATTAAACGGAGAAAGTAATGTTTTAAATCGTGTTGCTGATGAAAAAGGGTATCGATTTGATAATATGGATTCTCAAATCGTTCTGAATCATCAAGACGGAGCCGTTTATTTTTCCGTTCAAGGAAAAACATATCCTATGTGTTTTCAAGTTAAACAATAATTACGGATTGATGGTAATGGGTGTGCCATCCTTAACCAGATGGTATATTTCTTCAATTTCTTTATTTGTAACCGCAATACAACCATCTGTCCAATCATCTGTTTGATGAATCATATCAAATATAGAATCAATCGCCCAATTAGGGTAGCCGTGTATCATAATATCGCCACCGGCTGAATAACCGTTTTGACGGGCTTGTTTTTTTTGTTCTGGTGTGGGATATGAAATCCTTAATGAAAGATGATAAGAACTATGGGGATTATGATAAGTAATTTTATATGTCCCTTCGGGGGTTTTTTCATCGCCTTCTTTTTCTTTCGGACCAATGGGATTATCTCCCAAAGAAATTTTATAAGACCGAATAATCGTGTTTCCTTGTCGCAAAAACATCAATCGGTTGCTTTTTTGAACTAAAATATTATCAACCTGTATATTTTTACTCCAAACAGATTGATTAAAACAACAAACAGACACCAAACAAAGAGAAAAAAATAAAATAAGTGTCTTCATATTATCGTCCTTTGGATAATTTTTTACCTCGTCCCGTAATCATGGTAACCGTTCGTTCAATGACTAATTCCGGCGGAAATCCGGTTGATTTAATTTGTTTTTCTGTTTCTGAAAGCAATTTTAAAACTTTTAACAGGTCTTTTTTAGGCCAACAATACACTTGACGCATGATTTCTTCTTTTAAACGAAATTGATTAGCACGCAAAATTTTACGACAAATTTCTTCACTGCCTTTTCGATGGGCCAGTAAATCAACTCCCCAGAGCAATTTATTAAAGTGTGCCATTAAAATACGTGTAATGGCAACAGGGTTTTCGCCATTTGTGAGCAATATTTTAAGAGCTGTATCGGCTTTTTGTTGTTGACCGGATGCAACAGCAAAAGAAAGTATATCCGTTGTTGCTGTTGTGATATCCGGAATGATGGCTTGTACGTCAGCTTCATTCACGGTTGTTTGTGTGCCAAGATAGGTAACCAGTTTTTCTAATTCATTTTTGATTGTTTGACGATTTTCAGGTAATCGATTATATAACAATGTGATAATATTTTCATCAGCCGTTATTTTGTTTTCTTTTAAAACTGTTTGAATTAAAAAACGAATATCTTTTTCTTCATCTTGGTAACAGGCAATTGTTAAGATATCCGGTGCATTTTCACAGAAAATTTTTAAAGCAGATGTTTTGACTAAATTTTCAGCCGTCATCAGCAAAAATGTATCTGATTTAAGATGATTAAAATAATCTTCAATCTGTGAAAAAGACGAATTGTCCGTTTCTTTTAACCAAATCAATTTTCGTGTGCCAAGCAAAGAAATGGCATTGCCTTCATCTAACAGTAACGATGGGGTTTCCTTGAGTTGATTTTTATGGATTTTAATCAAAGAAAAATCATCTTTTTGGGGCACAATCATCGGGATAATTTGTTTGGCACAATCTTCAACCACACTCAAATCCAATCCAAAGATAAGTGCACCTTTAAATTGTTTTTGAATTTGTGTTTTTAAAGCATCAATTTGAAATGGTTTGGCTTTCACGAATATCCTCTTGTGCTTTGAAATAGGCTTTAATGCGAATACTGATGTTATCACCGATTGTTCGAATTAAGTCGGTTTTTAATCGATTACGGGCAATTTGTGTGGCGTACGGTTCAAGCACAATATTATAGGCACCACGAGCACCGGTACTTTGTGTTAATAAAATACGATTTGTTTGTATTTCTTTCAGTGTGTAGGTTGCTGAAATATAAACGGTTTCCCGACTGGCAAAATTATCGCCTTGAATGCTTTGGTCTGTAAAAGTCGGTGCATTGAGATTAACATCTAACGTGTATTTTTTTTCACCGTTCAGGTGGGTTGGATTTAATTTATCAACCAATAATTGTTTCAATTGCCATCCTTCAGCATTGGGAATAGGGCTAATCGCTATGTGTGCCGTATCAGTTGTAATAGTGGTATCATGCGTTGTATTCAAGGGTGTAAAACCACAAGCCGATAAAAAAATAAAACCGAAAAATAATAGATTTTTGTAAAACATTGTGTTATCCTTTTAAAAGTTAAGTTATTTTATCTTTATTTTCTACAAAAAACAAGGGATATTTCATGTCTTTGCGTAAAATATATATTGTCGTTGGGCCGACTGCCAGTGGAAAATCAGCGTTGTCACTGCAAATGGCGGATACACTCAATGGGACGGTGGTTAATGCTGATTCAATGCAAATTTATCAGGATTTACAAATTTTATCAGCTCGTCCGACTCAAGCAGATATGGCCGGAATTGACCATAAATTATACGGATACGTTGATGCTTATACTGTAAATAACGTTCAAGATTGGGTCAATCAGGCTGTTTCGGTTATTCAAGAAACAAAAAATCCTGTTTTGGTTGGGGGAACAGGTATGTATATTCAGGCGTTAGTTCATGGTTTGGCGGTTATTCCGGATGTTGATTTGACCGTTCGCCAACAGGTTCGGAATATGCCGATTGAAGAAGTCAAATCCCGGGTTATTGACTGTCAAGCCGTTGATTCTCAACGATTAAGACGGGCATTAGAAGTACAATTATCAACCGGCAAGCCCTTATCTTATTTCCAAAAACAACCCCCTCGGAAATGGATTGAGGCTGATTTTCATATCCTTTTTGTTAACCCTGTTCGAGAGGTGTTGTATCAACGATGTAATAACAGATTTGTTCAAATGGTACAAACAGGGGCTTTGGATGAAGTGCAACATTTACTGGATATAAAAGCAACCGGGGGCGTGACAAAAGCAATCGGTGTTCCTGAAATCACGGCTTATTTGCAACAGCAAATTTCGTATGAGGAGATGATACAGAAAGCCCAAACAGCAACACGGCACTATGCAAAACGTCAAATCACGTGGTTTCGTCACCAATTAACCGGTGTTGAAGAAATTAACCATCCTGAAAAATATGTATTTCAAAAATAAATTAGTATTACATTGTATATACGGATTATACTTTGGTTGATAAAATAAAATAATTGTTGACGACCTTTTTTAAAAAATGTATAAACAAAGTAATTCTTGTGTTGCGTTTTTTAAGGAGGAAAAATGTTTTTATCGCAAAATCCCCGTCAGTCTGAAACTGTTTTTAATCAAAGGGAACGGTCTTTTTTACCGCCATTGTGGCAAAAAGGCGGTTTTTTATTATCAGTTGCCTTTGCGTTTGTTTGGATTATTTTTATTTGGGATTATTTAGGATCTTCCGGTTGGTGGGGTAATCGATATGATTTATCTCCGGCAGAATTGATTGGCAGTGTTTGCGGATTGTTTGTACCGGTTATCGTTATGTTTTTAATGACGGCTTATTTTGATCGGACATCACAGTTAGCAAACGAAGCACAACAAATACAATCTTATTTAAGTGATTTAATTTATCCGACAGAAGAAGGAGCTGTTTATGCACAGGCATTAACGGAAGGATTAAGGTCGCAAATTCAAGAATTTAGAACCGTTTTTGCACAAGTCAATCATGAAACACATGTTGTTCGAGATGAATTGCAACAATGGATTGATAATTTAAGTCAAATTATGCAACAAATTGATACCCAAACAATCAATTCGGTTCGTGATGTATCCGGTCATATTCAAAACTTAACACAAATGACACAACAAACGTCTCAATTATTTATTGAACAGGCAGATTTGTTGGCTCAGGTTGTTGTTCAAGCTGATGAGAAAATACGGGCTTTATCGGGTACATTATCAACTCATACGGCTGATGTGCAGAATATGAGTCACGCTTTGGAAGTTGCGAATAATCGAACGGTTAGTGCGTTAGATAATGCTGAACAAATTATCGGGCAAATGAATGAAACAAGCCGACATATTGAAGAAGCCATAGATACGCATGCAACCGATATGGCAGAACAAGCAAAACGCATATTCGGCAATTTGGAAAAAGTTTTGAATGTCTTTAAAAGCCAAAGTGTTGTTCTTGATAATGAAGTTCAAAGTATGACAAATAGAATAGGGGTTTTATCCGAATCGTTAAGCGACCATGCCAAAGGCATGATACAAACGGCCAAAGGGGTTGTTCAAGAATTGAACGGTATTGATAAAGATTTTGAAACAGGAACACAAAAAGCCCGTCAAATTATTGATGACATGAAACACGATGTTGCACAAATCAAATCAGATATAGATGTGAACGTTCAAAAAGTTGTTCGTGTATTCCCGACAGCTCATGATCACATACAAACGGATTTGTTGCAGGATGCAACCGTTATTTTAGACAGATTACAAAGTTTTTCCGTTGATATGGCTCATATTTTCACGCCTCGTTCAGAAGATATGCTTTGGAAAAAATATTATGACGGTGACCAAGCTGTTTTTATGCGTCATATTACAAAGACAATCAAATCGACCCAGCACAAAAAAATGTGGCAATTATACGAAGAAAATACAGATTTCAGATTGGCAGTAACCCGATATATGGCTGAATTTGAAGGTATGACGAAAAAAGCCCAAGAAGGCGAAGATAGTAAATTGTTGATGAGTGTTTTAATCGGTTCAGATGTCGGTCGTTTATATATGGTTTTGGCTGATATGATGAAAAGGGGGGCATAAATGCGTGTTAAATTAACAAAAATCGGTAATTCTTGGGGCGTGCGTTTACCTAAAAACGTGATTAAAGAATGCGAATTTCAAAAAGAATTAAATTTAAATGTTGAACAAAAAAGAGTTGTGTTATCGGCTATTCATCAAGAACGAGCCGGTTGGCGTGAAAAAATTGCGGAAGCACAACTATCTTTAACGGCTTATGACGGAGAATGGCAATGGTAAAACGTTTTGAAGTTTATATGTGTGGAGAAACAAACCAAGAAAAACCCTGTTTAATTATTTCGCCGGATGAATTGAATGAAACATTACCCTATGTTTTAATTGCTCCGATAACAACCGTACCGACTCCGTTACCATCTCGTATCGGCATTGGGTTAAAAGGAAAACGGGCGTGGATTGCTATGGATATGATTCAACCGATGAATAAAGTTGATTTAAATACAAAAATCGGATTGTTACCAGAACAAACCCATATGCAGATTTTGAATTTGCTGACGAAATTTTTTGCGCCTTAATTTTAACGGCGAACAGGTTGCAATAAAATACTGCCGGTAAGGGGGTCACATTCTTTTAATATCACATGAACGGTATCCCCTAACGTGTATGTTTGACCGGTAGAACGACCTGTTAAGCATTGTTTTTCATCATCATAGTCGAAAAAATCACTACCCAGATGACGCATAGGTAAAAATCCGTCTGCTCCGAACGGTTTTAAACGAATAAACAAACCGAACGGTGTTACGGAAGAAATTTGTCCCGTTAATTTTTTTCCGACTTTGTTTTTTAAATAAGAAGATGTATATCTATCTTGTGCATCATGTTCGGCAGAAGAAGCTTGTCGTTCCGTATGAGAGATATGTTGTGCCGTTTTATCAAAAGAGGCAATATCATCTTCTGTTAACCCACCGTCTCCTAATTTTAAAGCCGAAACCAATGCCCGATGAACCATTAAATCAGCATATCGGCGAATAGGAGATGTAAAATGGGCATATCGTTCCAATGATAATCCAAAATGTCCAATGTTTTCAGATGAATAAAAAGCTTGTGATTGTGTTCGTAAAACAAATTCATTGATGGCAAAATCTTTATTTGTTCCGTCTGTTTTGGCTAAAATAGTATTAAAATCTTTGGCTTGGGAATGTTCATTCAGCGGATGATTTGTATTTAAACCGATTGATTTTAAAAATGTATTTAATAATGCCAATTTGGGAACAGATGGTTTATCATGCACACGATACATGGTTGGCAAGCCTTTTTCTTCCAATGTTTCAGCAGCCGAAACATTGGCCAAAATCATCAATTCTTCAATCAAACGCATACTATCCGTTTGTTGACGGGGTCGAATACAAACAACTTCGCCGGCTTTATTCAAATGTATTTCTTGTTCAGGGACATCAATTTCCATAACCCCTCGCTTTTGGCGTTGTTTTTTCAAAACAAGATAAACATCATGAAGGGCTTTGATTTCTTTTTCAAGGCTGACAATCGGTTGTTTATTATCTAGTGCTTCTTGAACTTCGGTATAAGTTAACCGCCGAACAGATTGAATCAAGCAACGTACAAAACGGTGTTTGATTTTTCGACCGTTTTTATCAATCCATATTTCACAGACTAAAGCGGCACGCCGTTCGTGCGGTTTTAACGAACAAACACCGTTGGACAATTCAAACGGTAACATGGGAATAACTCTGTCAGGAAAGTAAACGGAATTGCCTCGTGTCCAAGCATCACGGTCCAAAGAAGTATTACTTCGGACATACCAAGATACATCTGCAATGCCAATCATAATATGAAAACCGCCATTATCGGTTTGTTCAGCCCAAACAGCATCATCAAAATCACGGGCATCTTCACCGTCTATCGTTACAAACGGAATCTGCGTTAAATCAATTCGATTGGAATCAAGGGAGGGTACTTTTAAATTTTCAACTTGTTTGAGGGTTTGTTCTTCAAACAAAAACGGAATTTTGTGCATGTAAATAGCCGTTAATGTTGCAAAAAACGCTTCATCGGCAGAGCCGATTCGTTGTATAAAACGAGCAACAGGTTGACGAGAACGAATCATTGGAGCATCAAATAAAATTAAGTCACGGTTTTTAATGTTTCGTGGAACATCCGTCAAGACAAACGGTGTTGTTATACGTCTGTCAACGCATAAAACACGTCCGTTTTCATACATGCCGACCAATTGATTATTACCATGTGTTAACCGTTTTAAAACCGTACCTTCATACAGACGAGAACTGATATATTTAACATGAGCTTGTACAATATCTCCTACACCGGCAGGTGGATTAATTTTGTTTTTAACAATGATAATTTGAGGTGGTGTTTCTTGTGCTGTCCATTGATAGGGGCGACCCAATAAATCCCCCATGGAGTCTTGACCGGTAATTTCAACTTGACAATGTTCCGGTAGTCGCCCTGACATTAAAATACGGTAATTTTTTGATGTGTGATCTCGTTCTATCAGTCCGTTTTTTTGTAAATCTTTTAACATATGACGTAAAATAGTTCGTCCGTCTCCTTTGATTTTAAATGCCCGAGCCAATTGGCGTTTTGAAATACTGCCTGATTGAGCATTCAAAAAAGCCGTTAATTCAGACATGTCAGGGACGGTTGATTTTTGTTTTGTCATACGTTATCCTTTCATTCAAAGATACTCTTTATATTTTAACATGCTTTCAGATGTGTTGCAAGTACAGTTTTGTTTCTTTTCCGGAAGGGTAATGGTTGGATATCGGTATGTTGATGTTATATCGATGACAAAAACGGTAAAGGGTTGTTCTATCAACACCCAATAAACGGGCGATACGGGCTTTTGTATATCCTTGTTGCAAATACATGTGGATTTTTTCTGCTTCTTGTGACAATTTTAATTCTTGGTTGTGTGAACCGAAAGGACGCCCCAGTTTACGACCGTCTGCTTTGATACGAGCCAAGGCTTCTCGTGTTCGGCTTTGAATGAGTGACCGTTCTATTTCAGCTGATAATCCAAATGCAAAAGCCAATACTTTACTTTGTAAATCTTGTCCCAGTCGAAAATTTTCTTTTAATGTCCAAACTTGACAGTTGCGTTCTAAACACATTTGTAAGATACTCATCACTTCTAACAAACTGCGTCCGATACGTGATAATTCTGTTGTAATTAAAATATCACCATCTTGTAAGGTTGGTAATAAAAGCCCCAGTTGACGACATGATAACCGTTCTTGAGAGGAAATACGTTCTTCAATCCATATATCAACATGAAATTGATTTGTTTGGGCAAATTGTTCGATTTCAAAACGTTGATTGAGTTCTGTTTGGTGTATTCTGGAAACACGACAATATCCGTATATCATTTTTTCTCCTTCTTTTTAAGATTTGTATTGTATGGTTTTCGGGGAATAGAAAAAGACCCGTTTGACCAAGTTTTATCTGTCAAACGGGAAAGTATGATAAAAAATGATTATAAAAATTTAATTAAAACAAAACCGCCGATTAACAATAAAAAGAAAACCACGGACAACCACCCTAAATTTTTTTCAATATATGTTTTCATCGGTTCTCCATATTTCCACAATAAAGCGGCAATTAAAAAGAAACGTAATCCTCGAGCAACAATGGAAGCAATCATAAATACCCATAAATTCATACCGGTTGTACCGCTGGCAATGGTAATAATTTTATAAGGAAATGGTGTGATACCGGCACCAAAAACAATCCATGCACCATATTCGTTATACGAATGACGAAATGATTCAAATTGTTGTGTATAGTGGAAAAAATTTAAAATAGCTAAACCAACCGTTTCGTATAAAAAATAACCGATAGCGTAACCGAGCAACCCACCCAAAACACTGGATATCGTTGTATAAAGGGCAATTTTAAATGCTTCGGTTCGGCGTGCCAAAATAAGGGGTATCATAAAAATATCAGGCGGTATCGGAAAAAATGAACTTTCAATAAAGGATACGGCACACAAAGCCGGTAACGCATATCGACCGGATACTAATTTCATACACCAATCATAACATGATTTCATTATTTTATTCCAATATGTACGCATTTATTTGCTTTTCCTTTTTTTTTGTATTATTCTGAATAACAGAAGATAACAGTTTTGAAAGGGAAAAGCAATGAAAAAAATATTGTTTATTGTGGTGTGTTTTTGTTGGTTAACGGCTTGTGGTTTGGGAGATACCAATACGACCTATGAACGCTATCAGGTCGGTTCACAAGGGGTTGTTGAAACGGGGCGTATTATCAATATGATGCCTGTTCAGATTCAAGGGTCGTCCGGTGTCGGTACATTGGCCGGAGCCGGTATGGGAGCCGCTGCCGGTTCGATGATTGGCGGTAATACAGCCGTGAATATTATTGGGGGCGTAGCCGGTGGATTGGTTGGCGGAATGGTTGGTTCGGCAACCGAAAAAGCCATTACGCAAGATACGGCTTTTGAATTTATTATTCAAAAAAGCAATGGTCAAACCATTTCTGTTGTTCAAACAAATGAATTACATTTTCGTATCGGCGATAATGTCTTGATTAACCGTATCAACGGCACGACAAAAATCAGGCCATTATATAATACGGTTATTTATCGTTAAAAAAAACGCCCTTTTTTAAGGGCGTTTTGTTGTTAAATAGGTCAATACATCGTTGACGTGATTTTTGATTTTGACTTTTCGCCAAGCATGTTCGATTTGACCGGTTGTATCGATAATAAAGGTGGACCGTTCAATACCCATGTATGTTCGTCCATACATGGATTTTTGTTTCCAAACGTCAAAGTGTTGAGCCAATAGATGATTTATATCCGATAGTAAAATAAAATTCAATTGATGTGTTGTTTGAAATTTTACATGACTTTTGATTGAATCCGGACTGACTCCGATAACTGTTGCATAAGGTGTCAACCGATTCATGTTTTCACGAAAATCACATGCTTCTTGTGTACAACCGGAAGTGTTATCTTTGGGATAAAAATATAAAACAAGACGTTGTCCTTGGAAATCAGATAACCGATATGTTTGTTCTTGACCGTTTTTATCAATGCCGGATAAACAAATGGTGTTCATGTTATTCATCTCCGATTTTTAAGGCTTGGATAAAGGCACTTTGCGGGATTTCAACATTTCCGAATTGACGCATTTTCTTTTTACCTTCTTTTTGTTTTTCCAGTAATTTGCGTTTACGGGTAATATCACCGCCGTAACATTTTGCCGTGACGTCTTTTCGGAATGCTGAAATATCTTCCCGTGCAATGATTTTTCCACCGATACTGGCTTGAATGGGGATTTTAAACTGATGACGGGGAATCAATGTTTTTAATCGTTCACAAATTTGTCTGCCTCTGCGTTCGGCTTGCGAACGGTGAGCCAAAAATGCCAAAGCATCAACTTGTTCACCATTAACCATAATATTGACACGGACTAAATCACTGCGGTCATAATCTGATACTTCGTAATCAAAACTGGCATATCCCCGAGAAATAGATTTTAAGCGATCATAAAAATCAAAAACAATTTCATTAAGAGGTAAATGATATACAATCATAGCCCGATTACCGACATAGGTTAAATCTTTTTGAACACCCCGCCGTTCTGTACATAATTGTAAGATACCACCTAAATATTCATCCGGTGTCATAATTGTTGCTTTTACCCACGGTTCTTCAATAAATTGAATAGAACTGGGATCGGGCATATCAGCCGGATTGTGCATCGTTAATGTTTCGCCGTTTGTTAAGTGAACTTCATATGCAACGGACGGTGCCGTGGTAATTAAATCCAAATTAAATTCACGGCTTAATCGTTCCTGTATGATTTCCATATGGAGCAATCCTAAAAAACCACATCTGAATCCTTGCCCCAACGCCATGGATTTGTCCGGTGTAAATTGGAAAGAGGCATCGTTGAGTTGTAATTTACCTAAGGATTCTTTTAAATTTTCATAATCACTCATATCAACGGGAAATAAGGAACAAAAAACAACGGATAAACTGGGTTTAAAACCGGCTAGCGGTTGTGCAGTCGGTCGTTTTTCATCTGTAATGGTATCTCCCACCCGTGTTTCGCCGATTGATTTAATCCCGCAAATGATAAAACCAAGTTCGCCGGTGTTGATTTCATTTGTATCAATCATTTTAGGCGTAAAGTAACCCAATCGTTCAACTTTATAAACGGCATTTGTTGCCATCATTTTGATATTGGTTCCTTTTTTCAAAACACCATCAATAACACGAACTAAAACAATGATACCTAAATACGGGTCATACCATGAATCAACCAACATGGCTTTTAACGGATTTTCCCGTTCTCCGGTCGGAGATGGTAATCGATTCACAATCGTTTCTAAAACATCATCAATGCCGATACCTGTTTTCGCAGAAATTAAAGGAGCGTTGTCCGTATCAATGCCGATAACATCTTCAATTTGTAATTTGACACGATCGGCATCGGCTGCCGGTAAGTCAATTTTATTGATAACAGGAACAATTTCATGATTGGCGTCAAGTGCTTTATAAACATTGGCAAGTGTTTGTGCTTCTACCCCTTGTGACGCATCTACAACCAATAAAGACCCTTCGCAAGCGGCCAGTGAACGACTGACTTCGTACCCGAAATCCACATGCCCCGGTGTATCAATCAGATTTAAAACATAATTTTGACCGTTTTGTGCGTGATAATTTAATCGAACGGTTTGTGCTTTAATTGTAATACCTCGTTCCCGTTCAATATCCATATTATCCAATAATTGTTCCTTCATTTCACGGTCGGAAACGGCTCCGCATTTTTGAATTAAGCGGTCAGCCAATGTCGATTTACCATGGTCAATATGAGCAACAATTGAAAAATTACGAATATGTGTTAAATCTGTCATACCTTATCCTTACACGTTATTTTTTGACGTGTACTATATCGGATTTTTTTTCAAAAATCAAGAGGTATCAACAACAGCCGTTATGCCTTTATTTGTGTTTCGTCAAAATATTTGGTTTGTTTCTTTTTCGGCTTTAAATGAATGACGCTGATTTCGGCATTTGCCAAAAATCGCATTTGCGGACCCCATTGACCCGAGCCCCTAGAAACATATAAATACGTTTTTTCACTCAATGTGTAAAGACCGAACAAATAACGGTTGTACATTTTTGATAAAATATGAAACGGAAAAATTTGTCCGCCATGCGTATGGCCGGCTAATTCTAAATCAAAACAATTTTGTTCTTTAAAATTGTGCGGTGTATGTGATACCAAAATACGAAATTCATTGTTTTGAGATTTATGAAACGCTTTTTTGACATCAACCGAGCCGGCGGACGTTGTTATGTCAGGAATACCGGCGACAAAAATATCATTTAAAGCGACGCCGTTATTTTCCAAAAACGTGAATCCCAGTTTTTTCAATTGCTGAACACATTGAGCTTTTCCCCGATAAAATTCATGATTGCCGGCAACAAAAAAACGCCCCATACGAGCATTGATTTGTGATAAAATTTGCAATGTATTATCAATGAGCGGTAATTTATCATCAATTGTATCGCCCCCTAAAATAACAATGTCCGGTTTTAAAGCATTAACCCGTTGTACAATCCCATTGATTTTAGCCCTATCAACATCACGATCAATATGTAAATCACTTAAAAAAACAACAGTTGACGGTTGTGTGATTTTATCTGTTTCAATTAACGTCATTTTTGTTGACGGAATACGTGTTCCTTCTATCAGAGCCCAAACGGCACAGATAGTGCTTATTATAATCAATGTGTCGAAAGACGGCAACGATGACATTTTAAAATTAAAAATTAAAAGACCAATACCCCAAAAAATATCTACAAATAATGTGAAAGCCAATAAAATCATCAGTGTTGTAACAGCAAAATAAAACACCGTTGAAAAAATCCAAAAATATTTTTTAAACACGTCAATCCCCTTTGTTTGATGTGTGGTTGTTTTTTTCACATTTTATCAAAGAAAAACGGATTTTCAAGTATTTTATATAAAAAAAACAAAACAACGCCGACATGTTGACGAAAAATCAACCTGTCAGCGTTGTCTGATTGTGCAAAAGACAATATTAAGACGGATTTTTTCCCAAATCGAGTGCTTGTGCATTGGCTTCATCAACCGATGTGCTTTCACATATCAGTTTTAGATAATGCATAACACGGGGATTTTTTAATCCGACCAATATTTTTTCATAGTACGTTAAATGGTCAACGCAAACATCATCATTCGGTAATTCTTCTGTTTCTTGAAAATATTGAATATGGTCAAAACATAAATCCAAAGCGGACGTATCTTGACCGTTCTTTTCTTGAATATAGAGAGAATAAGCACGAATAATGCTGTACCAAAAGAGATAATTAACCGATTTTTTCGCACTTTTAAACATAACGACACAAGCTCGCAGAAAATCAAAATCTTCTTGACTGAGTTGTGTTTGGTTTTGTGTCTTTTGTTCATCTTTAAAATGATTGGCTGTATTCATTAGTTTTTTCCTTTTTGAAAATATTACCACAAATCACCCTGTCGAGTGACTACAAATTGATGAAAGTAGATAAGTGTTTCATTTTTCCCTCAAACGTTTTTGATTCAAATCAAATGAACAATACCTAGACAGCCTATCACATATTTCATCTGATATAAAAAACGGTCACACAATCTTTATACCACACGAAATCGCTTGTTCCTTACCACATTTGGACAAGTATTTTATGTCCTGCAACGATTGATTGCTCAACCATTACTCATATCATAATATTCCTTTTTGTGAAACGCAAGTAAAAAGAATCACAAAATAACAAATCCGTCATAATTCTTTCGTTTATATGCCAATTAAGTGCGTTTATATGTGTTGATTTTGGTATTTTTCCCCTAAAAGATGGGGTTTTTGAGGCGGAATTTGTTTGTGTATCGGAGTCGGTTGGGGGTGTTTTATTGTTTCAGATTCTTGTTTTTTAAGTGCATAATATGTTGAAATTGTTGCAATAATGGCTAGAAAAACCCATAAACTCATACGATCGATAACAGCATACCGATGCCAATATATATCGGAATGACGAGGTTGAAATTCCGGTTTGTTCCATTGAACGTGCCGACATGGTCTGTTGAGCAGTTTTTGAATGGTTTTTGAAACACGTATTTCCGTATTTTGTTTTGCATAATCAATTGGTTGCAAGTTGAAATCATCGGTTTTTGTTAAATCGGCTCCGTTGTTATAAAGTAACATGATATAGGATGGGTCCGGGAGTTGTGCCAATATGTGAGCGGCTGTTTGTTTGTTCAAAAACAGGGGTTGATTGACATCAATTTGGTATCTTTTGATAAAATCATCGAAAAAATCGGGCGAATCGATTCGTTGACTGCGAACCATCGCATAAAATACGGCAATGGGCGGACAATTTTCATTTAATAATTTATCACATGTTTCCGTTAGAACGGCTCGTTGTTTCAGCCATCTGAAACGAGACCCTTTTCCTTCAAATAATGTTTGATACCATTCTTCTAAATCGGCAGGGGTTGCCGTTGGGGTGGGGTGTTGTGTCTGTTGAGGGGCAAAACGGGTCATAATGGTATATCCTAAAATATTTTTTTGGGGCATTTTATCTTGTTTGGGAACGGTTATCAAGTAAAAAAGAAATATTTTTAAAAAAAATTGACATTAAATGAAATTTGTGATATAACGAAAAAGGTTTTCTTTGGAAAAAGGATTTTTTTAGGAAGAGGTTTTTTATGGCAAAAGTTTCAGTTATTGTTCCTGTTTATAATGCAGAAAAATATTTAACGGTTTGTTTAAACAGTATTCGAAAACAAACACATAAAGATATTGAAATTATTTGTGTAAATGATGGGTCATCCGATCGGTCTTTGGAAATATTAAAGGCTTTCGCTGAAAAAGATGAACGTATTTCATTTGTGACACAGGAAAATGCTGGCCAATCAGCCGCTCGTAATCGTGGTTTGGATATGGCTACAGGTGATTACGTTATGTTTTTGGATTCGGATGATTTTATGCACCCGCAAACATTGGAGGCCACTGTTTATCTTGCTGAAAAAAATAATTCGGCGTTAACAACCTTTTTATATGAAAAAGAAGAAAATCCGGGTGAATTAAAAGCACGGGGTTATGAAAAATATAATATTGAACAAATTCCGTCTTTGTTGCGGTGTGATGCTATGCCTTATACTTCTCCGGAATCACGTCCGTTTTTAGAATGGGTTGTTACAACGACTTTATTTAAACGAGATATTTTTGACACGTTTCGTTTTAAAGAGGGCATGTATTATGAAGATACATTGATGTTAATGTCTGTTTTGCGAGATAATCCTCGCACAACGATTGTGCCGATTCCGTTTTACAAATATCGGGTTAATCCGAACTCAACAACGAATGTTACTTTTTCGGAAAAACACTTACGCAGTTACCATACATTATTAACGGAATTGCATGATTATTATGTCGGTGAAAAACATGCCGATAAATGGAAATTTTTAGAGGAAATTCTTGTTCGACCGGTCTGTAAAAAAGCAGTCACACAAATTTTGAATACACCGTTAGAAAATCAAGTAGCGTTATACCCGTTATATGAACAAATGGTAACGGATATGGATAAATATGGTTGTTTACCTAAAACAGGAGAAGGATCAAAAGATGACTTAATGGGACAATTAAGTGCCGTTAAGGAACATTTACCAACTCTTGACCCAACCGTAATTGACGCTTCCCATAATAATCAAATACAACGGGCAATTCGTCAAAAAAACAGCTATACAAATTCTTAAATATTTATTTTATATTTTTGAATTTATTGATTTATACAACGAAAAGAGGATAAAATGAAACCTATTCTTTCTGCGACACTTTCTGTTTCCGGTTTGACATTAACAGATGATGAAAAATACATGTTGGAACAATCTAACCCGATTGGGGTGACGATTTTTAAACGAAACATTGCTTCGTTTGAGCAGGTTTCTGCCTTAACACGGTCTATTAAAGAAGTTATCGGACGTGATGACGTTATTATTGCCGTTGACCAAGAAGGCGGAAAAACAAGCCGTTTTGACCCGCCATTGGTTAATGCGTTCTTACCGCAATACAGTATTGGTATGTTACCGCCGTTTGAACGAATGGAAGCGACATCATTACATGCTCATTTAAATTCGGATATTTTGATTCGAGCCGGTGTTAATTTGAATTATGCCCCTTGTTTAGATGTGCGTTATCCGGTTACGGATGGTGTTTTACGTAATCGTTGTTTTTCAACGGATAAAAAAATTGTATCTGAATGTGGTCGGGTTTTGATTGAAACATATAAAAGTCGGGGAATTATTCCGTGTATGAAACATTTACCCGGTCATGGACGGGTTGTTGCCGATCCGCATTTGGATTTACCGGTTGTTACCGATTCGCTTGAAGATATGCGTATTGATTGGTATCCGTTTCAATCTAATGCTCATGTTTGTCCGATGGGAATGACAGCACATATTTTGTTGCCGGAAATTGATGAAAAGTGGCCGATTACACAATCAAAAATCGGTATTGATCGGTTGATTCGGGGTGAAATCGGATTTGATGGTTTTCTCATCAGTGATGGGATTGAAATGCACGCCCTTAAAGGCTCTTTGCGTGAAAATACGCTTCAAGCTCTTGACGCCGGTTGTGATGCTGTTTGTTTCTGTAAAGGAACATCGGAAGGTATGGCAGAAGTTATTGGGGCTTGTCGTCCGTTGTCAGATAAAAGCTTAGAACGATTGGCAAGATGTACAGCCATCTTACAACAAAGCGGACGTTCTCCCGTCAATGCTGCTGAACGATATACTGCTATACAAGAACGGGCTTTAATCAGTCGAGATGATTATGATGCCGTTGAGGTGTTGAATATGATGAATGATTTAGATAAAATCAAAGAAAACAAAAGAAAAGTACAAGAATATGCTTTGTCTTGTTTAGGGCAAACATCAAACAGTAACGGTTAATGACAAAACGGTTTGATTATTTTATCAGACCGTTTTTAGTAAATAAAAAATCGAGTTGTCAACGGATATTGTGAAAAAGTTTTCTTTATTAAAAGAGGACGGACAACAAAGCGAAAGGAAAAAAATATGTGGATTATTTTGGGTTTGTTGACTGCAATTTTAGGAAGTGTCTGGTCAACGTATCGTGTTTGGGGGATGGGTCATTACGGGCTGATTAAAAAAATCGGTATTTTATGCGGTTTTGTGTTTGTATGGTTTGTTCCCGTTTTAGTGCGAATCGGCACGACAACCGATTCATGGGTATATGTTTTCCTTTATCACTTTTTATATTTTTTATTTGTTTGGAATTTATTATTTTTTATCATGATTGCCGTTCGGGATTTTGTGTGGATTTTGGGCTGGTTGTGGTGCAGATATAAATATTTACCGATTGGTCATTATGACTGGCGAGATATTTATCGTGTTCGGCGAACAAATATAATTTGTATGATAATCGCATTGCTGTTGGCGGTTGTTTCTTTCTATAACGGCATGAAAACACCGGATATTCGGGAAACAACACTTGTCAGTTCTAAAATGGATACCGATATGACAATTGTTGCTTTGAATGATTTACATTTGCATAGAAATATTCCGTTAAGCAAAATTAAAAACATTGTTGAACGTGTGAATGAATTACAACCGGATATTATTGTTTTTGTCGGAGATACGATAGATGACAGACCGTCTAATATACAACCCTACATGGCTGAATTGGCTCAATTAAAAGCAACTTACGGTAAATATGCCGTTGCCGGTAATCATGAATTTTATATCGGACATGATGAAACAAAGAATGCTTTTTTGAAATACGGTATTACCTATTTATTTAATGAAGGGGTTTTGGCTGTTGACCCGATTTATGTTGTTGGCATACCGGATTATAAAACGGTTCATCACATTGACGGCAGGGTTGATTTGGGACAGGCATTTCATATGGCTCAAAAGAAAGATTATAAAATTTTGTTATCTCATCGACCGGATTTTATTGATAAATTGGCTCCTAATATGATTGATTTACAAATTTCAGGACATACGCACGGTGGACAAATTTTTCCTTTGCATATTTTAACAAAATTAGCAAACGGTTATTTATCCGGCTTATATGAAACAAGCAGAGGTTTATTGTATGTTTCTCGTGGTTCGGGTCAGTGGGGTCCGCAATTTCGCTTAATGGCTCCGTCTGAAATATCGGTTATACGATTGGTTTCTCCGTCTTACCAAGCGGTTCAAAAACAAAATACGGTTATTGAAGTTCCGTTTGTTTCTGCTCAAAAAGAAAAGGTATCTGTTGACGGTAACCAAGATGATGTTGAAAAGCAACAACTGCCGGATACAAACAGTCCCTTATCTGTGGAAGAAACAGATATAACTGCTGAAATAACACCATCTGATCCGTTTCAGATGACAAGTTCGTCAGAACATATCACGGAAAATAAAACGGTTCAAGCAAAACCGGTGGAGTCGATTTCGCACCCTGTCGAACAAACCCAAACAGAAACCAAAGTAATGAAAAAGCCTGTTTTGCTTTTGTTAAAACCGACTTTTGTTAAAACCGATACAGATGTTCAAGAACAACAGGCATTTGAAAATGCAAAACAATCTGTTGAAGATGATATTGTTCATATTTTGAAAACAAAACAAAAAACAAACAAGCAACCTGCTGTTCATTCTGATACAAATAAGGATGTATCTCAATTTAAACCGTCTGTTGTTACGCCTCAACCATTGCCAAAATCCGAAAAAAAACAGCAAAAAACAAAAAACAATCAACAAAATCAACCGCAACAACCATCGAAACAAACGGTTGTTACCGAACGCAAAGTGTTGACATCAACAACCGTCACACGTACCGTTTATCCGACACAGGTTGCCTATGACAGTTATGAAATATACCCTCCCGAGGTATTGCGTCCTGTCTTCGAATCGCATAGTATTCAAGATTTACCGCCTGAATTGTTGGAAATTTTATCGCAACCGGCTTTTCCGTCTTATTTAGCAAAGTAACGTGAAATCAGCCGTTTTTATGCAGAAAAATCCGTTTGTATGTGCAAGCGGATTTTTTTTATATATACAGATAAAACAAAACAGATGAAAAGCGGGAAAACACTTGCGAAAAAAAAAGAATTCAAGTAAACTGTTCCATCATTCAGACTGTTTATTAAAAAGGAATAAAAATGTTTTCAAAAACAGAACGCATGTTAGCATTTCGTTATTTAAAATCACGCAAACGAACGGGATTTGTTTCTGTTATTGCCGGTTTTTCATTTTTAGGTATCATGTTGGGTGTTGCCACGTTGATTATTGTGATGAGTGTCATGAACGGTTTTCGGGAAGAATTGATGTCCCGTGTTTTGGGTATTAACGGGCAATTGGGGGTTTATCCGGCTTGGGGGTCAACGCTTGACAATCATGAACAACGGATGGAAACATTAAAAAAATTAAAAGACGTATCACATGTTGTGCCTGTTGTTGATGGGCAGGTTATGTTATCATCGGGTGAAACATCGTCCGGCGTTATGGTTCGAGGTATGGATAAAGATGATTTTGCTCAACGTCCTTTATTGGGTGGGCAATATCAAGGGATTGACTTAACTGAATTTACAGATGGGCAAATTATTTTAGGTTGGCGTTTGGCTCGCAAATTGGCTGTTCGAGCAGGGGACAGTGTCACGTTAATTTCTCCCAAGGGGAACAGAACGGCATTTGGTATGTTACCGAAAATGAAATCTTATACTGTTTTAGGAACGTTTAACAGTGGTATGAGTGAATATGATGGTCATTTTGTCTTTATGCCTTTGGCGGAAGCACAAAAGTTTTTTGTAACTAAGGGTAAAATTTCACATTTAGAAGTATTTACAACACCTAATGCTGATGTTGCTTCGGTTTTAGATGAAGCTTTTACAGCGATGGGGTCGCAAGCTCAAGTCAGCGATTGGCGGAGGACAAACAAAGCCTTTTTTAATGCGATTGAAGTTGAACGCAACGTCATGTTTTTAATATTAACATTGATTATTATTGTCGCTGCATTTAACATGATTTCAGGATTGATTATGCTTGTGCAAGATAAAACGAAAGACATTGCTGTTTTACGTACAATGGGCATGAGTAAAGGCGCCGTTCAACGCATTTTTTTGATGTCAGGTTTAACAATCGGCGTTGTTGGAACAATGATGGGATTTTTATTGGGTTTGGCATTTTGTTATAATATTGACAGCATTAAAAACATGCTTGAAAATATGTCCGGACGGGAATTGTTTTCGGCTGAAATTTACTTTTTATCTCATTTGCCGGCCAAAGTTGACATGACGGAAGTTTCCGTTGTTGTGATAATGAGTTTGGTTATTTCACTTTTGGCAACACTTTATCCTTCCTATAAGGCAAGTAAAACAGATCCGGTGGAGGCATTGCGTTATGAATAATATTTGTTTGGAATTAAAAAATATTCGCCGTACATATGGCACAAAGGAAACGCAAATTGATGTATTAACAGATGTTAATTTGACATTAAAAGCCGGTGAAATTGTGGCTTTAGTCGGACCGTCCGGTTCGGGAAAATCAACGTTGTTGCATATTGCCGGTTTATTAGATACACCGACAGGCGGAACAATTTGTGTCAATGGGCAAAATGTATCACAAGCAACGGATAAACAACGAACTGTCATGCGTCAAAAAGCGATTGGATTTGTGTATCAGTCACATTTATTATTACCGGATTTTAATGCGTTAGAAAATGTGATGTTACCACAATTGATTGCCGGCGTCAGTCGTTCCAATGCACAAAAACGAGCCGAAGAATTATTGGCACAAGTCGGTTTGGCAGACCGCATGACCCATCGGTCAGGGCAATTATCGGGGGGAGAACAACAACGGGTTGCCATTGCTCGTGCGTTGGCCAATAAACCGTCTGTTTTACTGGCGGATGAACCGACCGGTAATTTAGATCCTAAAACGGCAGATACGGTTTTTGCTTCCTTGTTGCAATTGGTTCGCCAAACGGGGTTAAGTGCTTTAATTGCAACACACAATCCTGAATTAGCATTACAAATGGACAGACAGGTAACCGTTCAAAACGGTGTTTTAATTGATTTAACGACAAAGGGGACCTTATGACAAAAACACCCGAATTTATTCATTTGCGTGTGCATACGGCTTATTCTATTTTAGAAGGGGCTATTAAAATTAAACCGTTGGCCAAGGCAGCTGTTGCAATGGACATGCCGGCTATTGCCATGACGGATACGCACAATATTTTCGGTGCAATGGATTTTGGGGCAGAATGTCCGAAAGTTGGTGTTCAACCGATTTTGGGTTGTCAATTGTCTGTTAAAACTCCTGTTAAGGAAAAAAATATGTTTCGGGAAGAAAAAGAAACATATGATAAGGTTGTCGTATTCGTTCAAAATGAAACAGGGTATCAAAATTTGTTGCGACATTTTCGGTCGTTTTATATGGGGATTGGTCGGGAAACAACGCCTCATTTAACTTTTGAAGAATTGTTGACTCAAACAGAAGGGTTAATTTTATTGACCGGTGGGGCAGAAGGGATTATCGGTCGGCAGATTTTGCAACACAATGAATCCTATGCCGAAGAATTATTATTGCAAATGCAACAAGCCTTTCCTAATCGTCTTTATATGGAATTACAACGGCACGGATTACAAGAAGAAAAAGAAACAGAACCTGTTTTTTTAGATTTGGCCTATAAACATCATATTCCGTTAGTTGCAACCAACGAAGCCTATTTTTTAACACCGGATATGTATGAAGCCCATGATGCGTTATTGTGTATTGCCGGTAAAACATATATTGATGTATCGGATAGAAGACGGGTAACCCCTGAACATTATTTAAAAACACCTGATGAAATGAAAGCCTTGTTTTCGGATTTACCGGAAGCCATACAAAATACGGTTCAAATTGCCAAACGGTGTTATTTTTTAGCCGGTAAGAAAAAACCGGCGTTCCCGAATTACGATTGTCAAGGTAAAACAGAAGATGAAGTATTGCGGGAAATGGCTTTGGCTGGTTTTGAAATGCGTATGAAAGGACGAAGTGAAGAAGACAAAAAACGGTATTATGATCGTTTGGAATATGAATTAAGTATTATTAAAACGATGGGTTTCCCCGGCTATTTTTTAATTGTGGCAGATTTTATTCAATGGTCGAAAGCCAATGGTGTGGCTGTCGGTCCGGGGCGTGGATCCGGAGCCGGTTCGGTTGTTGCTTGGTGTTTAACCATTACGAATATTGACCCGTTACGGTTTAATTTGTTGTTTGAACGGTTTTTGAATCCGGAACGTGTTTCCATGCCGGATTTTGATGTTGATTTTTGTCAGGAAAATCGTTCTAAAACCATTGAATACGTGAAACAACATTATGGTTCGGACCATGTGGCTCAAATTTTAGCCTTGGGTCAGTTACAAGCCAAAGCCGTGATTCGAGATGTCGGGCGTGTTTTACAATTGCCTTATCCCGTGGTTGACAGATTATCGAAATTAGTTCCGAATGAATTGGGAATTACCTTACAAGAAGCCATAGATAAAGAACCGGAATTGCGTAAAGAAGCCGAAAAAGATGAAATAATTGCCCGTTTATTGGAAATCGCTTTAAAATTAGAAGGGTTGTATCGAAATATTTCTGTTCATGCGGCCGGTGTTGTTATCGGTAACAAGCCGTTAGAACAAATTGTGCCGATATACAAAGACCCGTCATCGGATATGCCGATTACACAATATGACAAACATTTTGTTGAAGATGCCAGTTTGATAAAGTTTGACTTTTTGGGTTTAAAAACATTAACAACAATTGAAAAAACAATGGAGTTAATTCAAAGTCAAGGTATGGAAACGTTTGATGTTAATGATTTATCGTTAGATGATAAAGAAACGTATGATTTATTAAAATCGGGTCAAACAACGGGTGTTTTTCAATTGGAAAGTACGGGTATGAAAAAGATTTTGCATGACATGCAACCCGATAAAATTGAAGATATTGTTGCGTTGGTTTCATTATATCGACCCGGACCTATGGACAGTATTCCGGATTATATTGCTTGTAAAAAGGGGGAACAGCAACCTGATTACATGCATCCGCTGATTGAAGATATTTTAAAAGAAACATACGGAATTATGATTTATCAGGAACAGGTTATGCAAATTTCACAAGCCATGGCCGGATATTCATTAGGTGGGGCGGATTTATTGCGTCGAGCAATGGGTAAAAAAATTGTGTCGGAAATGGATAGGCAACGGTCTATTTTTATTGAAGGGGCTATCAAAAAAAATGTAGATAAAGCGGTTGCGGAAAAAGTTTTTGAAAAAATGTATAAATTTGCTTCGTATGGATTTAATAAATCCCATGCGGCAGCGTATGCCTATATTGCTTATCAAACAGCGTATTTAAAAGCTCATTATCCGGTTGAATTTATGGCTGCAACGATGACACTTGATAAAACCAATACGGATAAATTGGCTTTTTTCAAAAACGATGTCAAGCAAATGGGATACCATATTTTACCACCGGATATTAACAAATCACAAGTTAATTTCAGTGTTGAAGACGGACAAATTCGTTATGCGTTATCGGCTGTTAAAAATGTCGGAGAAGCCGGTATGGCGTTAATTGTGGCTGAACGTGAAGCAAACGGACCTTATAAATCCATCAAAGATTTCTTTTCACGGGTTGACGCCTCTGCATTGAACAAACGATATGTTGAAAATTTAACGAAGTCAGGGGCTTTTGATTCAATTGAAAAAAATCGGGCTAAAATTTTTGAAAACATTGAAAATTTGATTGCCTATGCCGTTAATGCGACACAAAGTCGGAAAAGTGCTCAAATCAGTTTATTCGGTTCGGCTGATAGTGCGGCAAACAGTTTAAAAATGAAGGATATACCGGATTGGCCTCATTTAGAAAAATTGGAAAAAGAAGCCGAAGCGTTAGGTTTTTATCTATCGGCTCACCCGTTAGATGCGTTTGATTCAACGTTTGAACGGTTACGGGTTATTGATAGTGCGGACATTAAGGGGATGGTTGATATTTCGGGAGCCGTTCGTGTTCAGGTTGCTGCCATTGTGTCCGGTGTACGGGAACGTATCAGTCAAAAAGGCAATAAATTTGCGTTTGTATCGGCAAGTGATAAGTCCGGTTCATTTGAAGTTATGTGTTTTGCGGATACATTAGCCATGCAAAAAGAAAAACTGAAATCGGGTCAACCGTTATTATTGACAATCAGTGCTGACAAACGTCCCGATGATGAACAATTACGTATGAATATTCAATCGGTAGAATATTTATCTGAGGTTATGGCTAAAACGGTGTCAACATTGATTATTTCCGTTGACAACAAGCAAGCCGTTGAAATGTTGGCACAGGTATTGAACAAGGAAGAAAAAGGGCGAAGTAAAATCTTCCTCAAAATTCCCGAAAAACAATACGAGGTGGAAGTGGAATTACGGGGTGGATACGCTTTGACACCGAAAACGCTTGATGCGTTGCAACGAATCCCCGGTTTAAACGAAATTAAACAGGTTTAATTTGTTAAACCTGTTTAATTTCATTTTTTTTATAAAACGGTTTATTATTCAATCGGCATATAGGTTTCTAATTTTTTTTCAATTTCCAATTGATGTTTAAATTTTTCAAAACGAGCTAAAATCTTATCACAAAGTTCATCCGGTGTGTGATGTGTGGTATCCAATACATAATCAAAATTGTATTCGTTATCAATATCGACTTGATAAATTTTTTTAAATCGTTCCACTTCTAATTGACGCCGACTTATCAACGCTTGAACAGATTCTTCAATATTGGCATATTTTTGTTCCCCTTGACGTGCTGTATCATTCATAATTCGTTTTGCAGCAACTTGACAATCAACGTTTAATTTCACTTTAAAAGAGGACGGAATAAAATGAAAAGCCATGCGTGAATCAACAATATAATTTTTTCCCGTTAGTGGTAAGTCCATAAAAACGCTGTCAATTTCTTTATCGATTTCGGGGTTTGTTTTGCACATTTCATTCAGTTCTAATGTTGTTACGCCATACCGTTTGGCAATTTGTCGTTGAACGTTACCGGTTGAATAAAATTCAAACCCCAAGCGTTGAGCCAACATATTGCCGATAGTTGATTTTCCGCTACCAAGCATGCCTGAAAGAGTAATAATATATGCCATTTTTTTTGCCTCGTTATTTAACCCATATATTTTGAAACTTAAATATCTAAATTTTCAACAAATTTGGCGTGTTCTTGAATGAATTGAAACCGATATTCGGGTTTCGTTCCCATCAATCGTTCTACAATTTGCGATGTATAAGCAACTTCTTCGGCTTCTTCTTCGGTTGCTTTGTGTGGAATCATAACCCGTAACAATGTGCGTTTTTGCGGATCCATGGTTGTTTCTTTTAACTGATGAGGAGGCATTTCACCCAGCCCTTTAAATCGGGAAATATCAACATTTTTTGCATTTTTAAAGGCTGTTTTTAATAAACGGTCTTTTTCTTCATCATCAGCGGCATAAATAGATTTTCCTCCTTGCGTCAATCGATAAAGAGGTGGTAATGCAATAAATAAATGCCCATTTTCAATCAATTTCGGCATTTCCTGATAAAAGAATGACATCAATAAAGAAGCAATATGAGCCCCATCGACATCAGCATCTGTCATAATGATAACTTTTTCATACCGCAAAGTATCTTCATTATATTTATCACGGCGACCGCAACCCAATGCTTCAGTCATATCTCGAATCTCTTCATTTGCTAAAATTTTATCATTTGAAGCACTGATAACGTTTAAAATTTTACCCCGCAACGGTAAAATAGCTTGATTGATACGGTTGCGAGCCTGTTTTGCTGAACCGCCGGCTGAATCCCCTTCAACCAAAAACAGTTCCGTTCCAGTTGTTTCTTTGTGAGAACAGTCTGCCAATTTTCCCGGCAGTCGTAATTTTTTAGTAGCCGAAGCTCGTTGTGTTTCAATTGTTTTTTTGCGTTTTTTACGTTCTTCGGACCGTTCAATGATAAAATCTAATAATAAATTAGCTGATTTAATATCTCGGCTCAGCCAATGGTCAAAAGGGTCTTTAATGGCATTTTCCACAAGACGGGTTGCACTTTGTGTGACCAATTTTTCTTTGGTCTGTCCTTGAAATTGTGGGTCTTTGATAAAAACAGACAACATAACGCCGGCCGTATTTAAAATATCATCTGCCATAATATCGGATGCTTTTTTGTTTCCGGTCATATCGGCAAAAGCCCGAATGGATTTTGTTAAAGCAGCCCGTAACCCCGTTTCATGTGTTCCGCCTAACGGTGTAATAACGGTGTTGCAGTAAGAATAAGAAAATCCGTCTTTAAAATCATCCGGCCAACAAACAGCCCATTCAACAGCCCCTTCATTGTCAGGCAATTCAACCCGACCGGTAAACGGTTTCGGGGTAACGGCAGAACGATTTTGCATTAAGTAATCTAAATAATCGGCAACCCCGTTCGGGTATTTTAAAATTTGTTCCGTTGGTGTTTTATCGTCACCCGTTATTAACATTGAATCACAAGACCAACGAACTTCAACGCCTCGAAATAAAAATGCTTTGGTACGAGCCATCCGGAAAAGGGTTGATGGTTTAAAACGAACCGATTCACCGAAAATTTCCGTATCGGGAATAAATGAAACACTTGTTCCTCGCCGATTGCTGACGGGACCGATAAATTCAACCCCTGTGATGGGTTTCCCTTGTTTATATTCTTGTCGATATAATTTTTTATCCCGAGCGACTTCAATAATCATATGAGCCGATAACGCATTAACGGCAGATAAACCCACCCCATGCAAGCCGCCGGAAACAGCATACGCATTGCCGCCGAATTTTCCGCCGGAATGAAGTGTTGTTGTGATAACTTCTAATGCAGATTTATCAGGGAAACGAGGATGTGGGTCAATTGGAATCCCCCGACCGTTATCTTTAACGGTCACATAACCGTTTTCGGATAAAGTAACTTCGATATTCGTTGCATAGCCGGCAACGGCTTCATCCATCGCATTATCAATAATTTCAGCAACTAAGTGATGATAAGCCCGTTCATCAATCCCCCCGATATACATACCGGGACGTTTACGGACAGGATCCAACCCTTCCAAAACTTCAATGTCTTTGGCAGAGTATTCATTTTTTTTGGGTGTAGCATTAAATAAATCAGACATGGCTTGATAGTATAAGAAACAAAACAAAAAATCAAGTAAAAAAGATATTTTTTCCGATAAAAAGGCTGGTGTTTGTATCTGTCAGATACACAAAAACAGGATGGTTTTCTTTGTTTGCGAAGATGTCATTTTATCAGAAAAATGATTTTACTTGACTTTTGAAAGAAAAAAACGAAAATAAATAGAACAAAAAAGGAGTTTTTATGTATTCAGGTATTCCCTTTCCACAAATTGATCCGGTTGTATTGCATTTCGGAGCTTTTGTGATTCGTTGGTATTCTTTGGCATATATATTCGGCTTGATAGGGGCATGGGGTTTGGCTCGTCATATGTCAAAGCAGGCACAAAGTACGTTTACCGTTCTTAAAATTGATGATTTCTTAATATGGGCAACCTTAGGTGTTGTTTTGGGTGGACGATTAGGGTATGTGTTGTTTTATAATTCGTATTATTTTTGGGAACATCCAATGCAGATATTAGCTGTTTGGCAAGGAGGTATGTCTTTTCATGGTGGACTACTTGGCGTTATTATTGCGACATTGCTGTTTGCTTGGAAAAAGAAAATATCCCCTCTTGTTATGGGTGATATTTTGGTTTGTGTTGCCCCGATAGGATTGTTTTTAGGACGGTTAGCCAATTTTGCTAATGCTGAATTATATGGCCGTATTACACACAATGTTCCGTGGGCAATGATTTTCCCAAATGCCGGCGTTGAACCTCGTCATCCTTCGCAATTGTATGAAGCCGGATTAGAAGGTTTATGTTTATTTGCTATCTTGAATGGGGTTTGGTGGTTATCCCCTCGTTTAAGAAGTCGGGAAGGGTGGATTTTGGGACTCTTTTTTGTTCTTTATGGCGTGTTTCGATTTGGTGTTGAATTTACACGAGAACCGGACGCACACTTAGGGTTTATTTTTGCTCATTTGTCGATGGGGCAAATTTTGTGTTTACCAATGATTGTTGTTGGGGTTTGGTTGATACGCCGAAGTCATCCGAAACGTGTTTTAAAACGTATGCAGTTACCATAAGGGATAGGACATGAAAAAATCAACATTCATCCGGTGGAAACAACTTTTTCGGATAGTGGTTTACAAACGGTTAATCCGGCCATTGATACATTCTCGAGCAACACCGGAATATAAGGCTCGGGGTGTAGCTGTCGGTTTGGCTTGGGCTTGTACCCCGCTTGTTGGTATTCAAATGGGATTGGTGACATTTACTTGGGGTGTTTGTCGTTCTTTTAAATGGGGATTTTCGTTACCGTTGGCGTTGGCATGGACTTGGGTTACAAATGTGGTTACAATGGTACCGATTTATTATGTGTTTTATGTTGTCGGACAAATACTGCGTTTCAAATGGGATGATATATCCGGTTATGGTGCATTAAGTCGTTTGATTGAACGGGTCTTTCTCAGTCAAGAACCGTTTTTGATTCAAATGACGGAGTTTATTAAATTATTTGTTCAAGATTGGGGAATTTCTTTATTTTTAGGGTGTATTCCCTTTGTGATTTTTGGATACGTTTATGGGTACAGATTGACATTACGGTATGAAATAATGCGATTAAATAAAAAGAAAAAAAGGAGCATGAAATGAAACAAGTATTGGGATTGGCCGATTTCGGATTTATTGAACATGGGTTTTGTGATGCAGATGAATCTCGGTGTATGCAAGATGTGGTTTTAATGAATCAAGTTCATTCTGCTGATGTGTCGGTTATTGATAAAAAGCCGGAATTTGCTTTGGAAGTTGATGCGTTGATAACGCAAACACCTTGTTTGAAATTAACGGTTAAAACGGCAGATTGTGCACCGATTTTAATTGTGGACGTGCAAACAAAAACGGTTGCTGCCATTCATGCCGGTTGGAAAGGAGCGTTGCAGGGAATTATTGAAACAACCGTTTTAAAAATGATGATGTTAGGCGGACATCCTGATTATATGGTTGTCGGTATCGGACCTCACATTCAAAAACATAGTTTTGAAGCAGATGAAGCGATGCGTTCGTTATTTCCCGTTACGGAACACCATTTTTTTACAAAGAAAGATAATGGTCGGTTTGAATTTGATTTTCATGCCTATATTGTTCATCGGTTAAAACGAGCCGGTATCACACATATAGATTCTGTGTTAATTGATACATTTACGGATAATGATTATAACAGTTATCGCCGTGACCCGAAAAATCCGGATCGCCAATATAGTTATATTCAAATTAAGTAAGTTTGTTATGGAAAACATAATAAAGGGTACGGGGGTATGTTTTTCTCGTTTCTTTTTTTACAAAAAAAGTGATTTTCATATTGCTTTCGGTTTTAAAATATTTTATGGTAAATCCATAGTTGTTAATCATGCAGATTTAAGGAGACAAACATGTATGACGATATAGAATTTATTATTGCCTGTGCTGGAAAAAGTACACGCAATTATCCTCATTCCAAAGCTGTTGCACACAAATGTTTAATGCCGTTTGGTGATGTTCGTTTAATTGATTATGTTTTAAAAGATATTGTTCGTATTGGTGGACGTCATGTTACGATTGTCTGTTCGGACGAAACAACAATCAACGCTTTTAAACAGGCATTGGCTCCGGACACGGTTGTTGAAGAAAAATTGCGTAAAAGTGGTCGAGGTAAAATTGCGGATGCTTTAAAGTCCACCTTTTTACCGGACGATATGGATGTTAAATATGTTATTCAAGACAAACCGTGGGGTACGGCTCATGTATTGGGTTTAGCTCATCGTGTATCACCGAACAGACATGCTGTTTTAATTTTTCCGGATGATTTAATTGATTCGGTTGATTCAACACAACCTTATATTAAAAAATTGATTGATGCTTTTAAAAAGAATCCGAAGCAAATTTTATTAACGGGGGTTGAACAAGATGATGTCAGCAACAATGCGATTTTACAAGATAAACGTTTAATTGAAAAACCCAAACATCCGAAAAGTCGGATTGCCGGCTACTCGCCATATGTTTTCCCGAAAGAATGTTTAGATTCTATTGAAAGAGAAACATGTGTTATTGAGCAAATGGGACATTTACCGGATGGATTGGCTTTGGGTGAGTGGGTTTACACGGACGGTATCAACTCTTTCTTGGATAATGGAGGCGAAGAACAAGGCTTTTTTGCTAAAATGTTTATGATTGATACATCTTGTTATAAAATGCTTGATACGGGTAATTTAGAATTGTACGAAGCTGCTTTAATTCGTGAATTATTGTTATATTCATCATTTAAAGAACGTAATATGGAAGTGGCTCGTCGTATTTTAAACGGTCAATGATTTTTCATATGACAAAAGCAGAAGGGTTGGTTTTACCAACCCTTTTTAATTGAAAACGGTTGTAACGTATATTCAATACCGTGGTATTCTTTATCAGCTATATTGTTATCAAAGCAGTAAAAATGTCTGTTTTTTGCTGATTATTCTTATCGTTATGGTGTTTTTCTCTTTTCATGTTATTCCCCCTTCGGTATGGCGTTCCTTATCCGTCATGCTGAACTTGTTTCAGCATCTCATCGAGTTGTGGCAGGGTGCTTTATCGTCAAAAGACCCTGAATCAAGTTCAGGGTGACGTATTTCCTCGTATAGATAAATTCATAAAAACGAATCGCTTATAATACTTTGTAAAGTCAAAAAATATACCCCAAAATATCGCAAAATCACTTATAAAAAAACCGTTTGGAATTTTTTAAAACGGGCAAAATAAAAAGATAGTTAAATCAATGTATTATACTTTAAAAATATGTCAAAAAAACGTCCCTTTTTTTGACATAATATTTTAGATTTATTTCATTGTCAACTAAAATTTATAATTATTTGATTTTTCATTATTTTTTTGTTTTTAAAAAAGTGTAACCCCTGCCAAAAAAAAGCGTTC
>JAFTSJ010000011.1 GCA_017467335.1 Alphaproteobacteria bacterium
GTTACACTTTTTTAAAAACAAAAAAATCATGAAAAATCAAATAATTACAAATTTTAGTTGACAACGAAATAAATCTAAAATATTATGTCAAAAAAAGGGACGTTTTTTTGACACATTTTTTCGAGTTAATATATTGATTTAATTGTGTTTTTATTTTTACTGTTTGAAAAAATTTCAAACGGTTTTTTTTAGGGTTAGTTAAAGGTCTATTTTTCGATTCGTTTAAAATAATAAAAAACAAAAAAACCACCTTGTTATCAATATAACAAAGTGGTTTTTCAATTTAAGAAACTTAATTTTCACGAACTCGAACTTCGCCCAAATACTGATCTAAACCGATTAAGCGATTTAATTCGTAAACGGATAATTGCTCAATTTGTCGGTCACGCATTTGTTCTAAAATGGCATTGATTTTTCCTTCCAGTTCTGCCCGTTCTTCCGGACTCAACTTAGCCAAATCCCTACGAATGCGAGGTAAGTCAGCTTCAATACGTTGTTTGCGACTTTCTAAACTTTTCAACAAATCAATCCCAACCATCGTAGCACTTAATTGTATAACTTTGCTTTGTTTCGTATTTTGACGAACAATTTCCCGATTCATATCTCGACCTTGTTGTCCCATTGTATCTGTATCGTGTTTTTCTTTGGCATATTTATAAGCAAACGTCATAAAAACATTACATCTATGAAGGTGATTCAATAATTTACGAGCCGCAGCATATTGGGGCGAAAAAGCATCCATCTTAAAAAAGATGTCTGCTGCAACTTGATATTCCAACAAAATATCTTTTTCAATTGTTTCAATATGCTGCAATTCATCATCACTGATTTTTCCATCCGAAAAAGCACTTTTCACATAGAGCATTAAATCTCGATAACGACTTAAAATCGGAAAACGTGATCTATTTTTATATTCCGGTACATGTTCCGTATATTGGGCTTCTTCTGACATACCTTCCTCCTTTGCTACATCATCTCTCACATATAATATAATGCTCTTTGAGGAAAAAATCAACTTATTAACGTTTTTTTTGCAAGAAATTATTTTACTCAAAACCCGTTAATGCGTTATCAACCGTTATAATATGATTGCGAGGTTGTATTTGAAATATTTCTAACAAACGTTCATTTGTTCCGTTTTCATTTAAACGAAAACGTCCGTTCATACCATGAAATCCGATTTGATCCGTCAAGGCATATTCATTCAACGCATTTTGTTGTGACAAAAATGAAACCAACGATACGGCATCATACCCGAATGCGGCAATCGGCAACGGTTCTTTACCGAAAGCATCTTTGTATTTTTGACGAAATACATCAAGTCTGTATTGAGGTACATCAGCAAAATACGCCCCAATCAATTGGTCGTTTTGAGTATGTCGCAATGTTGCCAATCCGTAAAACGGCACAATTTGAGGTGTTACATCATAATAATACAAAATGGAAACCAGTTGATCTAACTTAACCCCATTTTCAAAAATGAACAACGCATCAAACGAAAGGCGTTCAGCAGTCGGATGACGCAATATTTCTTTTTCTTCATCCGTTAAATCTTTTCGGCGTGCATCAATAAGCGGTGGTGCAATCCGTGATACAGGAGCCGTTAAATTATTGGTTTGCGGTTCATACAATGAAATATGCGTTAACTGCATACCGGGGCATTCTTGAACAGCCCGTTCAAACGATTGCACAACAATACTGCCTGTTTTATCTTGCGGTCCGATAAGAGCAAATCTTCGTTGACCATTCATACAAGCATATCGTACAATTCGTTGAACTTGTTGTGGTATCAACAATGCCAATGAATAAACATTATCCCCTAAAACAGTGGCATCCGAAGTAAATGATATAACGGGAATATCCGGTTTTTGTTCTTGAATAACTTGAACTTCCGAAGCAAATACCGGTCCTAAAATAACATCCGGATTTTGACGAATAGCGTCTTCATATGCTTGCAAAACACCGGTTGGTGTTCCTTGCGTATCATAAAAAGAAACTTCCGTTGTTTCGGTTGTTCGTTCCAACCCGGCCATTAAGGCTGCATTTTGAAAATTTTCCCCGACAACAGCCGTATGTCCGCTTAATGGCAACAACATCGCCGTTTTTGTTTTTGTCATATGAGGCGTTTGCGGTATCGTTTCCGTTCGTTCAACAAAATCACGATTAGACGGCAATAACGTTATAACCTGCCCACAGCCGGATAACGATAAAATCACACTCAATATTATTATTTTTTTCATCATTGAGAAATAATCCTTTTCTTTCATATTATTTATTGATATACTCAATTTTATAAAAATTTTCAAGACTTGTCTGTATATTTATCGGAGTTTTTTTATGTTATATCTTGTTTCAACCCCAATTGGGAATTTAGGTGATTTTTCTGAACGAGCCCGACAAACATTGGAATATGTTGATATTGTTGCTTGTGAAGATACACGAACAAGCGGACAATTATTTTCACTTCTTGGCATTAAAGTTGCTGCTGTTACGCCTTATCATGAACATAATGCTGAAACGGCTCGCCCTAAACTTATCGAAAAATTAAAAAAAGGAGTCAATATCGCTTTGGTATCAGATGCCGGAACACCTTTAATTTCCGACCCGGGATATAAATTGGTTCGAGATTGCCAAACACACCATATTCCCGTCACAACCATCCCCGGTGCAAATGCCGTTTTATCAGCATTACAGCTATCCGGACTACCTACAGATGCGTTTTTATTTGCCGGTTTTTTACCTTCTAAATCAGGAGCACGCAAACACACATTAGAAACATACCAAACCGTGCCGGCAACATTGATATTTTACGAAACCGCTAACCGATTGAATGATTCTTTACAAGATATTTGTACTGTTTTAGGCAACCGTGAAATGGCTGTTGTTCGTGAAATAACAAAAAAATTTGAAGAAACACGGCGTGATACGGTTGAAAATTTAATCCGATTTTACGCTGACGAAGAAAATACACCTCGAGGTGAAATCGTACTCGTTATCAATCGATTTGATGGAACAACTCAATATACCGACTTACAACTGGATGATTTAATTCAAAACACGTTACAAAATCATTCTGTTCGGGATACGGTTGATATTGTAACCGGTCAAACGGGAAAAAATAAAAAACAAATATACAAACGGGTGTTGGAACTGGCACAATGATAAAAACAAATTATGAAAACGGCCATTTTGCCGAAACAATTGCTTTATGGTTTTTGCGTTTTTGCGGTTATCATCTTGTTAAACGTAATTTTGTTGTTAAACGTGGTACAGGAGCCGGTGAAATTGACTTAATCATGACAAAAGGCAGAAAAATTATTTTTTTTGAGGTCAAAAAAAGAAAAACATACAATTTAGCAGCAGAAGCCATCACAATCAAAAATCAAATGAGGGTTGTTAAATCATCTGCGGTATTTCTACAACAGTTTCCGAAATACGCTTCGTATCAAGTTCAATATGATGCTATTTTATTCAGTTCATATCATTTTTTCCCCCGACATATACAAAATGCTTGGAGAGTTATGTAATGTTTCGTTTATGCTTATTCATTAGTTGTTTAATATGTTTAAGTGGTTGCCAATGGGCTGGAACCATTTTTTCCGCTACCCACAAAGTTGCTTCTGTTGTAATGGATGATCGTTCTTTATCGGATGATTATACCGATACAAAATTGAATCTTCTTATTCGCAATGCGTTAAGTCAACGTAAATTAAGTTATGCCGTTGATATTGAATTAACAGTTTTTGAAGGAGCTGTTCTTTTGAACGGAGCATTACCTGATGAACATTATATTGAAGAAGTTGTCAAAACAGTTTGGCAAACAAACGGCGTTGAAAAAGTTTATAATTATATTCGATTGGATGAACCGCTTTCAATTGATAAAGTTAATGAAGATGCCTTGGTATCGGCAAAAATTCGATATGAACTGTCAATTACAAGAGGTATTTCATCCGCTAATTATAAAATTACCATGGAAAATAAAACCGTTTATTTAATGGGAATTATACAAGATGAAACTGAATTAAATAAAGTCATCGCCGTTATCAAAAACACCGTTAACGTGAAAGATATTATTATCCTAAACCGTTTCCAAAACAATTAAAAAAATGTCCACTAATTGTGGACATTCGCATTATTGAGTTGAATTTGAATATTTGTTTGTTTATTGTTTGATTTTGTTTTTTCAGATGAATGAGGTTTTTCTTTTTCCCTCATCGGCACATTAACCGATTGCGGTTGTTCTGTGTGTTTTGCTGATGTTTCCAAATAGGCTATACTCCCCACAAATACGACTGCACATGAAAGATAGCCAATAATTTGAGCCATCAATTGCTGTTTTTTCTTTTTCTGATACCGTTTTTTGGAACGGCGTAAATTTTCATAAAAATTAGATGAAAAATCAATATCTTTACTGAATGATAAAGAAGGCGTCATCGTTGTTTCATCATTTCTAAACCCAATTAACGGAGCCAATCTGGTTTGATCTGACTCTTTTTGTAATAAAACACTATCTAAACATACATGAAAATAAAGATCGGAAGCTTCTTGTGTATTAAGTGATATAACCGTTCCGTCAGTTGATTGCGTATAACCTTGTTTAAATGTTCCACGTTCATCAAAATCTAAACAAGTTGTTTTATCTGCTTCTTCATATATCATTGAAGGAGATAAAACATCACACATACTTGTACATACAACAGTATCATTTTTTTGATAAAAATAATTTATAAAACAGGATAACTCCCCTGTTTTCTTTCGAAATTTTACCAAACTTTCATTAAAAGCATCACTAATTTCAACAGTAACACGTTCATTTGAACGATCAATAATAACACCGTTTTTATCTGTAACTTGAATATATTGACCGTTTCTGTCGTCAATTCTTAAACCCGTTAAATTTTCTGAAATTTGTAAATCATTCGGCAATATATCACGATCGATACGACCGTCTTTGACAAAATTACCTTTCAACCGTATATGCGAATCAATTAAAGGGAAATCTTTTCGAGGTTTTATGCTGATAACTGTTACATCTTTTTCTGAATCATATTGTATAAGCATATCGTATCTCCTTTTTATAGTCAAAGAATACATCACAAATGTTTATTTGTCAAGTTTTATTTAATAATGTGCGGTATTTTTAAAATGCATGCGATAATTGATTGGCATGACCACGATATGCGGATTGCACCGGAAACAAAATATCTTTGGCAACCTGCATTTGTTCAGTTGTGGCAAATTTATTCATCAAAACAGATTGATAGATTTGTCGAGCCTTGTTCGCTTTACCGTCTTTCTTTAAAACAGAAGCATATGTCAATTGAACCTGTGCATATCCCTTATTAGCCAATTGTTCCATTATCTTTAAAGCCATCTCTTTTTCCATTTTCTCATCCGATTGTGCTGAAAGTAATAATTTATCGGCCAATTGTTCATCAAACATCTTACCGTCTGAGTCGGTAATACGCAATGCCTCCAGTAAAACAGGTCGAACAGGAAATGAATTAAGATTAGGCAAATCTTGAACAAAAACAGCCAAAGAGTTTACTTTTTGAACAACCTTTTGATGGCATAAAAAAGGAATAATATTTTCCGGACGAAATAAAAAATCTAAAAACATCTGACCGGTTTTGGGACGGTATATATCATGATACCGAAAAATATGATCAGCTTGATGACCGGAAATACAACAACATTTTACATAACCGGCAGCTGCCAATGCAATCCCGTCAGAAGCCATTTGCTTCAATTTATCCAAAGATTTTTTTTGACGTAACAAAACCATCGCAATCGTCTGAATATTATCAGATGATTGATGATTAACGGTTTTTTGTAATAAAACAACTTCACGAACAAGATTATTTACCGTTTGAACCAATTCGGCATCAGAAGATGTTTTGTGTTTATCGATTTTTATCATCACGTCCTCGCACTTGTAACAAGTTTAACATAAAAGCCCATGAAACGCAAGATATTTTATCATTCTTTTAAGAAACAAAAAAAGGGCAAAACAAATGTTTTACCCTTTTGTTCAAAAACAAAAAGTTTAGCAATTATGCTAATGATTTTTTCATTTTTTGAACAGATGTAGCCTTAACTGATTTGGAGGATACAGTACCGGCACTTTTTAATTTTGTTGATTTTGTAGAACTTGATGATTTACAAGATTTTTTGGAACATTTGCTTTCACCTTTCAAACCGGCAGAAAACAATTGTTCACAGGCTTTAATCCAACATTCTTTTTCTTGACCTTCCGGACGACCGGCTTGTTCCCAAATATAATAAGCGGCAACCCGAATATTGTCCTCATTAATTTCATTTTTCATTTTATACTCCTTGATAGAATTCACGAAACCCAGTCTTTAATATAAAGCAGTTAATTTTGTTTTGCAATATTTTTTTGATGTTTTTTCAAAAAAAATCATAAATTTCTATTCTTTTTTTGAAAAAATGACTTCTCAAACACAAAAAATACTTATATTTGTTTTAATTAAGGTTTTTCTCAAAAGAGTGTTAATATCATACCCCCTATGAGTACACTTTTTGTTAACATTTTAATTTTATTTTATATTTATTTTCAGACGAATCGGATAAAAATACCCCCTACTCGTATATTTATATGAATTTTTTAAATTTTTACATTTTTCATCAAAAACAAATACCCTTCTTTTTTTTGAAAATCAAATCTATTTCGAATATTTTCATATCATATTTTCATTTTATTGACAAAAATTATATCCAAAAATATGTCAAAATATCAATACGGATATTGTATAGCAAAATAAACAATACGATAATAGTAATCAATAATAAGATAATGATACATGAATACCCAATTTGAAAGAAACATTAAAAATCCTTATATCGCATCAATAGAAATATTTCTAACCCACTCATAAACCTATCAAAAAAACGTTTGAATTTTTTTAAAACGGCCAAAATAAAAAAATAGTTAAATCAATGTATTAACTCGAAAAAATATGTCAAAAAAACGTCCCTTTTTTGAACGCTTTTTTTTGGCAGGGGTTACACTTTTTTAAAAACAAAAAAATCATGAAAAATCAAATAATTATAAATTTTAGTTGACAAACGAAATGATATGAAATATTATGTCAAAAAAAGGGACGTTTTTTTGACACATTTTTGAAAAATAACTGTCTGATTTTATTAACTTTTGCAGTGAGGGGTCTATGAAAATTTTAAACACTTTTTTTTACGGATATTTTAAACAAACAAATGCTGAAACCGGA
>JAFTSJ010000012.1 GCA_017467335.1 Alphaproteobacteria bacterium
ATAAATTCATAAAAACGAATCGGTTAAAATGTTCTCAAAATCCCTAAAAAACCATCAAAAAAAAACCGTTTGGAATTTTTCCAAACAGTAAAAATAAAAAGATAGTTAAATCAATATGTTAACTTGAAAAAATATGTCAAAAAAACGTCCCTTTTTTTGACATAATATTTTAGATTTATTTCGTTGTCAACTAAAATTTATAATTATTTGATTTTTCATGATTTTTTTGTTTTCAAAAAAGTGTAACTCTTACCAAAAAAAAGCGTTCAAAAAAGGGACGTTTTTTTGACACATTTTTGAAAAATAACCGTCTGATTTTGTTAACTTTTGTTGCGAGGGCTTTATGAAAATTTTAAACACTTTTTTTAACGGATATTTTAAACAAAAAAATGCTGAAACAGGACGCAGTATGGTGGAAATGCTGGGCGTTTTAGCAGTTATCGGTGTGTTGAGTATTGGTGGGATTTACGGTTACACCTTTGCGATGGATAAATATCGTGCTAACGATATTGTATATGAAGTGAACCTGCGAGCCAATGATGTTTGGCATAAATATCAAGAACAACCCCTGCCTGACCCCAGTGAGGATGGCACGGATTTTGACGAATTTCCGGATATGACAGGTACGGGGTACCCAATCTATATGACATCTCATCCGGACGTTGCGTTTAAAACCTATGTTGAAGGCGTTTCTTCTCGTGTGTGTAAAAATGTGGTCAATATGAACTTAAACGGTATTGTTAAAGGGATACAATTTGTGCAGGTAAATGGCACAAAATATACCGGTAATGCGTCCATTTGTGGAGAAGATGAAACGGATAACTTAATCGTTTTCACATCATTTTTGGATTCGGAAAATAATGAAGCAGGAACAGGACAAAGCGGTGACCCATGTGTTGAAGATATGGATTGTACCAGTTTGTGCGGAACGGCTACGTGTAATGCTGATAAAATGACGTGTCAAAATGATTGTACAGGGAGTGCCAATCCCCATTGTTTCGATAACAATGGAACAGGTGTTTGTGTTGAATGTTTAGCCAATAAAGATTGTCCGAATGAACAAATTTGCGATTTAGCGAATCACAAATGCGTGGATATTCCTAAAACGTGCGGTGAAGGAGGGAACTTTGGAAAAGAATATCGGGCAGCAAATGGATCGTGTGTCAGTTGTGATTATACAAGTGAAATTATCATCATGAACTCAGATGATAATGACGGTATTTTTGAAAAAACAGTCGGGGATGTTACTATTGCAGATACACATAGCGGAATAGAAATGTGTCAAGCGTGTGCTTCGATTCAACACCGGATTGAAGAAGCCGGTCGAGATGATAATATTAAAACCTATTGTGCAACAAGTTGTGTCAAAGGCAATAGTTTTTTAAGCAAAGACAAAGGATGTATCCCTTGTGATTCGATGACGGAAACTGATATTCCAAACGAAGACCAAGCACGGATTTTGTGTACGGCTTGCCCGAATCGTGTATGGTATAAAGGTTGGACCAGTTCAACATCTTATAAATGTATTTTACGTGATTGTCCGGATGGTTATTTTAAAAACACTTGGGCTGTTTGTACAAAGTGTAATGATAAGGGACATGATTTTTATTCTTATGCCATTGGACAATCACGTGCTGGTGATAGTTCATCAGTCGGCAAACTAACCGAAGAATGGGCAGAAGAATGCAATCAATGTAACACAGATAAAAGTGGTCAATATAAAGAAAACAGATATTCCGTTAAATCAGATGGTAATATGTATTGCGTGCGTAAATGTGGCAAGGATCAATTTCAGAATTTTTATGGCACATGTTATGATTGTACAACCGATGAAAGTCCCAGTTTTGAATTAAACGGAACAATTCAAAAAAGAGAATATTTATTTAATCTTTGTACATCTTGCACAACCGCAAAACGGGAGGTAAAAGGAGCCAACTGTGTTAAGGTAAGAACAGAGGAATGCAAAGATGATGAAGAAACGGGCATGAAATATTTTAAAGGCAGTGATTACAAATGTTATCCATGTAATCAAACAGGATTTGTTTATACTGATACGGAAGAAGCTTGTACAGGTCATTGTGGCGAGCAACGATTTTATGATTCAAATACGCAAAAATGTTATTTTAATTGTGGTAATGATTATGTGATGACATATGCCGGATCGTGTGTTCATTGTTCGGATGTAGGCGATGGTATAAGTTTGGGGTATTTTAGTGCTCAAAATGATGATATAGACAATATTTGTATAACCTCATGTAATAAAGTCAACACATTATATAAAGCGGGTACGGTTGCTGATTATAATTTTTGTGCACCAAAAGATTGCGGAACGGGTAAAATCCCTGGACCGACACATTCTAATTGGTCAAAAATTTGTTTTCCCTGTCCGACACTTTCTTCGAAAACATTAGGACCCCGCGATGGGATTCAATCCGAATGTGAAGCCTGCGGTCATCATGCGTTCATCAATAAATACTGTATTTACATAAATCCCGGTCAATCAGGCATATGCAACAATGATAGCCCTGATACGACTAAATGGTCAGATTATGCCGATGGTGTCGGTGTATTTTATCGGGATAATACGGGGGTTTGTCGTCGATGTGATGATCAGAACAATTCTTATGCTTCAACACAAGCAGAATGCGACAGTTGTGTTGTTAATGGTGTGCAAATTCGTCGATTGGTAAGTGGTACGTGTGTTTATGGCGGATGTAGTGAAGGCGATACGTTTAGAACGCCGACAGGTTGCACCAGTTGTACCACAAGTGCCATCAAAGTTGCCACAACGGGACAAGATGCCGACTTGCTTTGTAATGCGTGTCATCGGCGAATTATGACAGATGTGAATGAAACAAAATATTGTGTTCAAAAATGTGATTTGGATGAATGGCAAGATATTAACGGCGA
>JAFTSJ010000013.1 GCA_017467335.1 Alphaproteobacteria bacterium
AACAATGCGAAGCGTGCAATCGGGTTGCATTCAGTCAACAGACAAGTGATAAAACAATATGGTATTGTTCCAAACAAGCCAAAGATGGTTATTTTATCGATAGTACGGGTCAATTAGAAAGTTGCACAACAGATGTTGACACCATGATAACTGATACGGCTAAAGCAAAAGCTATTTGTGAAGCAAGTGGTTGTAATCGAATGATTGAAACAGATGATGACGGTAACGTTTGGTGTGTCCGAGGATAGAAAAACAAATCATAACCGGCAGATATTTATCTGTCGGTTGTGATGATTGGAAAATAATATTAATTTATGAGCCTGTTTTTTATATCAAAAAATTTTTTAGTGATTGTAACAATGACACTGGTTTAAAAATGAATATATCGCTTTTATAAGTTTTATGACAACATAAAAACAAATTAAATCCAACATGCTGAAAACAATCCAATTACTTTTTGAAATATGAAATAAATCAATTATCATGGCATTCATAAAAAAATTAAAACAAAACACGAATTTGTTGTTAAAGGTTGCTAAAAAATGATTCGAAACAACATATTTTTTAAACAAATACATAATTAAAAAAGTTGTTAAACTTGATTCAATAATCAATATATCGATATGGGTTATGTTATGTTTGTATAAGTTGATGTCTTTGTTATTATATGACAATAAAAAACTGATACTCAATAAAATGAAAATAACAGGAATTGAAATCGGTTTATCCAGTAAATTTTTTTGTTTAATAACAAAACCGATATACATCAGCACGACACCTAGAAAAGAAATATCAATGTGCCAGAAATAATACGGTTTGAAACGGTATAAATCGTTTAATAAAACAGCTATAAAAAAGCAAAAAACAAAATAGAAACCCATGAAGGTCGATTTCATTTTAAATGCCGGATAGAAAAGCAAATGCGATAAGAAAAAGCACGGTAAAAACCACAAAGGTCGATAATAACCGTATAATCGATTAGACATTAAAATATCTTGCCAGGATGTGAGAGGTATGCCTTGTATTATTTCACATAACCAAAAAAACAATGATATCAATAAAAACGGGCAAATGTATGCTTTGAAGCGTTTAATAAAAAAACGCACAAAATGATATTGTTTATATTTTGTCTGATTGTATAAAAAACCGGATACGATAAAAAAGAAAGGGACATGAAACGCATAAATCAATTTGTGCAGTAAATGAGGGATTTCAACATGACCGAATAAAACCAATATAATGACAAATCCTTTAACGGCATCAATCCAATTTTGTTTCATATATGTTGCTCCTTGTATGATGCCTGATAATGGCGACCCTAACGGGATTTGAACCCGTGTGCCAGCCTTGAGAGGGCTGTATCCTAACCACTAGATGATAGGGTCATGCCTGACAAAATGTCATTATACATATCTTCCTTTTTTTTGCAATAAAAAAACATCTTTGCTTAACAATAAAATAAACAGTTGCTTTTCTGATAAAAAACGGCTATAAACAATCTGTTGAAAGGGGGCATACAATGCCGGAAACGAAATCTCAAAAAACAAAACCTGTTAAAAAGGTTGCGAAATCTGTTCAGTCGAATCAACCGATTGATTTGACGATGAAGGCTGTTCAAAAAGGAATTTTAACCACACAGCAGGCACAAACAATTCGACAATTTGAAGAATTTAAACAGATTGTTGTTTGGGAAGATTACGGATTGATTACACCTCAACAAAAAGAAAGTTTGTGTCAGTTAATTCGTCCGAAAAATGATAAAAAAGTTCAACAACAAACAGTTCCACAATCTGAACAGGCAACAGTTACTGTAACGCAGTCGGTCAAAAAATCAATTGACATGGGGGTTTGGATTAAATATGTCAGTTTATTTGCTGTCGGTTGTATTGTTTTGGGATTGATAGCTATGATTGCTGCTAATTGGCAAGAAATTCCGGCAATTATAAAATTATGCGGTTATTTTATCGGCTTTATCGGATTTTTAATTACTTTGTATGGTGTTGATGCTTCACCTAAATATAAAAATCATTTTGTAAAAGAATGCTGTATTTGGTTGAATATCGGTTGGATTTTCGCTGGTATTGGATTGATTGGGCAAATTTTTCATTTAACCGGTTCATTTTGGAATGCTTTATTATTCGGATCCATTTTATCGACACCGTTTGTTTTGGCTTCAACAACACCGGTATCAGTGACAATTTGGTCTGTTGGTTATATGTTGGGAGCCATTTTCGGTGTCGGCAATGCTTACACGCCGTTATTGGTTGCCATTGTTTTGCCGGTAATTGCTTTACGCAAAGAAAATTTAACACTCAATTCCGTCTTGTGGGGATTGGGTTTTCTAGGCTCTTTTTTCCCGCATATCGCACATTATCGCAGTGAAGCATGGCCCTATGTTTGCTGGATTGCTTTGGTATTACCAATTGTTCTATGGCAAAAGAAAAATGCTGTATTGAGTGTTGTTTGGTGGTTAGCATTTTTGCTTGTTCTCATCTTCCAATTGGGCGAACCGTTATCTCGATTATTTGGACATTGCACACCGGTTGCATCTGTTTGGTTATTCTTATCTGTTTTGTTTTGTATCAACATTATGTGTGCCAAATTGGTCGGCAAAACGGTTATGTTCACAAAATTTTTAAAAGGCATATCCGTGACGCTTGCCGTGATAAGCGTTCTCTATGTAGAAGCACGCTACGCTTTAGGATATCATTTCAGTAGTGCCCGACAGATAAATACCGCTTTTGGTTTATTTGGTGGAGCCTTTATGCCGTTGGTTTTTATCGGATTATTCATGGCACGAAATACATGGAAACCCTTGTTACAGGTTTGGGCTGTATCATGGAGTATTGCGTTTATTTTTAACTTCTTATCTTATCCGATGTTTGGTATGATCTTCACACTGATTTGTTTGTTAGGGGGTAGTATCTACGCCATTCGTATTGGAAAAATGGGACTATTAAAAACATGTTTGATTTTAATGGGATTACGGGTTGTCATTGCTTACTTTGATTTGATTGTTTCGTTAATGTCAACGGGTGTCGGTCTTGTTGTCATCGGTATCGTTTTGTTACTGGGACTTTGGTTTTGGGCAAAAGTGTATCCGGTATTGGTTCAACTTGTCAAACAACAAATAACAGCACAAAAAGGGGAAAAACATGAATAATTGGACTTATTACAAATCGGTTGTTTTGAAATTATTATGGATTGTGCCATTTTTTGTGTTGTTGGGTCAAACGGTTTATTTGACGGCTGTTTCATTAAAGTCGCAACCGGTTGTTATTGCTATCGGCGGATTTGACCCACGTAGTTTGTTATCCGGACATTATATTCAATATCAAATTAACTGGGCTGAAACGGATTGTAATCAATTTGAAAATGGTATTTGTCCTAAACGGGATTTTAATCAAATTCAACATCGGTATTATTTACCGCCACAGGAAGCATTACAGATTGACAGATTGATGAGCAGATCACAACGGTCAGATATGACATTTGACATTGTGTTTGCCTATACAAAAGGACGTGCGCCAATTGCACGCATGTTATTGATTAACAAAAAAGAGTGGAAACAATATTTAAAAGAAAGGAATTAAAATGGCTCTTGTATCACTTCGACAATTATTAGATGACGCTGCCGAACACGGTTACGGTATTCCGGCGTTTAACGTCAACAATATGGAACAGGTTTTGGCTATTTTGGCTGCCGCAAAAAAAATGGATGCCCCCGTTATTATTCAAGCCAGTAAAGGGGCTCGTGGTTATGCCAATGATGCTGTTTTAAAGCATTTGATGATGGCTGGTGTTGAAATGTATCCGGATTTGCCGATTTGTGTTCATCAAGATCATGGTTCCAGTCCGGAAGTTTGTTTTTCAGCGATGATGAATGGTTTTACATCTGTTATGATGGACGGTTCTTTAACAACGGATGGTCAACCGGCTTCTCATGAATACAATGCAAACGTCACCCGTCAAGTAACAAGTGTCACACATCAAGTCGGTGTTTCCGTTGAAGGGGAATTGGGATGTATCGGTTCTTTGGAAACAGGAAAAGGTGAAAAAGAAGACGGTCATGGTTTTGACGGTGAAATTGATAAATCAAAATTATTAACGGATCCGGATGATGCCGTTCGTTTCGTTGAAGAAACAAAAGTTGATGCTTTGGCGGTTGCTATTGGTACATCGCATGGGGCTTACAAATTTACACGTAAACCGGACGGGGCTATTTTGTCCATTGATACCATTAAGAAAATTCATGCTAAATTGCCTTACACACACTTAGTCATGCATGGTTCTTCTTCTGTTCCGCAAGATTTGCAAGACATTATCAATGCTTATGGTGGTCAAATGCCTCAAACATACGGTGTTCCGGTTGAAGAAATCCAAGAAGCTATTAAACATGGTGTTCGCAAAGTTAATGTTGATACAGACTTGCGTATGGCAATGACAGGAGCTATTCGTAAACTCTTTACGGAAAAACCAGCAGAATTTGATCCTCGTAAATATTTAAAACCGGCCATGGATGCTATGCAGGCTGTTTGCGAAGCTCGTTATCAAGAATTTGGGGCAGCTGGTCAGGCTTCACATATTAAGCCGATTTCATTGGCAGATATGGCTAAACGGTATAAATCCGGTGAATTAGATCCGAAAATCGTTAAATAAGGCAGAACATGAATTCTAATATATTTAACGAAACGAATGACGAACGGATTTATCGTCAAATGATGGGGCGGACATCTCCGGTGTTCGTCCCTACTCGAGTTAAGGCATTGGTGAATACGTATATTCGTTCCGGTAATGTTCAGGCGTTAAATATTATTGCACGCCATCATGCTCCCGGATTGATTATTAAACGCATTAAAAACAAAGAAAATGAGGGCTAGATGGTACAAATTGCTCCGAGTATTTTATCAGCAGATTTTGCTCAATTAGGAGCAGAAGTTGTCGCATTGGAAAAGGCCGGAGCTGATTTGATACATATAGATGTTATGGATGGTCATTTTGTTCCGAATTTAACATTTGGAGCTCCTGTTATCCGTGATATTCGTTCTTATACAACGCTACCATTTGATGTTCATTTAATGATGACGAATCCGATACGCTACATTCCTGATTTTATTCGTGCCGGAGCCGATATGATTACCGTTCATTTAGAAGCAAATGATGATATTGAAACGTTGATTTCTTTAGTAAAAAAAGAGGGAAAAAAGGTTGGCTTATCTATTCGTCCGTCAACATCCGTTTCACGATTGTTGCCATACTTACCTATGATTGATATGGTTTTAGTCATGTCGGTAGAACCGGGGTTTGGGGGGCAATCGTTTATACCTAACAGTTTAGAAAAAATTGTACAGTTAAAAGACTTAATCGGTCGTAAAAAAGTTCAAATTTCCGTTGATGGCGGTATTAACGATATAACTGCTCCTGCTTGCAAATTAGCCGGAGCCGATATTTTGGTTGCCGGCAGTTATATTTTTAAACATCCGCCGTATGCGACACAAATTGATAAATTAAAAAGGGCTTAATATGACAAAAATTATGATTGTTGAAGATGAAGTCGGATTAGTAACATTGCTAAAATATAATTTAGAAAAGCAAGGTTACGAAACAACAGTTGTGATGGATGGAAAAGATGTGCTGGTACAGGCTATGTCTGAAAAGCCGGATTTGATTTTGTTAGATTGGATGTTACCAAATGTACAAGGGATTGATTTGTGTCGTGAAATACGAAAAACGTATGAATTGCGTAACACACCGATTATTATGTTAACGGCACGAGGTGATGAAGCAGACAAAGTTAAGGGATTATCTTTTGGGGCGGATGATTACATGACAAAACCGTTTTCCGTTCCTGAATTGATGGCTCGGATTGTGGCTTTGCTTCGGCGAGTGTCTCCGACTCAGACACAAGATAATTTATCATATGGGGATATAACGATTGATTTTTCGAAAAGGCGGGTAACACGAGGTGAACGAAATGTTCACTTGGGGCCGACAGAGTTTCGTTTATTACAATTTTTGATGGAGAAACCGGGTCATGTCTTATCTCGTGAATTGCTGTTAAAATCGGTATGGGGTGGTTCAATACATGTTGAATTACGCACGGTTGACGTGCATATTCGCCGATTAAGACGAGCTTTAAATGAAGGGGGCGAAAAAGACGTTGTTCGCACGGTACGTTCTGCCGGCTATGCACTCGACTTTGATGATAAAACGGATGAAGAATTAGATATTTCATAAAAAGTGCTTGCAAATTTATTTGATTTATCATACAATAGGTTTACTTATTTTATCAAATGGCTAACGCATATGGTTGAATAGCAAGAGTGGCAGAGTGGTCGCATGCGGCAGACTCGGTCATTTATGGAACGCGGAGCGGACAACTCTGTAAAAAAAACGCAGTTTTTTTTGAACGGATTGAGAGGCGCCGCATATGGTTGAATAGCAAGAGTGGCAGAGTGGTCGAATGCGGCAGACTCGGTCATTTATGGAACGCGGAGCGGACAACTCTGTAAAAAAAACGCAGTTTTTTTGAACGGATTGAGAGGCGCCGCATATGGTTGAATAAGGAGAGATGGCAGAGTGGTCGAATGCGGCAGACTCGAAATCTGTTGTGCGATTTTTTCGTACCGTGAGTTCGAATCTCACTCTCTCCGCCAGATAAAACAACCCTTGTTTTTAAGGGTTGTTTTTTTATATTAACATTCATAATTCATACTGCTTTTGCCTTATTATTTAGTTTTTTTCTACATACATCATTTGTGTTGATATTTTAGAATTTAATCCAACGAAATAAATGATGCAGAAATATCTTTAAGTTATGATATAATTATTGTATAATTGATATTGAAGATAACAGTCATGAGAAAACGTGTATAATGATAAATACGAATACTTATCTTAACACACTGAAAACATTTATGTTTTTTTATCAAATTCTCCTCAAATTTTCATCAAAAAACCGTTTGGAATTTTTCCGAACGGCAAAAATAAAAACACAATAAAATCAATATGTTAACTTGAAAAAATGTGTCAAAAAAACGTCCCTTTTTTTGACATAATATTTTAGATTTATTTCGTTGTCAACTAAAATTTGTAATTATTTGATTTTTCATTATTTTTTTGTTTTTAAAAAAGTGTAACCCCTGCCAAAAAAAAGCGT
>JAFTSJ010000014.1 GCA_017467335.1 Alphaproteobacteria bacterium
AAAAAAGCGTTTAAAATTTCCATAGAACCCCCATTTTAAAAATGAATAAAATCAGACGGTTATTTTTCAAAAATGTGTCAAAAAAACGTCCCTTTTTTGAACGCTTTTTTTTGGCAGGGGTTACACCTTTTTAAAAACAAAAAAATAATGAAAAATCAAATAATTACAAATTTTAGTTGACAATGAAATAAATCTAAAATATTATGTCAAAAAAAGGGACGTTTTTTTGACACATTTTTTCGAGTTAATATGTTGATTTAATTATGTTTTTATTTTTACTATTTGGAAAAATTCCAAACGGTTTTTTTGATGTTTTTTTAAGGGGAATTGAGAACATTTTTACCGATTCGTTTTTATGAATTTGTCTATAAGAGGAAATACGTCACCCTGAATTGAGTTCAGGGTCTTTTGATAACATAGCACCCTGTCCACCCACTGTCACCCTGAACTTGATTCAGGGTCTTTTGACGATAGAGCACCCCGCCATAACCCGATGAGATGCTGAAACAAGTTCAGCATGACAGACAAGTGATCAGGTCTTTGAACGATGTAGTATCCTGCCATAACCCCATGAAATACTGAAACAAGGTTAGATGACGAAAAAAAGAAACGAAATGTATATATCGTAAAAAAATCCCACCTTTTATCAAGACTTTTTGATACAAAAAAAAGTGCCCTTAAAATCTAAGGGCACTTTCCTTTTCAAAACAAAATTAAATTTTTTCGTGGAACGTTCTGGAAATAACATCCATTTGTTGTTCACGTGTTAATTTAATAAAGTTAACGGCATATCCGGAAACACGAATCGTTAATTGCGGATATTCTTCCGGATGTTCCATAGCATCTTGTAATGTTTCACGATTTAAAACATTAACGTTGATGTGTTGTCCGTCATTACCACAGTAACCATCTAACAAACTGACCAAGTTTCCAATTTGAATATCACGTGTTTTACCCAAAGAATTCGGGATAATCGTGAATGTATTGGAAATACCGTCTTGTGCATGTTGGAATGGTAATTTAGCAACAGAACATAACGAAGCAATTGCACCGTTTGTATCCCGTCCATGTAATGGGTTAGCCCCCGGAGCAAACGGAACACCTGCTTGACGACCATCCGGCGTTGCCCCTGTTTTTTTACCATAAACAACGTTTGACGTAATCGTTAAAATAGATTGTGTTGGAACGGCATTACGATAAATCGGCAACCGGCGGATTTTATCCATGAATTGTTTAACAACACGACGAGCAATTGCATCAACACGTTCATCATTGTTACCATATTTCGGATAATCGCCTTCAATTTCAAAGTTTGTTGCCAAACCACGGTCATCACGAATAATTTTAACCTTAGCATGTTTAACAGCTGATAACGAATCAACGACAATTGAGAAACCGGCAATACCACAACCCAATGTTCTGATAACATCTTTATCATGTAAAGCCATCATGGATTTTTCATATGAATATTTATCGTGCATATAATGAATAATATTCAAAGCATTAACATATGTTTCTGCTAACCAATCCATCATTTTATCAAACTTGCGTTCCAATTCTTCGCTTTCAAGATATTCAGAAGTAATCGGAGCAAATTCAGGACCAACCTGAGCACCCGATTTTTCATCTTTACCACCGTTAATAGCATACAACAAGGCTTTTGCCAAGTTAGCACGAGCACCGAAGAATTGCATTTGTTTACCGATACGCATTGGAGAAACACAGCAAGCAATACCATAATCATCTCCAAAGAAACCACGCATTAAGTCATCATTTTCATATTGAATAGATGATGTATCAATAGAAACTTTTGCACAGAATTTTTTGAAAGCTTCCGGTAAATGATTCGACCATAAAACAGTTAAGTTTGGTTCCGGAGCCGGTCCTAAATTATACAATGTATGCAAAATACGGAATGAGTTCTTCGTAACCAATGTACGACCATCAATACCCATACCACCAATTGATTCCGTGACCCAAACCGGATCGCCAGAGAATAATTCATTATATTCCGGTGTACGCAAGAAACGAACCATACGCAATTTGATGACTAAATCATCCATCATTTCTTGAGCTTGTTCTTCTGTAATAACGCCGTTTTCAATATCACGTTGGATATAGATATCCAAGAATGTTGAAATACGACCAATTGACATAGCAGCACCGTTTTGATCTTTAATGGCAGCTAAATAACCGAAATATGTCCATTGAATTGCTTCTTTGGCATTTTCTGCCGGTTTTGAAATATCTAAACCATATGCGGCAGCCATTTTTTTCATATCGTTTAAAGCACGAATTTGTTCGGCTAATTCTTCTCGTTCACGAATGACATTTTCTGTCATGCTGCTTAAATTAGACAATGATTTTTGACTTTCTTTGTCTTGAATCAAACGATCAATACCATACAAAGCAATTCGGCGATAGTCACCGATAATACGACCACGACCGTAAGCATCCGGTAAACCTGTTACGATACCACTTTTACGGCAAGCACGAATATCCGGCGTATAAGCATCAAAAACACCATCATTGTGTGTTTTGCGGTATGTTGTAAATACTTCTGTTACCTTCGGATCAAGAGCTAAATTATATGCTTGGCAAGAACCTTCAACCATACGATAACCACCATACGGCATTAAAGCACGTTTTAACGGTTTATCCGTTTGTAAACCAACAATGATTTCTTCTTCTTTGTTGATATAACCGGCTCCATGTGACGTAATGGAAGAAACAACGCTTGTATCAGCATCTAACAATCCGTTGTTTTCACGTTCTTTTTTCATCAATTCTGCAACCGTTTTCCACATATTTGTTGTACGGGCTGTCGGACCTGCAAGAAATGAATCATCGCCTTCATACGGCGTATAGTTATGGTTGATAAAATCACGTACGTTGATTTCATCTTGCCATTTATTCGGTTTAAAGCCTTCCCAGGCTTTGACTTCTAAATTATCCATATTTTTTTCCTTTTCTGTTATAAACCATCTCGCCTGAAACAATCGTTACCAAAATAACGTCATTTCTGCCAGAGATTATTTCGCACGTAATTGTAACACGAACCTTTTTTTTTCGCAACAAAAATTTCAAAAAAACGAAACGTTTTTTACCGAATAAACAAACTGTTTTATTGAACTAATTTTTGCTTTTAAATTGAGCCGAATAAAGCATATAGTATGCCCCTTGCAAATCAATCAATTCATCATGTGAACCCTGCTCAACAATGCGACCTTCATTCACAACAACGATTTGATCGGCATTTTGAATGGTTGATAAGCGATGAGCAATAACAAATACAGTTCTGTCTTTCATCAAATTATCGATGGCCTGTTGAACAATGGCTTCGGATTTATTATCTAATGCAGACGTTGCTTCATCCAAAATAACAATCGGCGAATTTTTCAAAAAAGCACGAGCAATTGCGACTCGCTGTTTTTGTCCACCGGATAATAAAACACCTCGTTCACCGATTTCCGTATCCAATCCCAAAGGTAATGTTGTTATAAATTCATCTAAACAAGCCGATTTTAAAGCCTGTTTCACTTCTTTTTCAGTTGCATTCGGACGACCCAACATAATATTATCCCGAATCGTACCACTAAATAAGAAATTATCTTGAAAAACAACGGCAATGTTATCCCTTAATGAAGCTAACTTCATATCTGAAACATTTAAATTATCGATTAAAATTTGACCGCTTGTCAGTTCGTAAAAACGAGGAAGCAAGTTAACTAACGTTGTTTTTCCACCACCTGAATTACCGACAAAAGCTACTTTTTGTCCCTTACGAATCGTTAAGTTGACATCTTTTAATACCAACCGTTCAGATGTATATCCGAAATTAACATTTTTATATTCAATTTTGTCGGCTAAAACAGGACATGATATTGCATCTTTCTTTTCATTGACCATGGACGGCATTTCTAAAAATTCAAAAACACGTTCGATTGCTAAAAATGACATTTGAACGGATGCAAAATTCTTACCAATATTTTTGATGGGTGTATATAACATCAATAAAGCCGTCATAAATGATACAAAATCACCCGGTGTAATATCACCTGAACGAATTAAGTAACTGCCTAACCAAATCGTTCCCGAAATACCGATGGAAATGATAATGTGCATCATGGGAGAAAGCCAAGCCGTCTTTTGCGTATATTTTATCTGCAAACGAAAAATCTGACGCAATACTTCAGAAAATTTATCACTTTGTTTCTTTTCCAAATTATATGAAGCAATTGTTTTTAATCCTGAAAATGTTTCATTTAATGCGGTTAAAGCCGCCCCTCCGGCCAAAACAGTTGAATTCATAACTTCTTTAATTTTGCGGCGAATGGTTGTTAACGGCCATAAAGAAGTTCCTAAAACAATAATTGCCCAAATGGCCAATTCCCACGAAGTATATATTAAAACAAACAACAATGAAATCGATGAAAACAATCGGGTTGTAAAAACCTTTAAATTTGTCAATAATCCCGAACACGCCAAATTCGGATCCGTATCACATCTGAAAACGATAAAACCGGAAGAATTTTTATCAACAAAAGCCGGTTCACATCGAACAAGTTTACCATAAATTTTTTGTTTAACGGCATTGGTAATACGACCGCCAACCCACGCATTTAAATATGAAGAAGTATATTCCAATGCACTTTGAAATACAGTAAAAAGAATAATAAAAACAGGTATCATGTACAAAGGCATCGGCATCCCAAAGAATGTAGCATCACCCTTATCCATAATAACCGTATCCATAAACGGTTTTAACGATAAAGCAACAATCGCATCTAACGAACCGATTGGAATTGTAATTAAAGTCGAAACCAATGCCCGACCCCAAAAAGGACGAACAAACGGCCACATACGAGAATAGTTTAAAACGAAATTATTTTTTTTCAATTTTTGAAACATAAAAAAACCCTCTGTTACAATAGCATTGTATATTAGACTTATTTCCATCAAATGTCAACCAAAATGTCACACATAAACAACTATTTGTTTTTTTTAGTTTTTTTCGAAACATTTGCTAACTTACAAGACTTAACAATGAAAGTTCTTGCAACATATCCGGCGAATATAAACAATACTTTAATTCCTCATCTGTCAAAACAAAATCATGACCTTGTGCATACCCTTGTATTTTGTGTGAAACTTGCTTCATTATTTTTTCATCAAATTCAGGCTGAGGTCCATTAACAGAAAGCATGTATATATGAAGACACAAATATAACGGATTTTTTAATAATGTCATCAATCTGCCATCTGACGGTTGCTGTCTTAAAATTTCTGAAAAGGCTTGCTCTGCCTGTAATAAAATATTCGGTTTGGCATATTCCTCGGGAATAATAAATAAGTGACATTTACGAGCCAACTGCCCCACACTTTCCCGAGATGATAAAACCGAAATCGGTATTGATAAAACCAAACCGAGTGTAATCGGTAAAATCCAATAAAAAAGAGAGTTGACGTACAAATACACAATTGCCGATACCCCAACACCAATAATAAAATGCCCCCAATGACGCTGAAAAGCAACTTTCCATGGTGTACCGACCGAATCTCTATTTTGAGCTGACCACCCCGTATCAAGCCCCAACAAAATATCAAAAACAATTTTACTTTGAAATAACATCATAATCGGAGCAATTAACGCACTGAAAATAAATTCAACCAACAAAGTCAGAACCAGTCCCAAAATACCTCCGTATTCTTTCAATGGTCGGTGTTGTATCAAAACAACCAATCCACCTAATATTTTAGGAACAAACAACATTCCCATTGATAAGCAAAATAAAACAAGCGTACCGATTAAATCAAATTCCGGCCAATTCGGGAACAATGTTTTTGTTTCCGCAAAATATTGAGGCGGAAAAAATTCACGCCATAAAGCAATTCCTAAACCCAAAAACAAAAATAAAAACCAAAGTGGAGATGACAAATATGACATAATCCCCATTGTAAAGTGCAATCGGGATACCGGATGAAGCCATTTTGAAAATAAAATACGCAAATGCTGTAAATTACCTTGACACCACCGTCTATCCCGAATCACAAAATCCAACATTGTCGGGGGACATTCTTCATAACTGCCTTTTAATTCCGGTAACATCCATGCTAACCAACCACTTCTGCGAATAAGAGCCGCTTCAACAAAATCATGGCTTAATATATGTCCGCCAAACGGAGCCTGACCGGGGAAAACCGGTAATCCGCAACATGCCATAAATGCTTGTGTTCGAATAATGGCATTATGCCCCCAATAATTGCTGTCCCACACCTGCCAATATGCTAAACCGGCACTGACAATCGGACCATAAACCCGACCGGCAAATTGTTGCATGCGTGAAAAAAAAGTTTTCTGGTTAATAATCAAGGGAGGGGCCTGTATAATACCGGTAGTCGTATTCACTTCCATCAATTGTGCCATTTGCACCATGACATCACCCGTCATTAAACTATCGGCATCTAAAACAATCATATGGTCATAATTACGACCCCATCGAATACAAAAATCTTCAATATTACCACTTTTGCGAGCCGTGTTTTTAGGACGATGTCGATAATATAAATGAATAGTGGCAGGAAACAAATCTCGAGTCTGTTTCCATAAAATTTCTTCTTGTATCCATATTTCAGGTTTTGTCGTATCACTCAACACAAAAAAATCAAAAGATACAGCCTGACCCGTTTTTTCTAAATCACGAGCCATCGCTAACAAATTTGCATAAACCGCTTGCGGGTTTTCGTTATAAACAGGCATTAACACGGCTGTTTTGGTTGTCAATAACGTATTTTTCGGCACACGTTTAATCGCCGGCATATGTCGATTTCGTATTATTTCCCAAAACCCAAAAACACCCGACCAAAAAAATAATGAAATCCAAGCAAACGTTAAACAAAATAAAATAATCATACCAACCTTTATCGGCATGATAACATCTGTCGGCATAGATGATGCCCATTTTAACGTTGCACATATAACACTTAATATCACAATCCCGAATAATTTGATACGCCGCCATATAACTTGTCGTTTACTAATATCGGATAAGATGACATATTCTTTTTGCACAATCAATCTCCATTATTTTTTCACAACGGTTTTACCAACAAATTTTACCCCTTTAACCAATGTTTTTTTTAGTTTCCAAAAAGGATGAAATGTTTTAATACTTTGACGAAACATATTTGCTTGTATCAAATCCGGCACAATTGGATATAATTGTTTTTGAAAAACATCAAACAAACAGCGTTCATCTTCAACCGAAATTTCATCAAATAAATTGACCTTTAAATACAATTCCTTCATCAGGAAAATCATTTTAAAGTAATGATATTTTTGAACAGGATTTAATGTTGTTTCCGGTAACAACGTATCAACATAAGCTTGCACATGTTTATCTAACAAACAACAAACATCATCGGGGTGTAAATTGTTTTTTTCTGATTTTAATTTTTCTGTTATAACATGCGTCAAATATTCGTCATGGTAACCCCATCCTTTTAAATAGGCAGCAACCCAATCTTCAATTGTGTAAAATTTGATGTTTCCCATATATCACCTACGGTAAATATTGATATGACCACACTTCTGTTAAAACGTGCCCTTTATCTGAGTCACGATTAGACTTGATTGAAGCTCGTAATTCTGTCGTTTCATGCGTTGGTTCAAAATCAAAAAACAATCTGTATCCCCCCGTTAAAGCATTACGTTGAATAACGATATTTTTGATTTGCCCTTTATCTGCTGACACATCAGCTGATAACAATTCAGAATTATCAATGCCTTCAAAGGCATTACCCTGATAATCTATAACATATTTTATCAGCGTATCATTTTCTGAACCAGCAACCCCTCCGGCTCCAACATGCGTTGAAATAATTTTTGCTTTCGGAAACGTTTCCGGTTCATCCTTAATCCAATTCATACGATATTTGAATGTGTAAACCTTTCCTTTTTCAATCGGTTTATCAGGCCACCAAAAGGCTACAACATTATCATGTATTTCTTTTTCAGATGGGATTTCAACCAAATGAACACGTCCGTTATCAAATCCTTCTAACGGTTCAATCCATACACTCGGACGCTCTTCATAAAAAGATTCAAAATCTTGATAATGATCGGCATTTCTGTCACGTTGCATTAAACCAAATCCTCGCAAATTTTTATCATGAAAAGAACTCATACGCAATTGACGGGAATTATCTAACGGACGCCATAGCCACTCATCATTACCATTATGAATCAACAAGCCATCGCTGTCGTGTACTTCGGGACGATAATCAAAAAATCTGTTTTTCGTATTTTCACCGAACAAATACATGCTTGTCAAAGGAGCAATGCCCAATTTTTGAATATCATCACGGGGAAATAACGTTGCCGTTATATCAATTTTTGTATTTTTGCCCGGCTGAATAAAAAACAAATAAGCCCCAACAATTCGAGGACTGTCTAACAAGGCATAAATTGTCATATTTCGCTGACGTAATGCCGGTCGTTTAACCCAAAATTCTTTAAACATCGGAAATTCTTCACCGGTTGACATGCCGGTATCAACCGCTAATCCCCGTGCTGACAATCCGTATTTTTGATCTTTACCCAATGCCCGAAAATAACTGGCTCCCAAAAAAGCGATTAACTCATCATAATAATCCGGTTTATTTAAAGGATAATGTAACCGAAAACCAGCATAATCAATATCACCATGAATATTCATCATAGGCTTATCTTTGAGTGTGAAAGATTTAGACATATAAGGGATATAATATGGCTGACTGCCAATTATTTGATGAACTTTTACGGAATTTTGGTAAATTGATCCCATGTGAAAAAACTGTATTTCAAACGGGATATTTTGACGAAACCACGGTCCTTCTTCTCTTTTATAACGAATAGAACGAAAATCATCATAATCCATTTCCGAAAGTTCAGGCGGTAAATCCGGTTTTTTCGCATTAAAGGGAGAAAAAGACATTTGTTGTGCTATTGAAACAACATTTTGATAATCAAAAACATCTGCCAAACCCGTTTTGGTCATCATAACCATTGCCATGAATAAAGGCAAAATATATTTTATTTTTGTCATACTCTTATCAATTACCTTTCCATGTAGAGCATAAAAACATTCTGCATAAATTGCAAGTATAAAATATTTGACAATTCAAATTAAGTCATATAACATAAATTACATAAAAAATAATAAAAATTTGCGAAATAACAAAAATAAAAATGTCTGTTTTAGACCAAACATTGATAAAAAACGATATTGATAAAAAAAATGAAAACATTGATTAACATTTACTTATCCATTTATCATTATTGGCTTCGATTACCTGAACAAATTCGTTTTATTTTAGTTGGCGGTTATAATACATTTTTTTCATATTGTTTATATGCTTTCTTTTTGTTTTTATCCGATAATCAATTACCGCAAATCGCTTTATTTTTAAGTTTTATTTTATCTTCCGTTAACAGTTATCTAACGCAAAAATTTTATGTTTTTAATACTCGGGGTAACTACATTAAAGAATTTATCGGTTGCATAACTGTTTGGAGTCTGTCTTATTTTTTTAATATCGTTTTATTATGGGCGACAACAACATTTTGGATAGACAATCCTTATATTGCTCAAATCATTTGTTTAATTTTAATTGCCGTATTAAATTATATCTGCTTAAAACAAATTGCCTTTAAAAAGACGGTTGCTGAAAAGTCACATAATGAATAAATCGTTCACGAGCCATCGGTAATTGTTTAATACCGGCATGCGTTGTGAAAAAATGTGTCGTAATAATAAATGCTTTCAAGATATCTGTTTGAGAAGGTATTGTTTTTTTATCCCACATAAAACGAGGTAATTCCAATAATTTATCATGGTAAGGAAGTCCTTTTTCCCGACTGACAGCTCGCCCTGTTTTTGGAGAAATATAAGCTAAATCCAACCGATTGCCCCCACCGGCACAACACGTTAAATCAAGACCGAAACCAATGGTTCGAAGAAGATTAACCTCCCAATCAATATAATGACAAATAAAATTTTCATCATTCAAAGCATACAGTAATGATATGGTATTTTGATATAAATTTTCCATTGGTTGACGTTCCGGCAACAAAGCATGTAATATTTCACAAACCGTTTGTATCAAGGCTAATCGAATCTTGTCATCCAAATAATCAATAACGCAAGATGACGCATTATCAATATAAAACGTACCACTTTGTTCTTCCAATCGAGCCTGCCATCGACAATCAACCAATGAAGCAATATCCGGTATTTTTTTAGCCTTAACAACACCGACATAGCGTCCTTTATCTGATGTTAAGAGCGATAACATACAGGCACGTTCTCCCAAGGGATGTATGTGCAACAAAAGGGCTTTTTCTGTTTTAAATGATGGCATGGCAATTCGTTTTAAACGTTATAATCCAATCCCCACTCAGCAAAACGAGCCGGATCATCCGCCCAATTTTCCTTAACACGAACAGTCAAAAATAAATGAACGGGTTGTTCAAATAATTTTGTTAATTCCTTACGAGCAGATTCACCGATTTTACGAATCATGGTTCCGCCTTTACCCACAACAATCGGTTTAATGCCGGCTCGTTCAACAAAAATGGTTTGTTCAATTCTGATACCGTTTTCTTTTTCTTCCCAATTAGTTGTTGTTACAGCAACCGTATAAGGTAATTCCTGTTGCAACAATAAAAACATTTTTTCCCGAGTAATTTCCGCCGCAAATAACCGATTCGGTAAATCTGATAATTGGTCATCCGGAAACATCCATGGAGATAATGGTGCCATTTCCTTTAAATATTGTTTCAATTCATCCGTCTTTTCTCCTGTTTGAGCGGAAATTAAAAACGTTTCCGTGAAAATGCCCCGTTGACTTAATGAAGCAATCAATGGGAGTAATTTATCTTTTGCAATTAAATCAATTTTATTGATAACTAAAACAGCTTTTTGGTTATTTTTTTGCAACGATTTAATGATAGTATCCGTATTTTTATCAATCCCCTTTTGAGCATCAACCACCAACAACCGAATATCCGTTTCATCTGATTCCGTCCAAGCTGAGGCAACCATGGCTCTGTCAAATCGCCGAGAGGCTTTAAAAATACCCGGTGTATCAACCAAAACCAATTGGACATCATCTTCAATAAAAATCCCTCTGATTCGAGAACGGGTTGTCTGAACTTTGGGAGAAACAATTGAAACCTTGGCTCCGATTAAACGATTAACCAAGGTTGATTTTCCGGCATTCGGAGCCCCTAAAATAGCGACAAATCCAAATCGTTGTTTTTGTGTATCAGTTGTTATATCTGTCATCATAATTCCTTTATTTTTTGTTACCGGAAAGTAAGGGATGTTGTAAAAGTTCATCGGCGGCTCTTTGCTCGGCCTCTTTTTTAGAAGAACCCTCCCCCATCGCTTTCAGTGTTTCAGAAATTTGTACCTCAATTACAAAATGAGGGGCGTGATCCGGTCCGGTGCAGGAAATCAATTTATATACCGGTAAACAACATCTGTTTTTTTGTGCCCATTCCTGCAATGCTGATTTTGAATCTTTTATTTTATCTTGTGGTTTTAACAATAACGGCAACCAATATTGCTGAACAAATGTTTGAGTTGCCCGCAAGCCTTTATCTAAATACAAAGCGGCGATAAATGCTTCCATGACATCTGCTAAAATTGAATTGTTATCTCGTAATGTATCATCTTGTGTGATTAAACGCTTCGGAATACCGATTTCACGAGCAATTTGGGCTAATGTTTGCTCACAAACAAGCCGTGTAAAACGCATAGCCCAAGCTCCTTCTTTTTCTGTCGGAAAATGTTTATATAACAATTCGGCAACAATCAATCCCAATATCCGATCTCCCAAAAATTCCAATTGTTCGTACGAGGCTCGTTTGCTACGATGAGCTAACGTAAACGCCCGTTTATATAATGGAGATACTTGGCTTAAATTTAACGGCAAAAATGTGTCACTCATACTATCCTCATTTAATTTTGTCCATTAAACGATCCCAACGAATAAATCGATGCCATTTCCAAAGTTGCCAAAAACTTCCTTCGCCATTGTTGGAATAAAAAATAAAACGAGCCTTCCCTTCTAAATTCACTAAAGGAATAGCACCAAAAAAACGACTATCTAATGAATTATCACGATTATCACCCATTGCAAAAAAATAACCGTTCGGAATAGTTATCTTATCTGTATTATCCGCTTTCAATTCATCGTTAATTTCATAAATTGTGTGTTTAACACCATTCGGCAATGTTTCCGTATATTTATGATACGTTATTTCCTGCCCTGTTTCAATCTTCATTTTTTCCATACCGATAAATTCTCGTTCAACTAATTTATCATTGATATATAACCGGCCTTCTTTCATTTGTACGGTATCGCCGGGCAAAGCAATAACACGTTTAATATAATCAATGGATGTTGACAACTGCGGTTGAATTTCGGGTGTCATACGAAAAATAACAACATCCCCCTGTTTGGGGCTTGCGTCAAAAAGACGACCTTTGGGTATGATTGGCAATGAAAACGGAAAAGAATGTCGTGAATACCCATAATCATATTTTGTTATAAACAAATAATCACCAATTAACAAAGTCGGTATCATGGAACCAGACGGGATATTATACGGTTCAAACCAAAAAATCCGTATTGCCATAGCCAATACAGCAGCCCATAACAAACCGGAAACATTATACCAAAAACCTTTCTTTTTTTCTTTTTCCATTGAAATTTTTCCTTCAATATGTTATAATACGCAAAAATTAAATTCACTTTAACACAGAAAGAAAAATTTGTCCATGTTAAATTTTAAAATTGAAGCAACTCATCAAAAAGCACGTAGAGGATTACTGTCCACAGCACACGGTTTTGTTCAAACACCAACCTTTATGCCTGTCGGAACTGTCGGAACCGTCAAAGCCATGACCCCCGAATCCGTTAAAGCAACCGGTGCTGAAATTATTTTAGGAAACACTTATCATCTGATGTTAAGACCAACGGCTGAACGGGTAGCTTCTTTTGGCGGATTACATCGTTTTATGAACTGGAACGGACCGATTTTAACCGATTCGGGCGGTTTTCAGGTAATGAGTTTATCTGCTTTACGCAAAATAACGGAAGACGGCGTTACATTTCATTCCCATATTGATGGTTCGAAACATTTTTTATCACCGGAACGATCAATGGAAATTCAATATTTATTAGATTCCAATATCACAATGGCATTTGATGAATGCGTTAAATATCCGGCAGAATATAAAGTTGTTCAAAAATCCATGGAACGGTCTATGCGATGGGAAAAACGTTCCAAAGAAGCTTTTATTGATCGTGAAGGGTACGGTTTATTTGGTATTGTTCAAGGTGGTATGTTTGAAGATTTAAGAAAAACATCTATCAAAGCATTAACGGATATTGGTTTTGACGGATACGCCATTGGAGGATTAGCTGTTGGCGAAGGACAAGAAATCATGTTTCAAGTGTTAGATTATACGGCTTGCAACCTGCCGGATGATAAGCCCCGTTATTTAATGGGAGTCGGACGCCCGTCAGACATTGTCGGAGCCGTTTATCGAGGTGTGGATATGTTTGATTGTGTCATGCCTTCACGATCCGGTCGTACCGGACAAGCCTTCACATCACATGGAGTCTTGAATATGCGTAATGCCTGCCATATTGACAGTCATATACCGATTGATGCTGAATGCACATGTCCGGCCTGTCAAAATTATACACGAGGATATATCCATCATTTATTCCGTGCCGGTGAAATTTTAGGTAGTATTTTGTTAACAACACATAATATTCATTTTTACGAAAATTTGATGAAACAAATCAGAACAGCTATTTCAGAAAACCGTTATACGGCTTTTCATGATGCGTTCATGGAAAAATACAAAAATGATCGGAAAATGTAAAAAAAATGGCTATTTCTCATCGTATTATAAAACCCAAAAAACGATTAAAACAACTATCGGATAATTACAATCCGGATGAAAAAGCGTATGACAAAGGGGATGATTTTCATGATGCCCAAGGATTTCGCAAAAGAACGTTTGAAGGCCCCGAACGATTAACAAAAGAAATTCGAACAATCGCCCAAAAAGTTCTTGGCACACGTGGGTTTGCCGGTTTAGACATTATCGAATCATGGATTGATATTGTCGGAGAACACATTGCCAATGGCATTCGTCCTGAAAAATTGACGTTTGAAAAAGACAGTCGAACAAACGGTACATTACATGTTAAAAGTGCCGGCGGAGCTTATGCTGTTTTATTTGAACATCAAAAACCGCTTATCATTGAAAAGATAAATACTTTTTTTGGATATCCTGCTGTTTCCAAAATTCATATCATGCAGGGGAAATTACATTTCCCTCCCTTGCAAGAAACACCGATACAACGCAAACCGTTACCCAGAGAATTAAAATTACTCAAAGAAAAAACAGATTGTATTGCAGATGAAGATTTAAGACAAAAAACATATCAAATTGGTTTAACTTTGTTAAAAAAAGAAAAAAAACAGTAAGTTGCTTTTTTATTTCTCAAAAATGATTTTTTTTCAAAAAAATAGGGAAAAATACTTTTATTTTTAAAAAAAATGTGTTATATGATTACTCGCAAGCAAGCGGGCGTGGTGGAATGGTAGACACGACGGTCTTAGAAGCCGTTGCCAAAAGCGTGGGAGTTCGAGTCTCTTCGCCCGCACCATTTTTTAGATGTAAAAAGGATTTTTAAATTATGACAAAAAGTAAGTTATCTCATTCTTTTACGGTTGTTATTCCCGCAAAAGAATTTGCGGATAAACAAACCGCTAAATTAGAAGAAATTCGCAAAGAAGCCAAAATTCAAGGTTTTCGTCCGGGTCAAGCCCCATTAAACATTATTCGTTCAAAGTATGAAAATGCCGTTAAAGGTGAAGTTTTAGATGAATTGATTCAATCATACACAGAAAAAACATTTGAAGAAAATAAAATTCGTCCGGCTTTAAGACCGAAAGTTGAAATTAAAACATTTGAAGACGGAAAAGATATTGAATATACAATTGATGTCGAATCTTTACCGGAAATTAAACCGGTTGACTTCAAAACATTGTCAATTGAAAAAATCGTTACACAAGCAACGGACAAAGAAATCAATGCTGCTTTGGAAAAATTGGCAAATGCCCGTAAAACAACTGAAATTGTCAATGAAGAACGTGAAACGAAAACAGGTGATGTGATTGTTATTGATTTTGTCGGATCAATTGACGGTGAAGAATTTAAAGGCGGTACGGGAAAAGATTACTATCTTGATTTAGGCTCAAATACATTTATCCCCGGTTTTGAAGACCAATTAACGGGTCATAAAATCGGTGAAAAAGTTGATGTTAACGTTACATTCCCGGAAAATTATCATGCCAAAGAATTGGCGGGTAAAAAAGCGTTATTCAAAGTTGATATTAAAGAATTACGCAAATACAAAACACCTGAAATGGATGATGAATTTGCTAAAACATTTGGTTCTGAATCATTCGATGCTTTAAAAGAAATGATTAAAACGGAATTGAATAAAGAATATGTCAATGTTGCTCGTATGCACACGAAACGGGCTTTATTGGATGCTTTGGCAGAAGCCCATTCTTTTGAAGTACCGCAAGGTATGGTTGACATGGAATTTGATGCTATTTGGAAACAATTTGAAGAAGCCAAGAAAAACAATCAACTTGACGAAGATGAAAAATCTAAATCAGATGATGAATTAAAAGCCGAATATCGTCAAATTGCAGAACGCCGTGTTCGTTTGGGATTATTATTAGCAGAAGTTGCTAATGAAAATAAAATCACATTAACAAAAGAAGACTTAACAAATGCCGTTATGGCAGAAGCCCGCCGTTATCCGGGACAAGAAAAAATGGTCTTTGATTACTATCAAAAAAATCCGCAAGCATTGGATGCTTTAAAAGCCCCGATGTTTGAAGAAAAAGTTGTTGATTACATTTTAAGCGTTGTTCAAACGGTTGAAAAAGAAATGACTGCCGAAGAATTATATGCTTATAATCCTGATGAAGCAAAATCAACAAAGAAAAAAGCAAAATAATGAAAGAGGGATAACCTCCCTCTTTTTACCATAAAAACAGGAGTTAAAATGCGTGATTGGATTGCCCCGTCTTTGAATACATTGGTACCGACTGTCGTTGAACAAACGGGCAGAGGTGAGCGTGCATTTGATATTTATTCTCGTTTATTAAAAGAACGGATTATTTTTTTAACGGGACAAGTCAATGACGAAGTTGCCAGTTTAATTTGTGCTCAACTTTTGTTTTTAGAAGCAGAAAATGCTAAAAAAGAAATATCTTTTTATATCAACTCTCCCGGCGGTGTTGTCACATCCGGTTTGGCTATTTTGGACACGATGAATTACATCAAATGTCCTGTTTCGACTGTCGTGATGGGACAAGCCGCCTCGATGGGAAGTTTGTTATTGTGTTGCGGTGCCAAAGGTCGGCGTTTTGCCTTACCGAATGCTCGGGTTATGATACATCAACCATCCGGTGGTTTTCAAGGACAAGCAACAGATATTGAAATTCATGCCAAAGAAATTTTGTCAATCAAAGCTCGATTAAATCAAATTTATGTTGAACAAACCGGACAAGATTTACCAACAATTGAACGGGCAATGGAACGAGATAATTTTATGACGGCCGAAGAAGCTAAAAAATTCGGTTTAATTGATGAAGTTATTAAGTCCCGTCCGTTATAAGTTGAAAAGTAAGGAAAAGCAATGATTAAAGACGATACGAACACAACAAATTCCAATTTAAGATGTTCATTTTGCAACAAAAGCCAAAATGAAGTTCGCAGTTTGATTTCCGGAAAACCGATTAAAGGTCCGTCCGGTAAAAGTCAAATGGTTTTTATTTGTGATGAATGTATTGATCTTTGTAAAGGTATGATTAAAAATGATTCCGGTAAAACCAATCATTCAAAAACCGGTTTTTCTGAACAAATTGTTCAATCAACGGATCAAATTGTTGAAACAGAATTGTCATTTGAAAATTTAAAAAAACCGCAGGAACTACATAAAATTTTGGATGAATACGTTATCGGTCAAAATCAAGCGAAAAAGATTTTATCCGTGTCGGTTTACAATCATTATAAACGTTTGTTATCCGGTAAAGATGTCAATGATGTAGAAATTGAAAAATCAAATGTTCTTTTATTAGGACCAACCGGTAGCGGAAAAACACTTCTAGCAAAAACCCTCGCTAAAACGCTGGATGTTCCGTTTGCCATAGCTGATGCAACAACATTAACGGAAGCCGGCTATGTCGGCGAAGATGTTGAAAACGTTGTTTTAAAATTGCTTCAAAATGCTAATTACGATGTTAAACGAGCCGAAAAAGGGATTATCTATATTGATGAAATTGATAAAATTTCTCGCAAATCAGATGGACCATCTATTACACGGGACGTATCTGGTGAAGGGGTGCAACAAGCCTTATTAAAATTGATTGAAGGAACGGTTGCTTCTTTACCGCCCCAAGGTGGACGTAAGCATCCAAATCAAGAATATATCAAGGTTAATACACAAAATATTTTATTCATTTGTGGTGGGGCTTTTGCCGGATTAGAAAAAGTGATTGAACGCAGACAAGCCGAATATGCGATTGGATTTGGCTCAAACAACAATTCCGGTGAAGAAAAAAATATCACGGAATTATTGGAAAAACTGGAACCGACCGACTTATTAAAATACGGTTTAATCCCTGAATTTATTGGCCGTTTACCTGTCATTGTCAGTTTAGAAGAATTAGATAAGGATGCTCTTGTTCGCATTTTGAAAGAGCCCAAAAACGCATTGGTTAAACAATATCAAGCCTTATGTAAAATGGACAATGTCCAATTAACATTAACGGATGACGCATGTCAAGCCATTGCTCAAAAGGCTATTGAACGCAAAACCGGAGCTCGGGGATTACGTTCAATCATGGAAAATGTTTTGATGGATTTGATGTATCAATTACCTAATATGGATAATTTAAAAGAAGTGATTATTGACAAAGAAACTATTACCGATAAAAAAGAACCTACTTTTGTCTTTCACACAAAATAAAAATTTTTCCGATTTTTGAGCTTTTAATATTTTTTAGATTTAAATAAAAAAAATGTTGTGTTTCCTCTTTACTTTTGTAAAATAAACACATACATATATATCATTACTTGCAATTATATAATTATAAGGAAAATGAATGAGCGATTTTGAAGTTATTGACGGTGTCTATCCGGTATTACCCCTGCGTGATATTATTGTTTTTCCCCATGTCGTTGTGCCTTTGTTTGTTGGACGGGATAAGTCTGTTACGGCATTGGAAAATGCGATGTCTAACAACAAGCAAATTTTGTTAACAGCTCAATCTGATGCGTTAATTGATACGCCATATACGGGTGATTTATATAAAACGGGGACATTGGCAAATATTTTACAATTATTAAAATTACCTGACGGTACGGTTAAAATATTGGTCGAAGGGATTGCTCGAGCCAAAGTTGTTGAATGGGTTCAAAACAATTCTTTTTTTGAAGCTCATATTGAAATTTTGAAAGATGAAACAGGGGACGAAGCCGAAACGGAAGCGTTAATGCGTTCCGTTCGTGACCAATTTGAAAATTATGTTCGTTTAAACAAACGTATCGGGCCGGAAGTTCTTGTTGCAGTCGGACAAATCAGTAATCCTGAAAAATTTACGGATGTTATTGCTACACATTTATTGCTTAAACTGGAAGAAAAGCAAAAATTATTAGAAACATCTTCAATTCAGGAAAGATTAGAAAAACTTTATACGGCAATGGAAAAAGAAATTGGTGTTTTACAGGTTGAACGTAAAATTCGCAAACGAGTTAAACGCCAAATGGAAAAAAGCCAACGTGAATATTATTTGAATGAACAAATGAAAGCCATTCAAAAAGAGTTAGGTGATACGGAAGACGGTGGTGAAATTAAATCACTTGAATCAAAAATAAAAAAAGCCGGCATGCCGAAAGACGTTAAAGAAAAAGCATTAAGTGAACTCAGAAAACTTCAAATGATGGGTCATATGTCAGCTGAATCGGGTGTCATTCGTAATTATTTAGATTGGTTAACAAATATTCCATGGCGTAAAAAATCTATTTTGCAAACAGATTTAATAAAAGCCAAACAAATTTTAGATGAAGATCATTATGGATTAGAAAAAGTTAAAGAACGCATTTTAGAATTTTTAGCTGTTCAAAAACGGACAAATTGCTTAAAGGGATCAATTTTATGTTTAGTCGGCCCTCCGGGAGTTGGTAAAACATCACTTGGGCAATCAATTGCCCGTGCAACGGGGCGTCATTTCGTACGGGCGTCATTAGGTGGTATGCACGATGAATCTGAAATTCGAGGACATCGGCGAACATATATCGGCTCTATGCCCGGCAAAATTATTCAAGGAATGAAAAAAGCCAAAACAGTCAATCCGTTATTTTTGCTTGATGAAATTGATAAATTGGGTAATGATTATCGGGGCGATCCGTCATCAGCCTTGCTGGAAGTATTAGATCCGGAACAAAACACATCATTTAACGATAATTATCTAGAAGTTGACTATGATTTATCAAATGTGATGTTCATTACAACGGCAAATACGTTAAAAATGCCTCGTCCGTTGCTTGATCGTATGGAAATCATTCAATTATCGGGTTATACTGAAGATGAAAAAGTTCAAATTGCCAAACAACATTTAATTGGCAAACAATTTAAAATGACAGGATTGAAACCGGAAGAATTGATAATTACGGACGATACGCTTATCTGTCTTATTCGTAATTATACCCGTGAAGCCGGTGTTCGTAATTTAGAACGAGAAATTGCCAATATTGCACGTAAAGCTCTAAAAGAAATACAATTGGAAAATGTTACATCTATCACGGTTACACCGGAAAATCTAAAGAAATATGCCGGTGTTCCCAAGCATTCTTTTGGAGTAGCGGAAAAAGAAGATCAAATCGGTACAACAACCGGTTTAGCTTGGACAGAAGTCGGTGGAGAAATTCTGTCAATCGAAGCAGTTACCATGCCCGGTAAAGGAACAATTCAATTGACCGGACAATTAGGGGATGTTATGAAAGAATCGGTTGAAGCAGCTCGTTCTTTTATCCGAGCTAACGCCAATCAATTTGGTATTTCTGATAAAGTGTTTGAAAAAAATGATGTCCATGTTCATGTACCTGAAGGAGCCACCCCAAAAGATGGTCCATCTGCCGGTATTGCCATGATGACATCATTGGTTTCAACGTACACAGGTATTCCTGTTCGTAAAGATATTGCGATGACCGGCGAAATTACATTACGGGGTCATGTATTACCAATTGGAGGTTTAAAAGAAAAATTATTGGCCGCTTTACGAGCCGGTATTAAAACTGTTCTTATTCCGGAAGAAAATAAAAAAGATTTAGAAGAAATTCCGAACAATGTTAAAGAAGGTTTGGAAATCATTCCGGTTACCAAAGCAGAAGAGGTATTAAAACAGGCATTAACTCAGCCATTAAAACCACTTAAAAAAGGTAATCATACAAATTGAGACATATAAATTATAAAAAAATGTCCTCCGATTTATTCAGAGGATATTTTTTTATTAAAAAAGGCAGGAAATATTTAATTTCCCACCTTTTATTTAAAGATATAAAACTTATACCGTCTTTGAATGATTATCTTTTACCAAAGACGATGTAACACCTTCTTGTTCAACATATCGTTCTCCATACTGTGACAAGAAATATTCATCATTTTGGGTTGACTCATGGTTTTGTTCCATATCTTTTTGCTGTTGTGCAACATCTTGAAGCAAATCATAAAAAGAACCATCTAACATATTCGAAGCAACAACTAACGCTAATTCTTCATTATTCATATCAAGATTAAATTCTTTAAATAATGCTTTGGCTTCTTCATGTTCAAACAATGTTCGCAAGGTAGTTTGCAATGTTTCAAAAACTTGCTTAACTTGCGGATGAGCACTATCACTTTTTGCATAATCAGAAAATGTACAATTGTGTTCTGTCATATAAGCCAATGCTGAACCAAAAATTTCATCTTCCAAAACATATCCTTGGTCAAGGAGTGTTTGAGCTGATAACAACATTTGTTCTGCACCCGCAGCCCCCATGGAATGATATTGACGCATATTATCCAATAAAGCACTGCTAAATACATCTTCAACATTGATATTTGTATTGACTTGTATATCCGGTGTATAATCTTGATTATCAGCTAGAGCATAATCAATACCGGCACCGGCAAGAGCCCCTAACACCGTACCACCGGCAACT
>JAFTSJ010000015.1 GCA_017467335.1 Alphaproteobacteria bacterium
AAGCACTGCTAAATACATCTTCAACATTGATATTTGTATTGACTTGTATATCCGGTGTATAATCTTGATTATCAGCTAGAGCATAATCAATACCGGCACCGGCAAGAGCCCCTAACACCGTACCACCGGCAACTTTGGCAACAGACCCTGCCCTGCGTGTCGGTTGTAACAATGTTTTTGTTCCTGTTTTTGAAGAATAACCATTCCCTAACGGATGTTTCTTCAAATAACGACCTCGTTGTACTAATTCCTCCCCTAATGAGGAAATATTCCGAATTTCTCCCGTTTTAGGATCAATATGTTGTTCCAAATACCCTTGTAATTCACGCATATACATTGCGTGTTCAAATGAAAGTGGCATTCTTCTCAATTTTGAATTATAATTTGCAGTGACTTCGTGAACCAAACCTTGGCGAGCCTGTGTTCTTGCAGAATCGGTTAAACGTATGCCTGATTGGCCGATATGACCTTTCTGATCTAAATCAATCAACATTTTATCAAAATTAAAATTGCATGTCCGTCCATCGTATGTGACATGTTGTTGAGTAAAAAAATGTAATTGTGAAATACGGTCAAATACCGGGTCAAGATAAAGGTCCATATTTGTTTTCTGAATATCATATACATAAGCCGATAAATTTTTCACATATTCTGCTCGTTGGCGTTGATTTAATGGAGAAGTTACAACCAACTCGTTCGGGAAAGCCGGAAATTCAGCCTTTAATTTTTGTGTATAGGATTGTATCTCTCGATTAAAAAAATCATCTCCAAAAGATGGTTTAATCGTACCGGTTTCATTGATATAGGAAGCAAACCAAGCCATTTCTTGTCCCTGCTTCGTACCGGCTTCAACAATATTATCAGCCAACCTTTTTTCAATTACCTGTTTCGCCCGTATGCGTTCTTGAGGAGACACATTCGGATTGTAACCTAATACAAATTCATCCAGTTTTGTCTCCTTTAAAAAAGCCAAAATTCCTTTATCAAATTCGGCCGGCGTTCCTCTGATTTTAGATATTATCCCTTCTCGAACAGTTGATGAACTTATAGGAATTAAAAAACCTAAAGTACCCCCTATAAAAGCCCCCAATGAGCCCGTTTCCTTTCTTTGAACCGTTTCCAATTGAATTGCGGCACTTATACCGGAAAGATCATCCAGCAGAGCAATATATTGGTCATTCGGATTAACCGTTGCATCAAATTGTATGGGCATATCCTTCCTCCTTATCGTCTTATCTTTTTATGATATATGACAATCACCTTTTTGTCAATATTATTTTAAAAATGAAACAATCACGTACCTATTATTTAAATCGTGCTTGCTTACAAAAAAAGCAGGAAGCCTAAACTTCCTGCCCAATTTGATATCAAGCACCCATCTATGCCTGTCGTGAGTTATATTTATCCGAAGGGAAGACAGTATCTTCCAATGGGTCGATATATCGTTCGCCATATTGTAACAGAAAAAAATCACCATCACTGTCATTTGAATCATGTTTTTGCTTCTCTGCCTCCATATGTTTTTCAGCATCTATAAGTAACTGATAAAAAATGCCATCCATCATCTTTAAGGCAACATCTTCTGCCAATTTTTCTCTTGTCATCTCCACATTTATTTCAACACCAAAACATTCTAAAATAGTTTGGTCATTTGCTTTGTTTATGATTTCTTGTAGTGCTAACCGAACTTTTTCAAAAGTATCTTTAATTTTTGTATGAGCTGTACCTGTTTTCACATAATCAGAAAACGTATATCCTTTTTCCTTATTTTCCACAATATACGATAAAGCACTCCCTAGTGTTTCATCCTCTGCAACATACCCTTCATCAAGAATCTTTTGAGCTAAACCATACACCACTGCGGGACCAGTTTCGCCTAAGTCATGATAGGCATTCATTTGGCGAATAAGTTCAGGTGATATTTTCATTCCGTCTAAACCTGATATTTTGCCATTTTCAACTAATTCTGGCGTATAATCTGTTTTGGGTGCCAACAAATAATCAAGAGCACCGCCACCACCTACCCCAGCAAAGGTACCCAACAAACGCCCACCCACCGGTCGTTTGGGTTGTACCAAATTTTTGTTCGCTGTTGATTTTGCTTTCTTAGCAGCTTTAGCGTTCTCTTTTTGGATTTGAGAACGTTCTCGATTTACCTCTTCGAGCGGTTTATCATGCGTATCTATATCAACAGGTAAATCTCCTACTTTTCTGCTCGCCCCTCTAACTTTTCTTATAGATCCATTCGGCTCAGTGGTTTCTATCATATATCCATCCAACGCTCGTAATCCGGCCAATTCATCTCTGGTATACTGGGTAACTGCTTTATTAGGCTTATTATCCCTGTCATAAGGTTCTGATTTCCATACCGAAATATTTTGGGATAAAGCCAACCTTTGACCATTTGGAGATGTATCTATTTGCAATCTAAAATCTCGAGGTCCACCATTATACATTCGTCGACTTACAATACAAAACTCACCTTTATCAGTTATATAATCATCCAAAAAATCTTTAAAGCGAAGCAATGTTTCATCTTCCGTTAGTCCATTTCTAGCCAAATAACTTTTATATGCATCACGAATTTGCAAACGTCTTTCCGGTGTTAGTATTTCCCCTTCTTTGATAGTCAATGCTTCAGGCAAATTCGGATACGAGGATTCTGCAGCATATGCTCTTATCTCATTAAGCCGACCTTTCATCTCGATATCGCAACATGTACCGTACGCAGCATTCCACTCTACATCAAAGTTGTAATTACATCCTCTACCATTCTCATCAATATGCTCCTCCATATATTTTACGAAATCGGTGAGTTCCGAATCCCGATATAGAACAGGTATGTCCCCTACATACTTCTTAAAATATGCTTGAATCTTCAAACGTCTTGCCGGTGTTAGTATTTCCCCTTCTTTGATAGTCAATTCTTTAGGCAAATCCTTATGTGTTTCCCTTATTTTATCAAGTTGTGCTTTAAGCTGAAAATCACACCATTCATCTTGGAACGATGGTTTCACAAAACCTTGTTCATCAATCATATTCATAAAGACTTGTAAAGCCTCTTTATTGTAGAAAATTACTGTTTGATCTATTTTGCTTTGAAAAAATTCCTTAACACGCAATCTTTCCGTAGGAGTTGCCATTTCACCCAAAACAAAACCTCTTTTATCCAACCCTGTGGCTTTCAAAAAAGCACGTAAAGCATTATCGTATTCTGCATCCGTTGCATAAATACGTGTTCGGGCAAAATCCACATAGTAACCACCCCCGAAACCTGCAATCCCACCAAGGAATGTATATACAGGTTTGCTCCCTTCTTTTGAAGCCTCTGTCTGCAGTGACCCAACAAGCCCTTCCAAACGGTCAAACATTTTTTCATATTCAGTATTCGCATTAAAATCTTCTGTTTCACTAACTATCTGTATCATGGTGTCCTCCTTATCCTTTTATGTTATGCGATAATTAAAATTTTGTCAATCTTATTTTTAAACTTTTGACAGAAGAAAAAACTTGATTTTCAGATAAAAAAATTGTATGACAGGCATACTTAATTAAATCATATGAAGGAGTTTTACAATGTCTTATTATTCACCGGCAGAAATTGCCGATATTTTTGGGTGTGCTTCTGCTCAAAAAGCAAAAACGCCCTTTTTAAAATTTATATTACTTGCCATTATGGGTGGTATCTTTATCGCCTTAGGCGGATTGTTAACCGTTGTTGTTGCCGGTGGTATGCCAACAACTTCAACTGAAAATATCGGCTTGGTTAAATTTGTAGCAGGAGCATTATTTCCGGTTGGTCTTATCATGGTTTGTATTGCCGGAGCAGATTTATTCACCAGTGATTGTGCCGGTATGACATTATCAACCATGCAAAAGAAAACACCCTTTTCATCCCTTATCAAAGTTTGGATTTTAGCTTATATTTTCAATTTTATCGGAACCCAATTTGTCAGTTATTTTTTAGCCCACAAAACTGGCGTTATCGCTTCTGAATATTTTACTAACTATTTAAATGCATTGGCTTACGGAAAATTAAAGTATGATTGGGGAACGGTCTTTTTAAAAGGAATTGGAGCCAATATGTTGGTTTGTATAGGTACCTGGATGGGATATGCTGCCAAAGATATTATCGGTAAGGCTATCGGTATATGGGTTCCTGTTATGATTTTTGTAACAATCGGATATGAACATTCTATCGCTAATATGTTTTTTATTCCAACGGCTATATATAATGGAGCTTCAATCGGCTGGATGCAATTTATTGGTCAAAATTTAATTCCGGCAACAATCGGCAATATTGTCGGCGGAGCATTATTCGTCGGGATGATTTACGGATATATCTATCAAAAAAAATAAATTCCATTTTTTTTAAAAGTGTCCGTTTGAATAAACGGGCACTTTATCTTTTGTCCAAAGACGGTATTAAAATAAGCGGAACGGTCATTTCATCCTGCGTCAAACCGGCATGGGCTCCTTTGCATATAAAAAAATCCCGACCATGAGGCATTTTTTGTACCAAACATTTATCCGTTATACCAATTAACAAATAATCCCCTATCATATCATCTGTTAAAGTGTGTTTTACTCCTTCACCAAATAAATGAGCAGATAAAACCTGTTCCCGAGTGAGTAGTAGAAAATCTTGAGATAAATAATGTTGAAACTCTTGTTCAAATATTTCTTTCATATCTGACTTAACAAAACAAGATACACATCTGTCTTCTATACTGAGCGGTTTTAACAAACAATCAACCATACGTCCGCAATCATTGATATATATGTATCCGTTTATTTCAATATGACCATGATCTGCTGTTACAATCAATAAGGTATCTTCTAATTGAGAAACCATTTTCTTTAATCGTTTATTGATAACTCCGACTTTTTTTTGAACAATGGAATGATACGGTCCGTTTTTATGCGATGAACTATCAGGTTCTTGCCAATAAGCATATACAAATTGACGCCCACCCTGTCGAGTAATATCTTGTAATCGAACAGTCATTTGATGTAGGCTTTTAAGACCGTTTCGGGCGATTTTATCCGGATAAACAACCTGAGCCTGTACATCTTGATTATGGTGAGAAATCATTGTCCATAACGAATCATACGGCATTTGATTAAATCCCGAATCAAAAAACGGCACCTTTTCTCCCGTATATAAATCTGTTCCCAAAAACAATTCAACGCATTTTTGATACTGTTCAAACCAACAAGCCCAACCCAACCATCCATGTTCTATCGGTGTTTTAACACTTAAAACAGACGTTGTAGCCGCCGCCGTTGTTGGCGGAAAAACAGAAGATATTGTTTCACATTGATTAACCCGTAAAAAAGAATCAAACGGCAAGTGATGTTCCAAAACATTAACACCCAAACCGTCACATACAAACAAAATAATGTTTTTATAGTCTTTTTCCAATTCTTTATCTAAAACAGCAAGCGTTTTATAAGACGTTTTTATCCCATAATATTGTGCCAATGATGCCGACACGGATAAAATACTGTTATCATATTGCGGTAACTTAATCGGATTATTCGGAATACCCATCAATATCTCCTATTCTCACCCTTTCAATAGTTGGCAAATCAATGCCGTAACATCATCAACTGTTTTATCAGAAACATCAATACGCTGTAAATTAGGATGCTGTATATGAGCCATTTTATGTGTCTTCAAAAAAGATTTCAAAATTTCTTTGTCCGTCAATTTATAACGTTCTGCCCGTTGCGGCATTTCAACACGTTGACACAAAACATCTTCACGACAACATAATTCAATCGGTAAAAAAACAGCATTTATAGCATTGGCAAATGATTCTAATTCCTTAAATGCGGCATAATCCATATCATCATCTAGCAGAACATTCGTAAAAATGTAAGAACGATTTTCATGTTTCTTATAGTGTTTCTTAACAACATCCAAAAATAATGTTCGCATACGATATGTAGCCAAACAAATATCCGGCAAGCTGTTATTATCAATATCAACGAATGGCATAATAACATTGTTAAAATGATGATTATCCAATACAACGGCGTTTGTTTGTCGAGCAATATGTTGCGATAATGTGTATTTCCCTGAAGCCGGAGCCCCGAAAATTAACATCACAAATTTTTGTACGGTATTACTCTTTATCATGTGAAAATCCTTTCAATTTTGGATAACAAGCACCATTACGTACTATCATACTTGGTATTTGAATTTTGATTTTTTTTAATGCGTTTAAAACTTGTTCATTATCTTGATACAAAACACCGATACCGCCTTTTTCTTCCCAGTCGGAAATATTACGAGTCATATCATCAACCAAAATTTGACAGGTATCTTTTCTATTTTGTAACAAAAGTGATTTAACATTATCAATAATGATTACTTTCGGCAAGTGGTAATCATCTGACAAAAAATGATGAGCCCATTTTAATTTCAAAAAAGATACAGCCCGAAACCTATGCGGATGACAAGAAGGAGGAACAAATTTCGATAATAAAACAACCTCATCAAATTGTTTACGACAAAACCGATATAAATCAACGGCTCCGGCTCTTATCGGCATGGTCTGCCAAAATGTATTATCATAATCACATATAAAAAACAGACGTTTTTGTATAGCTTGTTCCGTTTCGGTCAATTCGGCAAAAGATTTATTTTTGATTTGTTGACAATCATATTGAATATATTTCAATGCCTGACCGTTAAAATCAGCCAAAACATCATCCATATCTAAATAGCAAATTGTTTTCATTGTCACTCCATCTGTAAAAAGTGTACATAAAGCATTGATAAAAGTCAAGGATATTCACAAAAAAAGAGTGTCGTTTCCGACACTCTTTTCCCAAAAAACACAACTCGTCTTAAAATTAACGAGAGTAGAATTCGATAACCAAATTCGGTTCCATTTGTGTTGCATACGGCACATCCGCCAATTGCGGAACACGAATAAATTTACCTGTACATGATTTTGAATCAAATTCCATATATTCAGGAACTTCACGTTCTGTGGAAGCCAAAGATTCAATGACAACAGCCATATCTTTTGCTTTGTTTGTAATAGAAATTTCATCACCGGCTTTAACCAAATATGATGGAATGTTAACCCGTTTACCGTTAACTAAAACATGACCATGGTTAACAAATTGACGTGCTGCAAATACAGACGGAACAATTTTCATTCTGTAAACAATAGAATCCAAACGTGTTTCCAAAATACCGATTAAGTTTTCAGAGCTATCCCCTTTACGACGAACGGCTTCTGCATAGTATTTACGCAATTGTTTTTCAGAAACGTTACCGTAAACACCTTTTAATTTTTGTTTGGCATGCAATTGAATACCGTAGTCAGTCGGTTTTTTGCGATTTGCACCGTGTTGACCCGGACCATAATTTCTTTTTTCAACCGGACTTTTTGCTTTGCCCCACAAATTAACGCCCAAACGGCGATCAATTTTAAATTTTGAACTTAATCTTTTTGACATATTTTTTTCCTTTCTTATTGTTGTCTCCGATAGTCTTTGATACACCACCAAAGCGTGACGACAACCCGTTGTTGCCATCCACATTCTCAGAGAATAGGTTTTTCGTATATCAAAATTTGATAAAAATGTCAAGTGTTTTATATCAATTTCTTAATGTTTTTTATATTGTAAAACAAAATCCTTTTTATCTTGCGACACACAAACAGATTCACGAATTTTTTGTATCGCTTTGTTTTGAACATATTTATTTAATGTATTCTTTTGCAAAAAAAGAAGCGTTTGTCGGGAATATTGAATATAACATATACTCACCGCCCAAGCTACCGCCATTTGCACATAATATCCCTGATGAGAAATACGTTCAAGTAATTTTAAACACATATCAATATCCGTTTCGGTGATATAATACATCAATAACATAACAACACCAAAACGAACAACATATTCTTTGTCGTTATTCAGACATCTTTTCAAAAAAGGTAACAATGTTTTTTTATCCGAATCAGAAAGGCAAAATGTCGCACAAAAACTGTCACATAAAGACCAATTATCAACCTTATTTAAATAATTTTCTATGTAAGGTATTTTATCGCTTATAGGTAAAGATACATAACCGATAACAAAACCGGATAACATTTTTTCTTCAAATGAGTCATCCGTTAATTGCTTTAAAAACAATATACCTTTTTGTCTTATTCCCTGTTTGGCAATTTGACGCAGTATTGGTAATCGAACACCCATTAAAGGTGTGTGAGGGGGCAACAACCGAGCCGAAAAAGATCGATACTTTTCATCCGCATATTTTAGCAACAGCCGATGAATATCATCTAATTCATATTGAATGCAATTTTTAGACATATTGAGGCTGATTTTGTCTGTATGACCGAACAGATGCCGCTTGCTTTAAAGAAGCACGTTGCACGCAAACAGGTTGATGTGCCGGATTGTATTTTGTATATAAAATAAAATCCATCTTACCCAAACCCAAACATTCTTCATGACTTGTTCTGGTTTCTTTATATCCTAACCGCCGTAAATTGTAGTGACGCATTGTATCAATCGCATAATAATCCACTTCAACATTTACCGACCGAACCTGAGGTTGCCGTAATAACATTTTTTCTACCAGAGAAATCATCCCACACTGTGCATCATACCGCCGTTTGTCAACCGTTTGAGCGATATAGTAATTTCCATGACCATCGGACGAAGCCGTAATAATTCCCAAACATGTTCTATCTGTATCATACGCAAAATAAGTTACTCGTTCTCCTGTTTGTCGCATTTTATTATTTGAAAACAACCAAGCAATTGCCATAAGAGGCGTTTCAAGTTTTACACCTTGCGTATCGACCGGAAAATGAACGGCATTTTTATCATTTAATATTTTCGTTATTATGTCTGCACGGCGTTTTAAATCAGTTACAATACCGTCTTTATCCAGAATATCCGTTGATAACATAATACCACGTTCAGCATCAACCAAATTATTTTGAAATTGAATCATCGTACACTCCTTTGCACATCAAACCGACTTCCGAAAAATATTTTCCGGAAGTAAATAAAAAAATAAGAAAAAATAAAATAGAAATAATCATCAGATATAAAAGCAGTCAATAAAAGGTTAAAACGATAAAAACAAATTAAAAGTTGCTAAATCGATACCCAAAGACGCTTTTAAAATAATAATAAAAATAATAAGATACAGAAAAACAACGGCTCAATTGAGCGTATTTAAAAAATGAAAAAATCTGTACCTGTCTATCTAACATGTAATCAAGATAGCACGCCTCAAACAACATGTCAAGCAGAAAATATTTAATTTTTTTCACTTTGGAGCTGTTGTCGTATTTTCAACAATGAATTTGAAACCAAATGACCGGTATTATAATGACCCACCGTTTTATGATAGTAATAAAAACCGTCATCTGCTTCATTTCCTTCAAAAACATATTTATTATGGGTCAAAACCGAAACAGCACCGTCATTTTGCACATTACATTCCATAAAAATATTTTGTAACCCTCGCATAAAAAATTCTTGTTCCGTTAACCGTAAAACTTCACTCCCATATCCTTTACCAGCATATTTTTCATCAATTATTAAGTTAACAGAAGCATCGCTTCCTTTGCAAGCCCATTCAATTAAACCAACCAATTCGGCATTATCATATAAACCATAAAAAATAGATAAAGAACCTTGGTGAATTTGTGTTTTTCGTTCTAAAAACGACTGTGTTCCAACTAATGACGAACATTCTCTTGAAAGACCGATTAAATATTTTTCACCTAAATACCGATTATTTTCAAATAAATTAAAAACAGATTCAGACGTTTTTAAATGAGATTGCAATCGTCTTAAAATAACATCAGTATCAATGACTATACTATCCGGTAATGTTTTTGATAAGCACGACAAAAACGAATCACCCGCTTTTGCACGCAATTCATAAGGCAGACAATACAAGGGTTTCATACATCCTCCGCGAGCAGGTGTAAAAACATGTATCTGTTGAGCCCTGTTCATCTGTTCTGATAAAAGTTGGTGCATATTCAGCCGAAACGCCGTATCAATTTTATGTATCAGTTCGTTATTTGACAACACCATATGCAACGCATATTCTTTCAATTTTTCTTCATCACGAACAGGAAAAGCTGTGATAAGACCACAAGGCTGTCCATCTTGAAAGACAAAAAAGACACAACGACCATCTTTCTCACTCAGTGTTTTCATTTCGGATAAATGAGTCAGGTAATTAACGGAATGAACTTCATTTTTCCGACCAAACAAACGAATCATATCATCATGTTGGCAGGAATCATACAACTTTTTCAAAAAATAAGCATGTTTAATTGTTATATCAAGATGTTCAAATGTAATCATTGTATTTTTTTGTGCCATAACATTCCCTTTCCATTCGCATTCTATCATATTTTTTATTTTTGTCAATTATTTTTTATTACATCTCACATCCCTAAAAAGGGGGTTGTTTTTTTGTTGAGTTCGTGATAGTATAAGCAACAATTATAATAAAGAAAGGTACAAATGAAAAAATTTATACACATTCGTGGTGCCCGAGAAAACAATCTCAAAAATATTGATATTGATATTCCTCGTGAACAATTGGTTGTTATTACGGGCGTATCCGGTTCAGGAAAATCATCTTTGGCTTTTGACACTATTTTTGCCGAAGGACAACGGCGATATGTTGAAAGTTTGTCTTCATATGCTCGTCAATTTTTAGATTTAATGAAAAAACCGGAAGTTGATTTGATTGAAGGATTATCTCCGGCAATATCCATTGAACAAAAAACCACATCAAATAATCCTCGTTCCACGGTTGGAACGATAACAGAAATATATGATTATCTGCGTGTTTTATGGGCTCGTATCGGCGTACCACATTCGCCAGTTACCAATAAACCCATTCAGGCATTATCGATTTCACAAATGGTTGATAAAGCTTTATCCTATCCAAGTGGAACAAAATTGGTTATTATGGCTCCGGTTATTCGAACAGAATCTTTAAAAACCGCTGCGGATATGCCGGATTGTTCTGACTTATTTTCTTCTTGGATAAGAAAAGGTTATACCCGTGTAAAGATAGGCAATCGATTTTTAGAATTAGATACTGTTAAAAATTTTCAAACAAAAAGAAAACAAAATATTTCACTTGTAATTGACAGAATTATAATACGTAAAAATATTCAAGAACGCCTTGCCGAATCAATTGAAAAATCTCTTAATTTAGCGGATGGTTTGGTTTTATTTGAAGATTTAGACAGCGGTAAAAATGAATTATTGTCATCAAAACATTCCTGTCCTATCAGTGGTTTTTGTGTGCCGGAATTAGAACCACGGTTATTTTCTTTTAATAGTGTACATGGAGCCTGTCCTGAATGCGGCGGATTGGGCTATAAACCCAAAATAGATCCTAAACTTGTTATCCCCAATGAACGAATAACGATTCGTCAAGGAGCAATAGCCCCTTGGTACAACAAAAACAATGATGTATTTCGGTGGTACGATTCGGCCTTTCAATCCATGGTTAAGAACACTAAGGTTGATTTGGATCTTCCTTGGTGTCAAATCCCACCCCAAAAACAACAAGAAGTTCTGTATGGAATAAATAAGTTTGAAGGGGTTATTCCCTATTTAGAAAGACGCTTTTTAGAAACAGAATCAGACTGGATTCAACAAGAAATATCACACTATCAGCATATCCATACATGTTCGACATGTCATGGTCAGCGATTGAACGAAATCGCATTGAGTGTAAAAATAAACAATAAAAACATTTCAGATATTACCCATTTATCAATTGAACATGCTTTAAAATGGTTTACAAAATTGCCGTCTTTTCTGACAGAAGTAGAAAATAGCATTGCCGGACGACTGATTCATGAAATTTGCGGACGTTTAAAATTTTTGTATGATGTCGGTTTGGAGTATTTATCATTAGACAGATGTAGCGGAACACTTTCAGGAGGCGAATCACAACGCATTCGTTTAGCCAGTCAAATCGGCTCTGCTCTAAGCGGTGTTTTATATGTTCTTGACGAACCGTCTATCGGTTTACATCAAAGAGATAATGATAAACTTTTAAACACCTTAAAATATCTGCGTGATTTGGGAAATACCGTCATTGTTGTTGAACACGATGAGGATGCTATTCGTAATGCTGATTATGTGCTTGACATTGGACCGGTTGGCGGACAAAAAGGCGGTTATGTTATTGCTCAAGGAACACCCAAAGAAATTATTCAAAATCCACATTCTATTACCGGTCAATATTTATCCGGACAACGAACCATTCCTATTCCGCTTGCTCATAGACAAGGGACAGGTAAATTCATTCATTTAATCGGAGCAACACTTAACAATCTCAAAAATATTGATATTCGCTTTCCTTTAGGAACATTTACGTGTGTTACAGGTGTCAGCGGTAGCGGTAAATCTTCGTTAATTATGGAAACATTGTACAAAGGTCTGGATAAACTGATGAACCATGTTCTAAATGATACCCCCCCATACAAATCACTTTATGGAAGCGGACAATTATCAAAAGTTATCAACATTGACCAAACACCTATCGGTCGAACACCTCGTTCTAATCCGGCAACATATACGGGTATTATGACAAGTATTCGAGAATGGTATGCCGGTTTGCCTGAATCACAGGTTCGAGGATATAAAGCCGGACGTTTTTCCTTTAACGTCAAAGGCGGACGTTGTGAAAAATGTAATGGCGATGGCGTTATCAAAGTTGAAATGCACTTTTTACCTGATGTCTATGTTAAATGTGATGCGTGTCAAGGGACTCGATATAATCGGGAAACATTAGAAGTATTATATCGTGGTAAATCAATTGCCGATGTGCTTGATATGACAGTTGATGAAGCTGCTGAATTCTTCAAAAACATTTCCTCTGTATATGAAAAGTGTCAATTTTTACAACGGGTAGGATTGGGCTATATCAGTTTAGGACAATCATCGGTTACATTATCCGGTGGCGAAGCTCAGCGTATCAAATTAGCCAAAGAATTATCCCGACAAAACAATGGTAAAGCACTTTATATTTTGGATGAACCGACAACAGGTCTTCATTTTGCTGATATCCATCGTTTATTGGATATATTACACACACTGGTTAATAACGGTAATACGGTTATCGTCATTGAACATAATTTAGATGTTATTAAAACAGCGGACCATATTATTGACATGGGACCGGAAGGCGGTGAAAACGGCGGTTATATTATTGCCCAAGGAACACCCGAAGAAATTATGCAAGTTCCGCAAAGTTATACGGGAAAATATTTAAAAAAATTTTTTGATGGGAAAAATTCATGAAGAAAACAATTTTTTTATTTTTTTTAACAATGGTACTATTAAACATACCATTTCAGGCTATGAGTAAAGAACTGAAACAATGTATGCGGGAATTACCAGATAAAATTACCTTTGTTCATATCAAAGATGCTTTACAAAAAGAAACAGACGGTTTTGTTGATTTTGAACAAAAACATTCGGGTTATGGTTACAGTCAACTCTATATCAACAAAACCTGTAACATCACTGTTTTTGTTTATAATGCAGGTTTGCCAAGAATTTCCGCAAATGATATTATGGCGGAACAATCCATAGCCGAACAACAAATGCTTCAAGAATTGCCGGACAATCATCCTTTTGTTGAACAGGTTTATGTTACCTATATCGGAGATTACTTTTTAAAATTAAGAACAACTTGTCAACCTCTCTATACGGGAGATGAAGCTCGCTATAATGATATGGCAACCCGTGTTGTATCATTTACAACGGAAGAACAAGTCAGTGCTTTTTTAAACACCTGTTTATCATCAAAATAATGTTTTCAACGTTCATGTTGAACTATTCTTGACAAAGAAAAAAAATAAATGTAAACATCATTATAAGTAAATTATATATCAGGAGTTATTATGGAAAGTTTAAATACAACAATGTTGCGTATTCATTCATTTGAAAGTGCCGGAACAGTTGACGGTCCGGGAATACGGTTTGTTGTATTTATGCAAGGGTGTCCGCTTCGATGTCAATATTGTCACAATCCGGATACATGGGATATTCACGGAGGTAGAACAATTTCAGCCAAAGAAATGGTTCAGGAAATTTTAAAATATGAAAATTTTATGCACTTTTCAAATGGCGGTGTTACATTTTCCGGTGGGGAACCATTGTTGCAAAAAAAAGCATTATTACCTGTTTTTTCCGAGCTCAAAAAACAACATATTCATATTGCCATTGATACCGCCGGTACAACAGATATTGATGAAACGACTGTTAAATTATTGGAACACGTTGATTTGGTCATGTTAGATGTTAAACATTTAGCCTCTGCCGAACATAAAAAATTAACCGGTTTACCAAACAACAGAACTTTTGACTTTTTATCTCATTTAAAAAAAGAACATATCCCGACTTGGATACGATGGGTTGTTGTTCCTGACTTCAATGATACGGAAAAATATGCTCAAATGTATGCTGATTTTGTTAAGCAATATCCGAATGTTGAACTGGTTGAAATTTTACCATATCATCAGCACGGTGTTTACAAATGGAAACAATTGAACATTCCTTATCCATTGGAAAACACACCGGAACCCAGCAAAATCCTAATTGAAAAACTGGCACAGATATTAGAACAAAACGGTATTCCTACCTTGTATGCAAAATAATAATTATGGCTGATATTTCTCCGATTTATTCTTTAAAAGATGTTCATTTAACATTTGGCGTTCATCCGTTGTTTAGCGGATTGAATATTTATGTCAATAAAGGAGACAAAATTTGCTTAATCGGACGGAACGGTTCCGGTAAATCGACCTTGTTAAAAGTTATTGCCGGTATTATGGAAGCCGATTTCGGTACTTGCTTTATTCAACCGAATACAAAGATTGCCTATATGCCTCAGGATGAAGATTTTTCAGCCTTTTCGACATTAAAAGACGTTATTTTATCCGGTCTGAACGAAAAAGAACAAAACCAAACATACAAAGCCGATATTTTAATAGACTCCCTTTGTATCCGAAGTGAACAAAATCCTTCTACCGCTTCCGGTGGGGAACGCAAAAAGGCGGCTTTGGCTCGCGCATTGGTTGGTGAACCGGATTTATTATTACTTGATGAACCGACAAATCATCTTGATATTGAAACAATTGAAAAATTAGAAACAATTATTCGAGATTTTAAAGGAGCCGTCATCGTTATCAGTCATGACAGACAATTTCTCAATCGTATATCGAATACTACGATATGGCTTGATCGAGGCATTGCTCACTTAAATAACAAAGGTTATATTGATTTTGAAAAATGGCAAGAACAAATCATTGAACAAGAAATCATTGAACAAAAAAATCTGAATAAACGCATTGCCGAAGAAACGGAATGGTTACACAAAGGCGTTACCGCCAGACGCAAGCGAAATATGGGTCGATTAAGACGATTACAACAACTGCGATTGGAACGTAAAGAACAAATCAAACAACTCGGTAGTGTGCATATGACAATTGATAAAGGCCTAATTCAATCCAAAATGATTATTGAAGCAAAACATGTTTCCAAAAGTTTTGACAATCGTTGTTTGGTTGATAATTTTTCTATTCGAGTATTACGCGGCAATAAAATCGGTATTGTCGGACCAAACGGAAGTGGCAAAACAACCTTAATTAAACTACTGACAAAGCGGTTAGAACCCGATAGCGGTTCTGTTCGTTTAGCTAAAAATCTTGAAGAAGCCTATTTTGATCAAAACAGAATATCACTTGATCCGACAAAAACACTTTGGAAAACATTATGTCCGGAAGGTGACCATATCTTTGTACGAGGTCATTTCCGACATGTTGTTTCTTATTTAAAAGATTTTTTATTCACATCTTCACAAGCCAACACACCGGTTAATGCTCTGTCAGGTGGCGAAAAAAACAGACTGATGTTAGCTGTTGCTTTGGCAAAACCGTCTAATTTTTTGGTTTTAGACGAACCGACCAATGATTTAGATATGGATACACTTGATTTATTACAGGAAGTATTGAGTGAATATGAAGGAACGATTTTAATTGTCAGTCACGACCGAGATTTTTTAGATAAAGTTACCACGTCTCTTTTATACATTGACGGAAGCGGTAAAATTGCAGAATATGTCGGTACTTATACACAACTTTTATCTGATTTAAAGGATAAAAAAAACCGTTCGGCTCCCATGAAAAAAAATGATGTATCATCAAAATCAATTATTAACAAACCACTTGAAAAAACGGTCAAAAAAGGATTAACCTTTACGGAACGGCACTTGTTGGAACAGTTACCTGAATTGATACATCAACAAAATGAAAAAGTATCTGTTTTACAAACACAACTTATCAATCCGGATATATACCAAAATCCCGATGAAGTCAGACACGTTTCGGAAAAACTGCAAAATGAACAAAAAAAATTAGAAGAATTAGAAAACAAGTGGCTTGATTTACAAATCAAATCAGAGGAAATCTGACATCCTTTTTTCAATATACGGAATAGGCGTTTTTTCAAAAAAGTATTTGACGAAAGGATATTTTTTTGGTAATCTGAAAATAGGAAGTCATATTCCATCCGTTTTTTATGTCTGGATGATACAAGTAATGAGGCCTTAATGACAATAAAACGCAATATGTTTTTGGCAAAAAAATCTCAAACCGGACGCAGTATGGTTGAAATGCTGGGTGTTTTAGCTGTTATCGGTGTTCTTGCCATATCCGGTATTTGGGGAATGCAATACACCTTACAAATCCATGCCGAAAACGAAACGGTTGATGCGTTTACAATTGCTGTAACCGGTGCTCGTACAGAAAAAAACATTATGTATTTAGATAACGGGATTGTAAAGCCATCGTTAATTGCCTCTGTTCCGGAACAAGATATGTATGATGAATATTTTACAACAAATACGGGGGCTCCTGTTCAAGTACGGGTTTATAACAATCCGGATAGTGATAATTATGGCTATACGGTTTCTATTGCCGGTATTTCAAGGGAAGTTTGTGAACAAATTAAATATTCGAAATTTAATGAAACATGTGCACAAATTTCATCTGTTTTTACCGGTTGTGGCGATCAGAAATTAGCTGAGGTTGATTGCACTAAGTTTGATGAATATAAACCGGAAGGCAGTAGCGGACGTGAATCAGCATTACAATTAACGGAAACGATTGATTTAGATTATACCACTGCTGCATCTACATATGGTTCATTGATTGTTTTCTTTGGAGCGATGAACGCCCATATTAACTCTGATTCATCAGATGAGCCCGATACCCCCATCGATGACCCATATACAGGTCAATGTATTGCCAACTCACCTTTTAAATTTTATGACGAAACAACAGAAGTTGATAGTTGCTGCAACAGTGCCGGTGGGATATGGTCATCAAACGGTGTTTGTTGTGTTCGGCCGAGTGGTGATTATTCCGTTCATACCGGTTCAACAGAAACATTGGAAAACGGGAAAGAAGTCGGTATTTATGAAATCCAATCTTCACGTTTACACGGAGAAAGATTCTTTGGAAATGGCGGTCAAACAATTGAATGTTGTGCGGTTGGATCCGGCGGTACTATTTTACCTCGTTTTATCGGCACATCACAAGATGTTCAGTTATGTTGTGATGCCAATCCTATGTTTGAATGGCGAAATAATACTTGTTGTTTAAGAAATACACTTGGTATTACTTGGTTAGGATTAAATGATACGAATTGCGGTGTTCCGCCTCCTCCACAATGCTCTGATATTGTATGTCCTGATAACAGCCATGCCGTTGTTGTTACATCCGGTAGCCAAAGTGCCTGCTGTTGCCCTGACAACAAAATGGATTTTGAAACAAGTTTACCATCAGCTATTTGCTGTGATAATGCTGGTGGCACATTAAATGCAAACAATGTTTGTTGTAAAACAATGGGGTGGGGTATTCCGGATAGCAACGGTATGTGCATCAAATAATATTATGAAAAACACCTCTTATTATCAAGATAAGAGGTGTTTTTTTTACAAATATGATACGAATAAAGCCGTTTTTATATTTTTTCGTATAATACATCTATCGAATAAAATTCGTACGAATAATTTCTTCTTTTTCCGGATAAGTTATTCCCTGATTTTGACCGGCCTGAATACACCGCAATAACCAAGCCATATTCCGAGCCAACGAACGCATTGTTTGAAGCCCTTCGGCATCTTGTAAAACATCCGCCGGCATACTACCATGAACTTCATTCCAATATTGAGAAGATACAATCGGCATATGCGATATGGTAAAATATTTATTTAATCTGTCAAATGCAGCCGGTCCCCCTGCTCTGCGACTACTAACAATTGCCGCGGCCGGTTTAAATGCCAAAGTACCGTTTGAGGCAAAAAACAATCTGTCTAAAAAAGCACACAAAGCCCCGTTTGGTCCAGCATAATAAACAGGAGATCCCACAATAATCCCATCTGCTTTTTTGGCTAAATCCAGACAGGAATTAACCTTATCTTCATCATAAATACATTTTCCCGTCTGCCGACAAACGCCACAACCGATACACCCTTGAATAGGCTGTTTACCGATATGGAATAATGTTGTGGAAATATTTTCTTGTTCTAAGATACGAATCACTTCCGAAAGTGCCGTATATGTACATCCTTTTTCATTCGGACTGCCGTTAATCAATAATACATTCATGTTATCTCCTTTACTTAAATAGTGTATCAATCTGCGATTCGTTTTTCAAGTTAAAAAAAATAAACCGTCTGTTTTCTTTTTTAAAAAGTTAACTTTTGTACAAACAAAAATACAACTGTATTTCAATATGTTATTTTTAAAAAAAACTTTTTTTCGAAAATATTAGAAAAAAAATCATTTTTGTACAAAAATAAAACGAATCGTATTTTTTATGTTTTTTACTTTACTTTCAATATGTTATGAAAATATTTTTCAAATTAAATGTTAACGAATCGTATAAAACAGTAAAAAAAACGGTTAATTTTCTTTACATTTTGTTAACAACTTTTTTATAACATGTTGATTTTAAACAAACAAATATTATTGACAGAATTAACTTTTTGATGTTATCCTATTAGATAGTTGAGTATATTCTTTTGCGGAGGTGCAAATGGCAATAAGTCTGGAACAATTGAAGGAATGGGGGGTTCCGCTAGTCGCTCCAATCGGGTCGGTCTTTGCGAATAGCGATAACAATCATACAAGCAATGTACGTGGTAGTTCTTTGCCCTCACAAGATGAAATAGATGAAAGCAGATATGCTTTAAACGAAGAAATTACAAAACTCAATAATTATTTAGAACGGTTAACTATTGTATTGGGTCAAACGCAAACAGCGGATACGCAAGCTGAACATATTCGATTGCTCAATAATATCTCTGCTGTTAATTTGCCTCCGGAAATAAAAATGGTTGTTGCCGCCCGTTATCCGCAACATGTCAGCAATGAAGTTCAAAAAGTGACGGATAAAAACAAAAGCAATGTTGATAATCCATCATCATTGGCTCAACAAGTGGCTATCATGGATGTTGCTGCCCGTATTTCCAGTTATAATCATACTCAATACATGTTGGAAGTTCAAGCGGCTTTTGCTGAAATGGATGCTGCTCGTAGGGCTATTCATGATGAATTTATGAACAGTCAAGGTACACCGGAAGACTGTCAAAGGTTCCATAAACGGGCTCAACAAGAACGGGAACAAGAGGAAAAAGAACAGCAAGCAAGATTGGCGAACTGGGGTAACATGTCTGAAGAAGAGAAGATGAGGCATGTTATGGTCAATCAACATGCAATACGTTCTTTGGAACAAGAAGCTGAAAAACTTAAACAGCAAATAGCACTAGAACCAGATCCTAAAAAGAGACAGAAGTACGAACACAGACTTCAAGAGGTTGAGAAAAGTTCAGCACAAAAGAAAAGGTTTGCTAAAGAGTACCAAGAAGCAACGAATACGAAGACTGAAACTCTGGATGGGAGTACAGTATCCATTCAAAAAGCAATAAATAAGAAGAAGACTGAAACTCGGGAACAGAGGGGTAATGTGAAGAGGTTGGATGTACCGGCAAGACGTTCTTATGAACACGAAACTGGGTGGAACAACCGGGAAAGTCCAAAGGTCGAAATTCATACAACCGAAACCGAACCTCGTGATACTTCGGTTATTGATTCCCTAACCGCACGTTCTTATGAACAAGAAGCTGAAAAACTTGAACAGCAAAGAGCACAAGAAACAGATCCTAAAAAGAGACAGAAGCTCGAACACAGACATCAAGAGCTTGAGCAAAGTTCAGCACAAGTTAAAAGGTTTGGTGACAACTTCCAAAAAGCAATGAATGAGAAGACTCAAACTCGGGAACCGTGGGGTGAGACTGCATTAGAACACAGACTTCAAGAGGTTGAGCAAAGTTCAGCACAAACTGAAAGGTTTGGTACTCATTACCAAGAAGCAATGAGGGAACAGAGGGGTAATTTGCATATTCCCGATCAACAGGCAATGCGTTCTTATGAACAAGAAACTGGGTGGAACAACCGGGAAAGTCCAAAGGTCGAAATTCATACAACCGAAACTGATTACCCAAGCCAAGATCGCAGAAAGCCCGCTCAAACGCAAACTAACGTTGAGGCGAAAGCGTCTGGTAACCAACGACCAACGAAACAACAAAAATCCGGTCATAGAGGAAGTCCACTTATAGGGGCTACACCTTTTGAGAAAGGAAGTTCAACCGATTCAGACAGACAAATTCTTGAACAAAGAATGGCTAATTTTAGAACATTGTATGAACAGGCATCAACCCCTGAGCAGAAAAAAGAATATGCTGTGAAATTGCATCGAACTCAGAAAGAATTTACAGCCCTTTCCGGACAAAATCATAAAAACGGAACACAAAATCTTACGGAAACGCCTTTATCTACCTTAGCAGGCTTGGCTATTAACGCAGCGAGCACGCCTTCTGTTCAAGGTGATTCGAATGCAAACACGCCTGCCACGTTGGCTCACGATCAATCTACACCAACCGGTTCTTTGGTTGGCATGGATAGTCTGGCAAGTGCGAAACCATTTTCGGGCGAAAAACAAAAACCATCTGAAACATCTGAAGCACAACCTAATTCTCCATCCAATAGCAGTTTGATAGGAAAATTGGCATTAGCATCAGCGGAACAACCCTCTGTACCACGTGAATTTGACATCACTCGACTTCCATTGGATAATGCTCCGTCAATAGCATGATGCAAATATTTTTTAAAAATTCTTGACAATTTTAATAATTGCTGATAAGATGGTTTCATTGCAACACATTTACTGAGAAAGGAAAACCATGGCAAAAAAATCCACAAAATCGTCTTCATCAAAAAAACTTAAAAAGGTTGAGGAATTAAGTATTTTTTTCAACTCAAAGAATATGGAAGAATTTTCTGAGATAACCTGTGATCTTCCTAATCGAGAGGCCGTTGCAATTTTATTAAAATTGAAAGATTTTAATTCTCAATTTGGTGATGAATGTGATAGATACATTGAATACGCTTGGGGGGAAAAACCAAATCGCAAAAAAGCGGAAGCATCTATCAAAAAAATGGAACAAATTGAACAGGTTTTGATTGATGATATTATGGCTATTGAAGGCGGTTATAAGGTGTTGGCAGCAGCTGAAAAGAAAGGTGCTAAAATTGATTGGCAAAAAATGTCACCGGCTGTTATTAAAACAGAAGAATGTATTGCCTTTTTAGCTGATAAAAAATATGATTTTAATGCTGAACATGATTTTAACGGTCAAAAAGCCGATTTTACAACGTATCATTTATCTGCAACCGGTTATTGGGAACAAGAAACAGTTAAATCATATGATGAACTTACTAAGCAAGTGGAAGAACGAGAAAAATTGATTCAAGACTTTCAAAAATTGCGGGCTGAATATGACAATCCGGAAACATCTCCCGAAAGAAAAGCACAATTAGAACAACAAGCAATTGCAATGAATGACCGTTATCTTGTCTTAGAAAAAGAAATTCCATTGACATGTCAGGAAGTAAATGAAACAATGAATCAATACTTTACACATGCTGTTTGTTTAAAAACAGTTATGGATAAAAAATTGATTTCAGAGGAAAACTGTCAAAAAATAACGGATAGTAATTTTAGAGATAGTGTTAGCAGTATGTTAGAACGTGAAGAAAAAATGGAACGATACAATTCCTTCTTTAATCCGCAAACATCTGTTGATAATCATAAAACAGACGGTTACGCACTAGCAACGGCTTCTTCAATGTATGAAGGAACACTCGGTACATTAGCCGCTTCGGAAGGTAAAGAATCGGTATTAACATTTGAACAGAAAATGTTGTCCCCCACTTCATTAGGTAGCATTATTTCTCAACACGCACAAAGCAGTGAACAAAATAATCCGAATGATGTATTGAGAGCTGATCCGATGCAATCAAATAAAACAAACAATTGACTGATAAGTTAATTTGGTAATCTATAAAAAAAATCGCATAGGCAATATGCGATTTTTTCATTATTCCAATTTAAAATCAAGGCGTTCTGATATATCAAGTTTCCTTATTTTTTATTTTTTGCTGATTTTGACGGCGTTTTTTAGCACTGGGTTGACGATTTGCTTTAACCAAATAAGCCTGCATTTCTTCCCCTTTTGTACTATCCATTTCCGGTTGACAATTTCCCTGCCCTGAACAATCAAGTCCTTGATGTAAATGGTCCGAATCGGTTTGTATCGGAACCTGATAGGTCAATTCTTGCGGACGAGGATACGAAACAATATACGGACGTTTATATGTTAATAAAACCGGAATATTATACATTAAGTACAACCGCTTATGTTGAAATAACAAAGACTGTGTTTTATGACGTTGTTTCATTAAATCCCCCTTCTTTTCTTATCAGATAGGTAGATTTAATCCCTAAAACAATCAATTCGTTAGAATGGATTATTCTTCTTCTAAAAAACGAGCCATAATCTTTTTAATTTGCCCCGAATCAAAACGAATGTCTAACCGTTCTCCATCTTCCCGAACAACGGTCCCTGCTCCAAAAGTTTCATGACGAACTCGCCGACCGACTCGTCTTGATGAAGAAGACGCAACTGTTCTATATGATATTTGTTTACGGGGAATAAAATAATCAGACGGTGTTGAAGTTAAAGATTCTCTATCCCACCTACTAACCGGACGTTCATCTTGCTGGGTATCAACATCATCATCAAAATCAAACGATTGAACATGTGTTCCATACCGTTTTGGTTTCCGAGAGCCGGAATAACCACATCCCCAAGCCGGTGTTGAAGCTTGATAACCTTGTTGTTCAGACCGATGGAAATAAGTATCTGTTTGAATATGCTGTTGTGGCAATTCTTCAATAAAACGACTCGGTAAAGCGTTAATCCATTGTCCGTACATACGGCGATTGTGAGCAAATGAAATCGTTAATTTACGTTTGGCACGTGTCATACCGACATATGCTAACCGGCGTTCTTCCTCCAAACCAACATCACCGGTTTCATCTAATGTTTTTTGATGAGGGAATAATCCTTCTTCCCAACCGGCTAAAAACACCTCATAAAATTCCAATCCTTTTGAAGCATGTAACGTCATAACGACTAATTGGTCATCTGTAACGTTTTCATCCGTATCCATCACAAGAGAGGTATATTCAATAAAGGATTGTATATCTTCAAAATCAGACAAAACCGTATATAATTCCCGAATATTTTCAAGACGCCCTTCGGCTTCCGGCGATTTATCCAAACGCCACATTTGTATATAGCCACTTTCTTCCAATAATGTTTTTGCCACATCGGCCGGACTTTCCGTTTGTAATAATTCTCTTGCCCGTTTAATCGTTAAAACAAACGAATCAAGTGTTTTACGAACCGCCGGTCGCAACGATGCCCAGCCAATCGCATCAAATAAACTGATATGCTTTTCTCGTGTTGTTTGTTCCAAAGCATCCATTGCCTGCGGTCCAATACCTCGTTTCGGTTTATTAACAATTCGCATAAATGCTAAATCATCATCCGTGTTTAAAATCAATCGAAGATAAGCAATTGCATCCTTAATTTCTTCTCGTTCGTAAAATTTAAAACCACCAATAATTTTATATGAAACACCATGACGCATTAAAACTTCTTCAAACAATCGGGTTTGAAAAGTTGCACGAACCAAAATAGCCATATCCGACAACAAAACACCTTTTTTTTGTTCGGATTCGATTGTTTCAACAATATATTCCGCTTCTTGATTACCGTTATAAAATCCCTTAACTAAAACATGTTCCCCTTGATTTTCTTTTTCATTGGCAGGTTTTAATGTTTTTCCCAATCGACCGGAATTATTGGCTATCAAACCGGAGGCTGCCCCTAAAATATGCCTTGTCGAACGATAATTACGTTCTAACCGAATGATAACAGCATCCGGAAATGTTGTTTTAAAATTAAGAATATTTTCAACTTTAGCCCCACGCCATGAATAAATTGACTGGTCATCGTCACCGACACAACAAATGTTGTTATATTTTTTAGCTAACAAGCGTAATAATAAGTATTGAGCAACATTTGTATCTTGATATTCATCAACCAAAATATATTTAAATTGTTGTTGATAATGAGCTAAAATATCCGGATGAGATTGAAATAATGCCAATGGTAACAAAAGCAAATCACCAAAATCAACCGCATTTAATGATGATAATTTTTGTTGATATTGTTTGTAAAAATACAAAGCCCGTCCATTACAAAATGTTGTTTGATGAGCAGATGTAACCTGTTCCGGTAGCAATCCTTTATCTTTCCAACGTTGAATAATTTCTAATAGACCGGCAGGTGTGTATTTTTTGATGTCAACACCGGCTTCCTGCATCAGATTTTTTAATAATCGTTCTTGATCATCTGTTCCTAATACAATAAAATTAGATGTTAAATTCACTTTTTCAGCAAATTTACGCAAGATTTTAATACCGATTGCATGAAACGTACCCAACCAAACAGAAAAAGCATCCGCTCCGATTAAACGTTCTAAACGTGACTTCATTTCCTTGGAGGCTTTATTCGTAAAGGTAACGGCTAAAATTTGCCAGGGCAACGCTTTTTTTTGATGAATAATATATGCAACCCGTGTTGTCAAAACCTTTGTTTTTCCCGTTCCGGCTCCTGATAAGACAAGAACAGGTCCTTCCGTTGTTTCAACAGCTTGCCGTTGTTCGGGATTTAAGTCATCGATAAAAGACGGCTCAGGTATTGATGATTTTAAAAATTCATCAACGGCTTCATCTAATGGATTAAAATCTGTTTCAGGTTCATCTAACTTAAAAATATCATTCATCTGTTTTACTTTCCGTTTGTATCAATTTCATAATAACATAATGAGCACACATCAGACCGAATATACCTGTTACCGTCATCATAGACCCCATCGTTCGGCGATTGTTTTGGCTGTCTTCTTCCCCTAAATGTAATTTATCCGAAACACATTCATCCGAATAAACAACCCGAAATGACATATCTATCCCACGCCGTCTGAGCCGTTTCCGTAAAAAAGAAGCCAACGGACATTGTATTGTTTTTTTCATTTGTGTAATTTGAATGCGAGTTATATCCGTTTTTAATGCTGCTCCCATGGATGAAATAAATGGTATGTGATGCGTTACCAAATATGCAATTACGGTCGTTTTGGCATTTAACGAATCAATGGCATCAATCACAAAATCAACCGGTTCATTGAATAGTGTTTCAACATTATCGCCTGAAACCAATATGTTTTTTTCGATGACGGTTATTGTTGAATCAATCTGATGAATCCGTTGAGTCGCTACATGCGTTTTGGATTGGTTCATAACATCAGTCGTTGCTAAAATTTGACGATTCAAATTACTGGGCGAAAAAACATCACAATCAACAACCGTAATACATCCGACACCGGAACGGGCCAACGCTTCAATAGCCATACCACCGACAGCCCCACATCCGATAACCATGACATGTGATTGAGCTAATCTATCCAATCCATTCTTCCCTAAAAGTAATTCCGTGCGATTGTGTATCTGATTTTGAAGGCAACTTTCAGACAAGGCAAGTGAATTTAATTCTTTTTTATCCATATTTAACCCTTATTCATCTGAGGAGGCAACCCCTTAAACGGCATAGTACGACCAATAAAAGAACAAAAATTATAATCTAATTGTTCCCAATTCAATCCTAACCGTTCTGCCAATTCAATAACCCGTATCGGTTTATGTAATCCGTCCGGTGAATCACTTTCAATTAAAACTCTATCTGCCGGTAAATATCGTAACGGTTTTGACGTCATAACAGAAAAATAAGCATTGACCATTTTTGATAAGTAACGTGCTTGCACTTCACTACCCGAAAATCGATGAAACAAACACGAAATATCCGGAAAACAGACTAATATATTTAAAATATTAACCCATGCCTTATATCCGTGTATATGAACAGCACGTTTATATTGACGAGCCAATTTCAGGCATGTTTCAAATATTTCAGCCTGCTTAGTTAAATGAGGACGTGTACCGTCTAAACCAATTTCACCAATCATTAAAGAAGGATATTTTTCCAATAATAATTGCATTTGTATCATCCAATCTCCGGATAATTCATCAATAAACCACGGATGTACACCAATACAAGGATAAACACCTTCAACTTGTTGTGCTAAATCAATCACTGATTGCCAATCGTCCGGTTTGGTTGCATTACATATAAAATAGGAAACACCACCGGTAACAGAACGTTCCATTTGTTTTAACGGTAAAATATGACAATGTGCATCAAAATAAAACACGATACCTTCCCTTTTTTATTGCAGATATTTTAAACAATTTGCCTGTTTTCGTCAAGAAAAATCAATCTAAACCGGCTTTTAATATCAAAATGCCTTTTTTTATTGATTTTAAAAATAAAAAATCATATGATAAGTAAAATTTTAAGAGGATGACATGCGTTTTAAACTTATTTTTTCAATTGTCAGTTTTTTGGTCATGTTAAGCGGTTTCATGATGGTTTTTCCGGCAGGAGCCGACTGGCTGAATAATGATTTAAAATCAGCTTCCATTTTCGGATTGTGTGGTGGTTTAAGTATGGCGTTGGGGCTAATCGGATGGTTAGTAACGGATACACCTCATGCTCCGCTTAAAATTAAAGAAATGTTTTTGACAACGTGTATTATTTGGCTTATTTTTACGCTTTTGTGTGCTTTTCCTCTTTATTTTTCACCGGTAAATATCTCTTTTACCGATGCTTTCTTTGAAGCAACATCCGGTCTGACAACAACCGGAGCAACCATTTTCAATGATTTGGAAAATTTACCGGTCGGGGTTTTACTATGGCGTTCCATTATGCAATGGATGGGTGGTTTGGGAATATTGGTTGTTGCCATTTTAATTTTGCCGTCTTTACAAATCGGTGGCATGCAGTTATTTAATATTGAAACAAGCGGTGAATCAAATCGGGATATGCCGACAATTGCTCAAAATGTATTTGGTATTTTGACATATTTTGTTATCATAACCGTTCTATGCGGATTGTGTTTATGGATAGCCGGCATGACACCTTTTGATGCCTTAAATCATGCCTTAACAACTGCTGCAACCGGCGGATTTTCAACGCATAACGAATCGATTGGCTATTTTCAGTCATCGGCTATTGAATGGATTTTAATTTTCTTTATGTTTATCGGCGGATTACCCTTAATGATGGGCATATTGGTTTTTCGAAGACATTTTGAAACCATCCGTAACGATGAACAAATTAAATTGTATTTTTGGTCCGTTATTGGTGTTATTTTATTTTTAATAGCCGTGCGTTGGCATGATGTCAATTTTGATAATGCACAACTGACTTTCATTTTAAGAACAACAACTTTTGATGTTGTTTCTATTATGTCTTCAACCGGATTTATTACTGACAATTATGAAACATGGGGATTGTATGCTTCGGTTGTGTTCTTGTTGATGATGTTAACCGGTGCATGTACCGGTTCGACATCCGGCGGAATAAAAATGTTTCGTTATAGTATTCTATTCAAAGCAATTCATACAAAATTAAAACGTTCCGTTCAACCCCATGGTATATTTATTCCACGCTATGGAAATAAACCAATTAGTGAAGAAGTTATCAGTGGTGTTTTAGTATTTTTTGGCTTATATGCCATTAGTGCCGGTGTCGGATCAATTATTTTATCACTTTGCAATTTAGATGTTTTGACCGCCGTGTCCGGTTCTATTTCCGCCTTATCAAATATCGGACCGGCACTCGGGCATATTATCGGACCGGATAAAACATTTGCAGACTTTCCAACCATCGGAAAATTTGTTTTTGCATTTATGATGATTATCGGACGTTTGGAATTTGTTGCCGTTTACATTTTATTTGTTCCTTTTTTCTGGAAACGAAATGTTTAAAAAGTAAAAAACATAAAATCAATATAAAAAACTCTTTTATTTTTTTTATAAATTATGTATAAAAAAAATAAGTTAGCTAGCATAGGGTGAAACATGAAAAAATTTTTCTTAACATTATTGTTCATTATTTTTATTTTAATCGGTCTATTGGGATTTATCGCAATTCGTTCTTTTAATTCCGATACGTTCCAAAAACAAATTGTTCAAAGTATTACGGAAATGACCGGACGTGAATTTAACGTCATGGGAGCAACATATGTTTCATGGTTCCCAATTCCTAAAATTGTTATGAATGACGTTACATTGGCCAATACAAAAGAAGCACATCGAAATGTTATGTTACGAGCCAATCGTATCGGCATAGAAATCGAATGGGCTTCATTGATTGGTAATGTATCTGCCATCAAAAAAATCGAAATCGAAAATCCAACCCTCTTTTTGGAAAGAACGGATGCTACGCATGTTAACTGGAATTTTCCATTTTTATACAGCAGTAACGAAAATTTAGATCCTTATGGTTTTGAAGATACAAAATCACATATGCGAGTTGAAACACTTGTTATACAAAACGGCACGGTTGAATATATGAATAATGTCAACCAAGGCAAGTTAATTCTCAGTAACATTAACGGTAATTTATCTGCACAATCGTTGATTGGACCGTTCACATTTACCGGAACATTCAAAGCACAAGATAAAACAGCAACTGCCATTTTGAAAATTCAACAACTGGTCAATGATACACAAGTTCCGTTTTCATTAGACGTAACCGGAGAAGATGATAATTTTTCTTTAAATTTCAACGGAACAGTTGTACCTAGTCAAAAACAATCTTTGCAAATAATAGCTGAAGGTAATTTCGGCATTAAACGACCAAACGATTTTTTGAATATTTTTGGTTTTAAATCATTTAGCAATGAATTGAATGTACCATCCTATGGTAATTTAACTTACGAATCAGCGAACGGAGATGATTTATTTAAAAGTTTTACCATTCGGTTTGGAGAAAGTGATGATGCCGTTACGGTTACCGGCTCTCTTAATCGAGAAAAAAGTACAAAATTATCTTATAATGCAACCCTTGCCATTAACCGTTTTGATTATGCACAATGGAAAGATTTCTTGTCTGAATTGAATTGGCATTATCTGACAAATCCCAAAGAAGCCGATGTTGTTTTAAAAATCAATGCTCAAAACTTTTTATATAAGGATATTAAGGCTAAAAACCTTCATCTAGATATTGCCAAAAAAGGAACACGTTTCTTAATTAACGGGGGGAAAGTTTCCTTGGCAGGCAATACGGAATTAAATTTTGATGGCGGGTCTGTTAATCAAAATGAGCAAACGGGGTTAACTGTCATGATGACGGCTCAATCTGAAAATTTAGATGACCTGCTAAAACAAATTTCTCTTGACAATTTATCTGTTAAATTACCCCAAACGGCATCTGTCAAAGGAAGCGTTACTATTTTTCCGAACACACGAGAATTTGATTTCCAAGAACTCATTATCGGAAAAACAAAAGCACGTGGTACGATTTTCTATCAAAAAACAGAAACGTTACCAAACATTAAAACAAATCTTCATATTCAAAATATTGATTTTGATAGTTTGTTTAATTACAAAAGAGAAGGTAATACCAATATACTGCATTTAATTGAATATGCAAAAGAATATGTGAACGGTTTAGACGTCATAAAAAAAACGAATGGCACATTTGATATTGATATGTCAAATGTCGTATTCCGAAAAATACCTGTCGGACAACTTCAACTTGTCGGAGAAATATCTGATAATGTATTAAAAATAAACAAGTTAAATGCTATTGATTTAGCAAATGCCAAATTGGATGCTTCCGCAATTATTTCAGGCATTAAATCAGAAAAATTATTGGTTGATTCTTTAAAATTATCCTTTACAACCCCTCAAATGGAGTTGTTTATGAACAAAACAAACTTAATTTTTCCTGAAAAAGTTACAAAATTAACTGATTTTAAAACAGATTTAACTTTGAATGAAAATGAACAGGTTTGGTCAATACTATCCAACACAAACGCCGAAGATTTAAGTTTTAATCTAAACGGTCAAATTGATACCCGAACCGAACCGATACAATATAAAGATTTATACGTATCCGTTTCATATCCGGACTTTAAACGTTTTTCTAAAAATATTATTGATTTAAATGGATTAAATACTTCTTTAAACGGAGAATTTTTATTAAAGTTGATGATAAACGGATCAGTGGATAAATTTTCATTTTCCAAAGGGGAAGTTAAAATCGGGTCAAACAATCTGTTAATTGACGGGTCTTATGTACCGGGTGAAATTGCAGAACTGGTTATGAATATTGAAACACCGTCATTTAATGTTGATAACTTTATCTGGAATGATTTAAAAGGTATTACATGGCATGGACCAAAATCAAAAAAACCATTTAGTTTTAAAGTGTATGATAATATCAATCATCAAATAAAAATTAAAACGGCTCAATTGCTTTATCAAGATTTTGAACTTAAAAACGCCATTATGGCGTGGACGGTTGACGGTTTAAATAAAACGGCAACCTTGAAAGAATTAACAGGCAATGTCAATTCAACGAAATCTGAATTTAAAGCATCCGGTACTCTTTCTTGGCAAAATACACCGAAAATAACATTAGATATAACAGGTAAAAATTGGGACGTTCCTTCTAATTTATTATCTATGAGAAATATGGCATTTGGTGAAGGAAATATGTCTTTACAAGCCCATGTAACGGGAGAAGGGGTTTCACCACAAACAATGCTTCAAAATTTAAATGGTAACGGACACTTAACTTTTGATAACTCTGTTTGGGTTGGAACAGATATCGATCGGGTCACTCCTTTAATTGAACAAGCATTATCTCGCCGTATTCCGAAAAATGTATTTGACAAAGAAATGAACAGACTCCTTAATTCAGGAAAAACACAAATCAATAAAATTGACGGTAATTTTTCAATCGATAACGGTGTTTTAAAGGCATTAAATTCCGAATTGATCGGTCAAACATTTACGTCAAATCCAATGTCTATTCAATGGAATATGAGTGAGGATTCGTATCAATTGAATGTTCCTTTAACACTTACAAAATATACGGATCTTCCTCCGTTTGCTTTATCGGTTAGCGGACCGGCTAATGCCCTCAAATATCAGCCGAATTTTGTGGATTTATCATCTTCAGTTTCTGATATTGTATTGGAAAGCAATGCCCGTATCGAAAAAATGGAACAACAGGCACAAGAAGAAGCGGAAATGATTGCTCATACGGAACGACAGGAAAAAATTCGTCAAGCCATTATTGAAGCAAGAAAAGCCGTTGAACGAGCAACAAATAAAGTTCAAATGGGCGATAATGAAAAAGCATTATATTTATTGGAAAATGCACAAGATGCTTTGGAATTTATCAATGGATTATCTGTTAAAGAACATCTGACAGATGCTGAATTTATCCAATTAACGGAACAATCCCGTTTGGCTATTATGAAAGCAGAAGAAGCGGTTGCCGAAGCCATCAATGATCGGTTCTTTGAAGATCGTAAAAAATTGCATGCGTTTAGTAAAAGCGGTCAACAAATGCAACGGGAAATTGAACGTATTCAAAATACGTATCCGGATATTGAAATTGTCCAAAAGTTATCACCGGCAACAAAAAAATACGCTCAATTACTGAAAAAGTTAGCCGATGAAGCACATCCGAATGAAACAGATGAAGAACATCAAATTCAAATGAAAACGGCTCGTTCTGCTTATATGAAAGTTGTCAAAGGATACCAATATGTTTTACGTTTTGATACAAATCCGAAAACAACCGTCATTCAACCGTTATCATTAGATGTACCCCAAGAAGACAATGTATCATCAACAAAAACACCAGAGCAAAATAACGTTTCTGTATCAGAAAATGTCCCTCAATTACCGGCAACGGTCGTATCTCAGCAAGCACAAACAGAAGATAGTGAAATATCAAGTGTTGCCTCGGATAATACACCTGTCGAACCTTGGACATATTCTTCACAAGGAAAAGCTGAACAACGTCATAATATTCGCATGAAAATTATACGTTCGGGAGAAAAGTATTCAAATACGGAACAACAAAATGAATCTGCGGATATTTATCCAAGCGATTTACCTCAAACAGGGTCAACATTACGAGGAAGCATTAAACGAGCTTCATAATAAGACAACCGATTATAAAAAACATCTTCGACAACCTATCGAAGATGTTTTTTATATCGGCGTCAAATTACGATTTCAGATAAAACAATACAGGTTAAAATCCTATTATGATAAATTTAAAATCATGGCAATTCGCTGAAATAATAAATGCCAATACATCGGTATCCCCATCCATCCTTTTAACAGATAGGCAAACAACATGCCATACATCAACAAATTAGCCCCCGGTAAAAAACAAATAGTAAAAATTGGTCCGGCAACAATAAAATCTGTTTGCTTCGGATGAATTTCAAATAATGTTACGATAAAATGGTACCCGATAAATATACCAAATAAAATTAAATAAAAATCAGGTTGAATACCATAGAAGGCTTGGTAAATACTTATCCCAATCATCAAAACAAACGTAAATGTCGGAAAAAAATACGGAGCCAATGCAATTAACCAATTTCCCTCTCCCATAAAAGAAAACGAACCACCACTCCCCTGTTCAACGTCTAATCCTTTGGGTTTATGCAATGTTGCAACGGCAAATAACATATGTGTTAATTCATGTTCGGCAATCGCAAAAAAAGAACCGGACAAAGATGGCATAACCAGAAAAAAAATAACAGTTGCTGCAAAGGGAAAGAAAAATTCCAACAACATTTCTTTGTCTGTTCCCTTACTGATAAGGTAAAAATCGGCTTGAAAGGCCGGAACCAAAAAAAGAACCATCAAAAGACCGACCGGCCATTTTATCATATTCAAAAATTTATTGATATATTTGTTAATTTTTCTCATATTCTGTTTCCTTTTGTATAATGTACAAACGTCCCAATATGCCCGTGTCAAACGTACTTAACACCAATTCATTTTGACCGGTTTTTTCATTTTTTTTCATATAAAGCCATAAAGGAGATTTTTTTTCTTCCTGCATTCTTTTAAAAAACCAACCCTTTTTCTTTCCACTTAAAATTTTTATCCGCACACTATAAGCATCAGCCTCTCCCGTTAAATCTTGATGAACATCAGATAAGACTTGCTTTCCTTGATACATAACATCAACCTGCATATCCCTTTTTCCGTCTGAAACAAATAATTTTTGATTTGACGGAACAGACAACTTCATTAAATAAACTAAAACAGATTGATAATCTATAAAATCAGTCTTCTTGTCAAAATTTTGCCGAATAACTTCTATTTCTTTACCGGACTTAATTTTCATTACGGAATCAATCACTTTTAAACCGGATTTTGTTTTTCGTCCCTGTGTTTGAAAAATTGTTTCCGGATGAATAAATAATGATAAAATCCCTTTGGACTTTGCTTTTGTTTCAATATAATAAGTATCATTTGTCAAAACGGTATCAATATCCGCTGATAACAAAACCATATTCATACCTTGTGCTTCATAACGACTCTTAAATGAAACAGCGTAAGCTTGAAATGAAAAAAAGAAGATAATCAGATAAAAAAATATTTTCATTTTTGTTTTCCTTTGCTACACTATACGCAAAACAAACTCTTTTTGCAAAGGAATTTTTATGGAAACACAAATCATTATTGCTTGTTTAGGCGTTATTTCCTTGTTTTTATTGATTATTGTCGTTTATCTAATGACATCATCCAACAAAACACCTTTTATTTCAGAACTGGAACGTTTAGAACGTATCAGCCGTGAAGATGCCATGAATTTACGGCAGGAATTAAGTCAATCTTTAATACAATTTAATGATTCAATTCGAAAAACAGTTGAAACACGCATTGATTTTATGAGAAATGAAAATATACAAAATTTATCACATATGCGAACAACGGTTGAAGAAAAAATGGATAAGATGCGTTCCGAAAACACGCTAAAACTGGATCAAATGCGTGAAACGGTTCAAGAAAAATTACACACCACATTGGAAAAAAGAATTGGAGAATCTTTTTCATTGGTTTCAGAACGACTTGAAAAAGTTCATCAAGGACTGGGAGAAATGCAAACATTGGCATCAGATGTCGGAGGCTTAAAACGTGTTCTCACAAATGTTAAAGCGCGAGGGACTTGGGGCGAAGTTCAACTCGGAGCTTTGTTAGAACAAATGTTATCATCCGAACAATTTATTAAAAATGCACATATTAAACCCAACTGTGCCGAAGTGGTGGAGTATGCCGTAAAATTGCCTGATGGAGATGTATTGATTCCGATTGATTCAAAATTTCCGATTGAAGGATATGAACGGTTGATGATTGCTTCTGAAAAAGGAGAAAGTCAAGCCGTTGAAACGGCTTCTGCTGAATTAGAAAAATGTATTAAAACGGAAGCCAAACGTATTGCTGATAAATATATTTATCCACCCAAAACAACGGATTTCGCCATCATGTTTTTACCAACGGAAGGACTCTATGCCGAAATTATGAGACGTACAGGTTTAGCCGCCGAAATACAAAACAAGTACCGTATTTCAATTGCCGGTCCCAGCACTTTGGGAGCCTTTTTAAATTCATTACAAATGGGATTTAAAACGCTGGCTATTCAAAAAAGATCCGGTGAAGTTTGGAAAACACTCAATGAAGCCAAAGTTGAATTTGAAAAATATGCGACATGGGTAGATAAAGTAAAACGCAATATTGAAGCGGCTCAAAAAACATTGGATGAAGCCCAAACCCGCACTCGAGCAGTTAACCGAAAGCTTAAACACGTTGACGGAACATTAAGTGATGAATCGGATTCACTTGACATGAATACCTTACCACATCAAATTATTGCCAATACCAGTGATGAAGAAATTGAAGAAGCAATTTAGGAGAAGATATGTTCACACGACCTCGCCTACAAATTAACTTAAAAACAATTCAAGACAACTATTTGACATTGAAAGAGGTTGTAAAACCGGCAAAAGCGGCTTGCGTTCTTAAAAACAATGCGTATGGTTTGGGAATACAACCTGTCGGTAAAGCGTTATATCAGGCCGGTTGTCGGACATTTTTTGTCGCTCATGGATGGGAGGGAGCTCAATTACGTCCCGTTGTCGGAAAATCAAGAATTTTCACATTGCAAGGATTTGGCATAGAAGATGAAGCTGAATTTAAACATTTTCAATTAACCCCTGTTCTTCCTACAGTCGAAAGTGTTTATGAATGGTTTAAACAACCGTTTAATCGCTTGAAACCCGCTTTACAAGTTGAAACAGGCTTAAATCGCTTGGGTGTTTCGTATGAAGATGTTTTTGCCTTACGACATTTATCTTTTTCACTTATTCTGTCGCATTTGTCTTGTGCTGATGATATTAACCACCCATTAAATCTGACTCAATTAACAACCTTCCAAAAATTTCAACCTTTATTTCGTAATACCCCTTTTTCATTCAGTGCATCGGATGGTATTTTTTTGGGAAAAGATTTTCATTTTGATATTGTGCGGTTGGGGGCGGCTTTATATGGTTTAAATACGGCTCCTCATCATGAAAAACAGGTCAAAAACTGCCTTCGTTTAATGGGACCTATTTTACAAATTAAAACAGTTTCCCCCAACGAAACAATCGGGTATGGAGCTGCACACAAAACAACTCAAACAACTAAAATTGCGACTGTTTCAATCGGTTATGCTGACGGTATTTTTCGTTCTTTCAGTCCCAAAGGAATATTGCACATTGAAAAAGACGGTCAAATTTTTGTAGCTCCCATTGTCGGTCGTGTTTCGATGGACAATATTACCTGTGATGTAACAAATATACCTGATTCCGTCTTGGAACAAACAAAATTCATGACTGTTATCAGTGATTTTTATGATGCAGATGATTTTGCTCATACAGTTGGAACAATTGGCTATGAGGTATTAAATAATATTGGTCATTCACAACGAATTTTGCGTGAATATGTGGCATAACAATAAAAAAACATCTTGCAATTTGATAAAAAAAAGATTATGATGGAAGGCAGTTGTTGGGATATCGTCTAATGGTAGGACAGCGGATTCTGATTCCGTCAGTCTAGGTTCGAGTCCTGGTATCCCAGCCATTTTAAAAAACCTCTTTTAGAGGTTTTTTTTGTGAATCAGAATGTGTAACGTTCATGAGAACCAGTCTGGTTTCATCATATTTTTAAAATTCAAAATGTATCTTTGCCTTTAATTTGACATATTCATATTATTTACATCTTTTCATAATAACGAAGATACATCAATCATACCAATTCATAATCACATAAATATATCAATATATCTTTTCATTTTTAAAAAATTATTTTTAATATAATTGTACCATATACACACCAATCTATTTTCAAAGGAAACAATTATGCCGATTTTACATCATTACAAAGCCAAAAAATATCTTTTTAATTTATTGAAAAAAAAGTATTTTGATTGATTTTAATTTGTATGACATTGTTAATAATAGGCTGTATTTTCTTTTGTCATTCATCACATAAAGAATCCATTTCAGGACAAGTTCAAACAATCAATCCGACAACCTATATAAATGGAAAAGTACAGATTTTTCCTCTTAAAATCCAGTTTTCAAAACCTGTTGCAAAATTGGAATTGTTGGACAAGACGATTCGTTCTGCAAATATCAAAATTTTCCCAACCATTGTCGCTGAATGGATCGTTACACGGGGTATTCGTCATCTTTAAGCCACAATTTCCCGTATTTTGAGCGATCAAATCAATCATTTAATTTCGCAATCAAATGGAAATATGAACGATTTATATTTTCACAATTATCAATTCGATGTTGATAACATTTCGGAAAATTTTTATGAAGATATTTACATCAATAATCAAACCCCCGAAAAACAACGTTATACCTCCATTGACCTCAATAAATATTTTGAAAATAAAAAAGGAATTTTCTTTGCCGAAATTGTTGGTATCGGACAAAACAATTATCACTCTTCAAAATGAAACATATTTTGCAGATGATTTGTTTTTGTTTGTTGCTCATAGGTGTTATGTATTTTATGTACCCCAAACCAACGTTGTTGGATAATTTTTCCTTTTCTGACATTGTTTATGACAGAAACAAAAACATTCTACGTATCAGTTTGAGTGCATATGATAAATATCGTGTTTTTACACCAATTCATCAAATTCCAACAGATGCACAAAAAGCCTTACTGATGTATGAAGATAAAAATTTTAAAACACATATCGGAGTAGATTTAAAAGCCTTTTTCCGTATTGTTATCACAATTAAAACACAATGCCTTTTTTCAATTATTAAAAACAGGGAATATTCGTTCATTAAAAGACAGAAAACACTATGGATTATCACTGGCACTCAGTGGTTTTGAAATCAGTTTGGAAGAAATTGTCGCTTTTTATGCCTCTCTTGCTAATAACGGCTTGTTACAGCCATTACAACTAACAAAGGAAAAATCTCTTATACAAAATAAATAACTTTTTTCATCGGAAGCAGCCTTTTTAACAAAAGATATGCTAACATATACCGGCCATTGATAATTTGGATTGAGGAACACTCCAACGTATTAAAATCAAAAGCATCCGATAACATAAGTATCTTGCCTAAATAAGTCTTCTGTGATATAATTAAAAATATTATGTTATTTGTATCGGAGAAAGAACGTGCGTTATATTTTATCTCTTATATTGTTGATGAGTATCATGGGTTGTGTAGAACCGAGATTTTATGAAAATGATGAACAACGAATATTTTTAAGAGGGGTCAGTCATAATTCTTCCATACACATCAAGGGAAAATCTGATTATTTGGTAGATGAGAACAATCAGTTTTATGAAACCTATTGCAATAATCATTCAACACATACAAAATCTCAATACTGTGAACACTTAGCTAATAATACCAGTATATTATTAGAACGTTCTTTTTTTGATAAAGAATTAGTTATCGAAACAAAAGGATTTTATGATTACTATCTAAAATTAGACAGTGTAATGACATCAGATGAATGGGCTACATGTTCCACAGGCAGCGAAGGACCTTGTTCTGCATTTTATTTATTAGTCCAATCAGCTGTTCCGGAAGCGACAACTGTCGGAATTTTAGGTCTCCCTGCTGGCTTGATGGGAGCATCTGGTGCACTCATACAAGGCGATTATGAGTTGGCTTCGGAAATTGCCACAAAAGGCATATCTGCTCCTTTTATTGGTACAGCAATAGATTTAGGGCAAATTACCCTTGTACCGTTACCGGCAATCGTCAATCCATGGAATCAGTTTATCTATTCAGATAATCCAATTATTTTAACACCAACAGATGAGTTAAAACAAACATGTCAAAAACAAAAAAATATGTTTATTTCTAATTCGGGATGTATTCCCTGCGATGACACGATAAAATATCCTTATTCTTCCCAAACAGAATGTTTAAAATGTTCAAACAGAAAATGGAATAACGGTGCGTGTATTCTCAAATCAAAAAAGTAAAATATGATATTTATACTTATCTGTCAATCAACACATGATATACACCATTACATATCATTTTCACGATTATGTCTGTGAAACATTGGTTGTTTTTTATCTTTTGATGATGCAGAAACTAATCCGGAAGGTTTAAAAAAACGTACAATACGTTCACCTTTGTCACCAAGATATTCCTCATACAACTTATTCCCTTGATGATACAGGATTTTGCGTATCAAAACACCTTCTTCATTAAAAAATTCAGATTTTTGATGAGGAATACCTTTTTTATAAAAATGCTGTTCCTTTAAGCAACCGTTTTCATATTTTTCAGTACATTGACCATCCGGTTGATCATGCGTATATATATACAATTTTTGTATCCTATGATTAGAAAAATATGAAATATAACAACCGTGTTTTTGACCGTTCAAATAATCACATTCTTCCCGCAAGCATCCTTGAATATCAAAATGTTGCATTCGACCATCTAATAAGCCGTTAATATATTCCGCATATTCTTTTAATTCGCCGGTCGGATAATATTCATACCTATCCCCGTGCAACTTTCCGTTTTTATAATTGATAACTGATTGCAAAATACCGTCTTCGTAATAGACCCATTGTTGGGCATACCCTAATTCATTTTCATAGTAAACCGTATGCACCTGTGTTTGAGCCTCATCATAAAATGTCTCAGTCACTTTTATATCCAAACCAAGATGGTGTTTTTTTTCAGTCATTTTAAAATTTTACACCAAAATATTCAATCTGACAAGCATTAACTTGTCATCATTTTTTGTAATCAGTGATCCTGTTTGGAAGACAAATAATATAAAAACGCCCTCATAAACATCCCGAAGGATAATCTAAAAGAGCGTTTTTTATAACGTAGTCGGCTGTTTATCGACCGCCACCTAAACCCATACCATTAACCATTTGTTCTTGCATGTCAAATGTGCCCATAACAACCCAAGCAACAACAACGGCAATTAACAAAATAGCAAAGCTGTTTAAAACACTGGCTTTCTTTTCCACGTCTTTAACAGAGGTTTCAAGCCAATCTTCTGATAAACGGGATAATGCTTCCGGAAAGTTATCCAACTCTGAATAAATCCGCAAGTCACCGACAACTTCTTCATCCGGAAAACCCAACTTTGTTTTATACAATGAATCACCCAAGTTATCCCCGTTATTAACGTATGCCAATGCTTTGTCAATTCTAAACAACAAATACGGGTTAGCAAATGCTCGTAATGAACGCATGGCTTTAGAAACAGGCGTGCCGGCATTAACCAATGCTGATAACGAAAGCAACCAACCCACACCAATAAAAATACGATAAATCGACCAAGGAGGAAATTTATCGGCAACAGAACGAGATTCTGCTTTCCAACGAGGGAATGTGAACAAAACTAAAACAACAATAATCGGCAATGTTAAAAAGAGAGGCCATGGATGTTCTTGAACAAAACTGGATAAATCAACCAATGATTTTGCCGTACCTGTCCAAATCAAATTCGGAACAGCGTTAATCATTGGCGGAACCATGAACGCCCCAACCCCGTAAATTAACAAAACAACCATAAATAACAAAAATAACGGATAAGAAACAGCCGAAATAACCGGTTCTTTCATACGGCGAACGCCTTCAACAACTTTAATTGTATTTTCAAGTGCCATTTCAAGATTAGAAACGTCCCCAACCGACAACATCAAAATTTCTGTCGGCGGTGCCCATCCATCTAATGCAACCGAAAATGTATCACCGTTTCGTATCTGTTTCATCCAAACCGTAATAGCAACAGCCATTGATTCAGTCGGCTTTTTTCCGTCTTTGGAATAAATTTGATACATACGTTCCAAAGCATCCATCAAAGAAAATCGGTTTTTCAACAATGCCTTTAATTTAAAGTAAAAAGCCAATCTATCGGATGTATATAACTTGACCATAAACTTTGCAAATGCCATATCTGCCGGATTGATTGGCTTATCCAACCGTTTTGATACAGCACTTTTTTTCGACATATCAACCATTTACAACTCCTCTTTTCTAACCGACAACAACTTGATTTAAAAAACCTGTCCATCGTTCAACTTCATCAACATCAATCGATCCTCTGAACATGTGAGATATAGCAACTTCACGCAAGGTCATCCCGTTCAAATCGTTAATCCAATAGTTAATTGCTTTCTTTGTTTCACCTTTCATCAACAAATCTAAAAATGTTGCATCCGGCAAAATAATTTCAGCAACTGCCAAACGACCTTTAACCCCTCTAAAATCACAATATTTACAGCCTTTTCCTCGCAAATAAGAACTTTCAACCCCGACATCACCAAACGCTTCACGCAAACGCATGACCGATGGCAAGTTAATTTTTTGTTCAGCCGGAATACGACAATGCGGACATAATTTTCTGAACAATCGCTGAGCCAACAACCCTTTAATAATTTCAGGGTCACGTAATTTAAAATCTTCAACCCCTAAATCTTTTAAACGCATTAAAATAGCCGGTGCACTGTTAGCGTGCAATGTTGTCCAAACATTGTGACCGGATAAAGCTCCACGAAAAGCCAAATCGGCAGCAGATAATGTACGAACCTCCCCAATCATTAAACTGTCTGGGTCAGAACGTAAAGCGGCTGATAATGCTTTTGTAAATTCTCGTTCTTTGGCTTCTTCAATTGAAGCGTTTGTAACCGGCATCTGTCGGGCTCCCGGAATAGGATATTCAGGTGGGTCTTCCACTGTAATTAAGTTAATTTCATAATTACGTTCTTTTAACATCTGTATCATATTACGTTGCAAAGTGGTTGATTTACCCGAACCGGTCGGACCGGAAATAATCGTAATGCCTGTCGGTGCCCCACGTAACTGATAAAAGAAATCAATTTCACGTTCCAAAAAGCCCAATGATTCCAAACCGGTTGAAGTACTGCTTGAATCTTCAGCGTATAACATACGCATAATAACGTAGCGTGTACCAAAAGCAATCGGGTTAAATTGCAAACGAATACCCAAAAGGTTACGAGGCAAAACTAATTTACCGTGAGATCCCCGTAGCGGTGTCCGCCCTAATTTTTGAGCTGATTGATATTCATTTTGAGCATAGTTTGAATCAGAAATATCAGCAGAAGCAAAAGCGGCCCGAACAAAACTTTCACCCCACTCTTTATTATATTCCATTTCCGTCTGCATTAAACCGTTGGCACGGAACATAACAGTTGTATGATCAGCAACAACAATATGAATATCGGAAACGTGTAAAGCCGCTGCTCGAGAAACAATCGTCACAAAGTCACGTTGCATACGGGCTTGTTCTTGTTCCTGTTCTTCATTTTTGTCAACTTCAACTGTATAACCGTTTTGAGCAGCATATTCATATATGGCACGTAATGTCGGCATCGGAACATATTCCGGTTTACCAATTTGTAAACGCCGTTTTTTAGCCAGATATTCAAAACCTAAAACTTTACCGTCAAATTTATATGTTTCACAAACAAAAAAACGACCGTTTGAAAACAATGCCAATAATTGACGTGTATCATCTTTAATCGGTAAAGACCCACCGGCAGCTGTCACACAAACGTTACCGTTTTCAAATAATTCTTTAAGAAATGTCGGCGAATTATAATCCGTATTGTAAGAAATTGTTTGTTTAACTTGCTTACCGCTTTTAAGTAATGCCTCTTGAACAGCACTGGCAACTTCTTCACGTTTTTGTATCGCTTTATCCGTTTCCGAAGGAGGGGGTGTCGGCTTAGGTTGATTACCATCGATAAAATTAGGGGCTTTCGGCGGACTAAATGTTTCCCTTGGTTCCGGTTTTGTATCTGATGTTAAATGAATATTTTCATCTGGTTGTTCCGAAATGGTGCTTTCCGTTGCACCGGAAGAAGAACTATCACTTGCGTTCATAAAAGAAGGGAACGGAGGCAGATTCGGAATATCCGGTAATTTTTCTTCTTGAAAACCACCGGTTTCCGGAACATGAACCTGTTTCACATCCAGCACCTGCGATTGCCCGTCAGTTGAAACAGGATTCCCCTCTACCTCATTTTTATCAGATATATGGTTTTTACCACCTTTACCGAATATTTGAAATGCCATTCGTCCCCTCCGATGCACAATTTCTATTCGTTTGTTGAAGCAGGTACAACATTAAACATCAGGACTTCTGTTTGCTCACCTGAACGTAATTTAATTGTATCTTTGGTTATTTCTTCTACAACAAAACCTGTCGGTAATGTTTGTTGAACTTTAACTTGAATAACTTTACCGTCATCCAATTGTTCCAATGAAGCCGTTAAGTTACCCTTAATACCTTTTACGGCAATCAATGAATATGTATCAACAGCACGAACAACCTTTTCTTCTTTAACTTCCTCAACATTTTTTTTCTTTGTGTCAGCAGAATCCGATGAATCAGAAGAATCAGATGACAAAGCGTCAGCTTGGGCTTTTTCCTTTTCGGCAATTGCTTCAGCACGTAATTTATTACGCAATTCTTCTGCTTCTGCGATTTGTTGTTCAACAGCTTCTGTTTCTGCTTTTTTCTTTTCCATTTCTAAACGAACATCTTCTTGTTCTTGCCACCAGTTAATACGAGAACGAACAACCTCTTCCCGTTTAGAAATTTCTTCTAACCGTGTTTGACGATAAGTTGCTTTCAATTTTTCCAAATCGTTCTTTAACTGTTCTTTTTGCATTTGTAATTTCAAAAAGACGTTACCACGTTCCAAGTCAGCCATTTCTTGAAAAACTTCAGTTGTAATCCGACCTAATAATTGTTCACTCGGCATGTCTTTTGTCGATACGGACGGTGCCATCGGCGATGGTCCGTTAATAATCGATTCGTTAATACCGGGCAAAGTTGCCATTTCCAAATCACCCAAGGAAGTACGACCAGGGAAATCTAAAATTTCAGCAGAATTGATGTTCGTATTGCTTAATTCAGCTTCCAAAGCCTTCTTTTGAGCACTGTCAATTTCAACCGGAGCAGCAACACCTGCTTCTGATGGTGCCATATCAACCGGAACTTCTTGTGCCCCAACAGGCATCACAAAAAGTGCAGTTGACAAACTTAAAACAGTTATAAATGATAATGAGTTATTTAGCATATATTCTCCCCTCATATTTCCATTTGTCTTGGGCATCTAATCCCGGGTTAAAATTAATTTGTACTAAGTGAAATCCTGGAAACTTTTCAAAAAATGTTTTCCATTCAAACGGCGTGTATGGTGATGTAACAGAAATTCTGTAAAAAACATATTCTTGTTGATTAACAGGTTTCGTACCATCCGGATTATTGGGCGGATCAACCATCGTTTGACGGTCAAAAGAAATATTAAGACCCGTTGCCTGTTTAATATCCGTTAATTCTTCCCATAATTGTTGTTCCGTTAAAGACGGTACAGAGGCAATTGTCGGAATACCCGTAAAAGATAATTGTCCGTTTGCCGTTGTCCCATCGGAATTCAACTGAACATTAACACGTGACATTTTATATTCATTCAAGGCAGCTTTTAACCAAGCAATACGTCCACCCGGCTGCCATGATTTAGACCAAGATGTTGTTAATCCTTCCGGCGTACACGTAATACCGCCCATTTGCCATCCTGGAATTGTTAACGTATTCAATTGATAGGAATTATTCCAACATTTGTGCATAAAAACTTCCATATCGGGAACTTTTTCCCATGGCTTCGGTTTTTCAGGAGCCGGTTCCACCGGTTGAATCGCTTCCGGAATAGGCATTGCTTCAATTTTTTCTTCTTGAAAAACATTTTGCCACAAAGATACCGACATCCAAATAACAACAAAAACCAAAATGACGAAAAACAAGGCAATGATTGTTAAAACCTGTGTCTTCTTAGCCGCACCGATTTCCTGCAAACGAGATTTAGAACCGGCCTTTCGGACTAAATTTTCAAGAGACATTTCTTTCGATTTATCAATCTGCCATTCCGGAGGTGTGATTTTTAAATCCCAATCCGGCAATGCCATCAATGAATAAAATCGGTCTTGTGCTTCTTGTTCTGACGTTAATAAGACATCATCTTCCGATAAAATCAAATCGTTTCGAATAGCGACTAACCACCAACCTTCACGAACCTTAAACACGGCAGCAACTGATGTGTAATCACTTAAAGCAGACGCAACAGCAGCAGCAGCTGACGGCTCACCGGCACGATGACCGATTGATTTTTTACCAATACCGTATTGGGGCGTTGATGTAGAACGTAAACAATACAAATCAGCATCCGGATCACCTTCAATCGCTTCACGAATTTCCGGTGTCGGATCTTCCGGATTTTGCAACGGTTGCCACAATAAACCGACTGCATATCCGGATCGTCCGATTGTAATCGTGCCCGATGGCGTGCCTGGGATTACTCCCAAGCTGTCAACCATCTCATTATCTGATTTCTCTATGGGCATACTCGACCCTCCCTAAAAATCTCTCATCCGTGATTCCGGAGCTAATGGCGATTCCAAAACTTCCGGCGTTAACAAGATAACCATAACATCCCGTGTGTTTTCGCTGTATGCTTGTCCACCCAAGATACCAATCTTAGCCCGACCGATACCACCGGTTGTTGTTGTATTCTTAACCTGTTCAAATCCTGTCAAGACAAGTGTTGAACCGGAACGCATTGCAATTTCTTGAATGAAACCACGTGTTTGCATTTTCGGCAACTGAACAACCGTAACATCTTTATCGCCTGTATCTTCTTCATCAGAAGATGTGTCTTCGCTATCGGATGTTTCGCTATCAGAATCGCTTTCGCCGTCTTCACTTTGTTGACCGTCAGAGGAGAATTTTTCCAAAGCAATCAAGTCTGTCAAGTTCATAGAGAACATAATAATTAAGCGACCATGATCCAAAATACGAGGCAAAATTTCTAACATAAAACCATAATTCAATGTATCTGTTTGCATATCAACGTCAACACTTCTGTCCGAACCGGAACCGGAAGTTGAAACATTTGATTCACTAACATAGTTTTGTTGCGTTGTAATTTGAACCGGAGCAACTTTATTATTTAAAGTCGTAACACTGGCTGATGTAACAAGTGATGTCTTACCTTGTGATGAGAAGGCTTGAATAACAGCACTTGAATTTTTCCAGTTAGATGACGGACGCAATAATGTCATCGATAACATACCGGCTGCTGCCCCTGTTGTTGAACCGGAAGCAATCGTAAACGGACTTGTATAGTCTGCTAAAATATTATTACTTCCAAAAACACCCGCCAAATCTAAACCATAATTATCTGAATTGCTGACAGATACCAACAATACCTTAACAGAGATAGCAACTTGACGTGACAATTTTTCATTAAATTTGTTAATCCAATCAGCGGCTTCACGAATAACAAACGGACTACCCGTAACTGTAACCGTTCCGGCAACACGACTAAACGATAATTTAGCCCCTTCACCAACAACTTGTTCTAACCCTTGTTCAATATTATCCCAAAGGGCCAAATTAGCAGATGATGATAATGAAGACGATGAACTACCACCCCCTTCACCCATCGTGGCACCGGATAATGAATTAGAAATTGATGTTTCTGTCGGCAAAGCATAAATATTGAAAACCCGAGTTTCCTTTGTGTAGAAAGTAATAATACCGGATTTATACCGCCACCAAACACCGTAGCGATTTGATAAATAATTCAACAAACCACTTAATTTACCACTGTAATTCATCGGGATAGTTTCAGTTGGAACGGCATCTTCTGCCTTTAAATTATCCAAACGTACCGTGATACCCGTTACATCCGTGATTTCTTGTACAAGATCCGGCAATGTTGCTTCTTGTGCAATTGAAAGTGTAACAGAATCATTTTCTTCTAAATGAGCCGGTAACGCATCACCTTCCGAAATTTTAACACTATCTGCCCCCAACCAAATATCATTTTTCGTACGAACCGTATCAACCGGAGCGGGCAAATCAGGAATTTGAGCCTGTTGCAAGTGTTCTTCAGCTCGTTCTAATGTTGTTTCGATTTTTTTATTTGTTCGAGCAACGTATTCATTACAGGCACTCAAAACAAATGTTGATGCCATTAAAACAGCAACAAGTCCGAATTTAATTGTTCTAGTCAGCATTTTCATTCTCCTGCGTGTTAATTACCAAAACTCTGTTTCCTTTATAGAATGTTCCGATCGGAGCCGGTGTTGCCCGTGCAAACGAACGAATGAAAGCAGCAGAAACTTCCGTAAACTTACCACGGAAAACAACACCTGCTTCCAAATTATAATCTCTATCTAATTTCCAAATAACCGTCCAACCGGACATTTCACCCCAACGCATTAACAAATGACGTAATGTTTCACCGGCCGGAGCATCCCAATCGTGAACTTCTTCACCAAAAGCAATCCGTTCTTTTAACGACATAACTTTTTGTTGAGATTGAGCTGTTTTTGCTTCCGAAGTTGCTGTTGTTTCTTGCTGAGTTGGTTGTTGCCCTTCTTTTACAGAGACCGTTTCTTTTCCATCAACAGCTGGAACACCGGAAACAACATTTTTACCATTAACCGACACCAAGTGAACATTTTCAGGAGCCGCTTCCGGACTAGGAACAGCAATCATTTGACCATCAGCAGCAACATAAACATATTCAGCCGTTTGTGTTGCTTGATTTTCCGTTACCGTTGTTTTGATTGTTTTTTCAATTTCTGTTTTGAACAAAGCTTCTGAACAAGCATCCCCTGTACAAACAACTTCACCACCTTGTACCGGTTGCAAGGCTAAATCAGCTTGTTGTTGTGCATACAACTGTTGAGCCATCTTTTCTTTTACAGACAAACCGCTTTTTGTTGCAGGAACGGATACAGCTACCGGCATACCCCCCTGATATGAAGAATTAGTACTGACAGCATATCCTGCATATGTTTGGCTCAGATTTAAATCCGGTTCTTCATATGTTACAACACAGTTACTTGAATTTTCCGCCGTACAAACAGCTTGCTTCGACCCAGCCTTTTGTTCAGTCTCTGTCTGCAGAACCAACGTTTCATCACTTTCCAATGATGTACACGCACTCATAAAACCCATTGTGCAAGTCATCATACCCGCAATTAGTGTCGTTTTTAATAAATTCTGTTTCATTCTATCTCCTTTTCTGCGTTTACTTCCCGACGGAAATTCTACCATTTAATCAGTTTATTTTCTTTAACTTGACCGTTTTTTTGCTGTACTTTACGCATTTCAACGTTATCTTCTCTATGAACCATACGCAAAACCAAACTGTTTTCAGGTCGGTCAACATATTCCACAACAATTTGATGCAACGACAATCCCGTATTCATCAAGATACGCTGTATAACAAATAACCGTTTTTGCTGAACAGCAGGATTTGTTTTACTTAAACGAATATTGATTGTATATCGTGGATCTTGCCTTGCCTGCAAAGAAAATACTTTAATCCATTTAATCATCTGACCGGAAAATTCAGTCGAACCCGGATAAAACGTTACTTTAATATCTTGTGGCATTAAAGCCGGCACATCACCACCTTCTTGTGCCTGCATTAACATTTTATCTGCAACTTCGGAAGCATATGTTTTATAAACCGGAGCAGCATAAGAACCGTTATCCTCAACAACTTCTTTCGGCACAACCGGTTTTAAAGGTAATAACAATCGTTTTTTCTTTACCGGAGCATTATCTTTACCTTTACTTTCCACCGGCGTATCGGATAAAACATCATTGACAACATTATCAGCCGTACCGGCAACAATGCGCCCTTCTTTATTATTGAGTTCTGTATTTTGATTTTCAGCAGGTACAACCACTTCCCCACGAGAACGAGCCAAAGCTTCTTGATACATCTGAGTTGTCTTTGTCGTTTTACCTGTTAAACGGCGTTCAACAGCCATTTGTTCTTGAACCGGTATCAACTCCGTTTGCGTAATCTTAATAACCGGCAATTCACGAATCGTTTCCGTTTGTTTTTCTTCAACATCTAAACGATGAACTCCTTTATCATCCGTATCAGAAGAATTAACCGCCGGCAAAACAAACATCGGCACAACAAAATCACCTTCCGCCGTAATTGTTGCAATTGCATCTTCCGGTTTTTGTTGAGAAGAAACCTTTTTTTCCTGCTCAACCAAAACTGCTTCCGATTTTTCATCAATTTTAAGGACATCTTCAACCTGTGAAGCGACCGATTCGCTTCCGACAGAGAGTTCTTTATCCGTGTTTTCAGGCATTCCATCTGCCATTAACGGCGTTGCTACAGACAATCCCATGCAAACCGCCAAAATTCCGTTTAAATATTTTTTTTGTTGCAACATAACCCTATCTCTCTGAAATATCAAAACAATTTCATTTTATCCCACACATAGCCCCCCAAAAAGGGATAAAACAACGCATAGAATATGTCTCATATTACAACGATGTAAATAAAACTGCAACAAAAAAAGTGCTGGACAAACAAAAAAAAACATTTTATAATAATGACTGAGACGAAACAGTCTTATAATATGCATATTAATAAGGAGTATCCTATGAATAGATATTTGAAAATATTTTTGATGTTTGCCGTTGTTGCACTCGTTTTTACAGCAACCGATGCATCCGCCCAAAACGTTTTCTCACAGATTTTAAGTAAATTATTGAACACATTTAAAAACGTTCGTAGTGTTATCTTTGTTGTCGGTGGGTTCGGTTTGGTTGGCTTAGGTTTTGCTGCTATTTTCGGAAAAATCAAATGGCCATGGCTTGCAGCTTTGGCATGTGGTCTTGCCGTTGTTGCATTGGCCGGTGCAATGGTTGACTATGTGACAGATTCTGATGAAGGCGGTGGTGGCGTTGTTGACTATGATGCCAACTGGGAAGATACGTTATCAAACTAATCAACCATCGTATAAGAATAAAACAAGCCTTTTTTTCAAAGGCTTGTTTTTTTATATACAATAAAACCTGCCAATAAATTAGCAGGTTTTATTCCTCGCAAATTAAAGCAATGTTAATAACAAAGGGCGTTGAGTAAACTTGTGCGGTTACTGGTTCCGTTGTTAGCACCATTTAAACCTAAACGATATGCTTCGCTGGTTTCGAATGCGATAGCCGTCCAAACAACAAATCCTTTTCCTAAACTTAAGTTTGTACACGATGTCAAGGGCTTATTATTACAAGCTTCATCCAACGTTACCAGATGCCGTTCATTGGCTTTACACCACGCAAACGCACTCCACCAGTTCATTTGTTTATCGCTGAAGCAATAAACGTGTTTGTTTTTACCTTCTATTTCCGTACCACCATCGCATTTGGCATATGCCATGCTCGGTAATACCACTGTTAACGCCAATATCAATAATAATTTTTTCATTTTTTCCTCCGTTTATTTTTGGTTGTTTACATTTTGATTTATTCCACTATCGGACATTCTTCCAAATCACCTAAATTGTAATCCATGTCTAAACACACGCCCCAAAGCGGATTACTGCCCTTGTCATCTGCCCTATCGGTACACCCTTTCGATTTAAACGCTAAATAACAATATTGTTGTTTCGGGCAATCTGTTTGAACGGATAACATCTTTTCCCAATCCGGTATGTCCATTTTGCATGAAGCAGTGGTACTATCCATATCTGTACAAGCCCCGAAAATCTGACCGGTCTGATTGGCACTTATGCCACCCGAACATGTTTCAGAACCAAACGATAACGCACAATATTGGTTAGGTGGACACGCATCATCAACGGCTTCA
>JAFTSJ010000016.1 GCA_017467335.1 Alphaproteobacteria bacterium
AAAAATGTGTCAAAAAAACGTCCCTTTTTTGAACGCTTTTTTTTGGTAGGGGTTACACTTTTTTAAAAATGAAAAAATAATTAAAAATCAAATAATTACAAATTTTAGTTGACAACGAAATAAATCTAAAATATTATGTCAAAAAAAGGGACGTTTTTTTGACACATTTTTTCGAGTTAATATATTGATTTAGTTATCTTTTTATTTTGACCGTTTGGAAAAATTCCAAACGGTTTTTTTGATAGAGTTTAAAGAGGATATAACAAACACTTTTGACGATTCGTTTCGATTCGTATTTTCATTTATTGTCATATTATTTTAGTAACTTTATCAATTATCAATCAAAAAAATGCTCTGCCAAACATCAGGCAGAGCATTAACATTTTTATATTATCAATAGATAATTAAAAATCAATTATTCCGTCATTGAAAATGTGTAATGACCGTTTTCATCAACTGAAATACGAATCGTTGAGTTATCCTTAATTTTTCCTTCAAGCAAATAAAGAGCCAATGGATTTTCAATTTCTTGCTGTATCAATCGTTTTAAAGGTCTTGCACCAAATTCTTCATCATATCCGTCTTGAGATAGTTTATCTTTTGCTATGTCATCAATTTGAATATGTATATGACGTTCTTTTAGTCTTTTTTCCAATCGTTCTAGTTGAATTTCAACAATTTTGCGAATTGCATTTTGATTTAACGAATTAAAGACGATTATTTCATCTAATCGATTGATAAATTCCGGTTTAAAAAACGACTTTAAACGAGGTAAAATATCCTTTTCCTGACCTTGAACAATCAAATTAGATGTCATAATTAAAAATGTATTTTTAAAATCAACCGTACGTCCTTGTCCATCCGTTAATCGACCGTCATCCAATACCTGTAATAAAACATTAAAAACATCAGGATGGGCTTTTTCAACCTCATCAAACAAAATAACTTGATAAGGACGTCTTCGAACGGCTTCTGTTAAAATACCGCCTTCATCGTAACCGACATATCCCGGAGGAGCCCCAATCAATCGGGCAACCGCATGTTTTTCCATATATTCCGACATATCAATTCGTAAATACGCCGTTTCTTCATCAAATAAAAATGTCGCCAAAGCCTTTGCCAACTCTGTCTTACCAACACCGGTCGGTCCTAAAAATAAAAAAGAACCAATTGGTCTGTTAGGATCTTTTAATCCCGAGCGAGAACGTCTGACAGCATTTGAAACAGATTTAACAGCTTCATCCTGACCGATAACACGGCGTGTTAATTCTTCTTCCATATGTAGTAATTTTTCACGTTCACTCCCCATCAATTTATCAACAGGAATACCCGTCCATTTTGAAACAATTGAGGCAATGATATCCGGTGTAACCGTTTCTAAACTGGTTGTTGATTGACTTTGTTCATTTAATTGTGCCAATTTTTTTTCTAATTCCGGTATTTCTTTATATTGTAATTCCCCTGCTTTTTCATATAATCCATCACGCAATGCTTTTTCAATTTCATTGCGAGCTAAATCCAATTGTTCCCTTATTCGATTGGCTTCTTGTAATGAATTTTTATGCGTATTCCATTGACGGGTTTCTTCCAATGATTCTTTTTCTAATACCTGTATTTGTTGTTCAATTGTTTTCAAACGCTCTTGGGTTTGAGTATCTGTTTCTTTTCGCAAAGCCTCTCTTTCTATTTTTAACTGAATCAATTTACGATCTAATTCATCTAAATATTCCGGTTTTGAATCAATCGCCATGCGTAATTTACTAGCTGCTTCATCCATTAAATCGATTGCTTTGTCGGGCAGATATCTATCCGTTATATACCGATTTGACATGACGGCTGCCGTTACCAATGCTGCATCTGAAATACGCACCCCATGATGTAATTCATATTTTTCTTTAATACCCCGAAGGATGGAAATTGTTTCTTCTACTTGTGGTTCTCCAACGTAAACAGGTTGAAAACGACGAGCAAACGCTTGATCTTTTTCAATATATTTTTGATATTCTTTAAGCGTTGTTGCTCCGATACAATGCAATTCTCCTCGAGCCAATGCCGGCTTTAATAAATTAGAAGCATCCATTGAACCGGTACTTGCTCCTGCTCCAACAACCGTGTGCATTTCGTCAATAAAGAGAATAATTTGACCTTGTGAAGCGGCAACTTCTTCCAAAACGGATTTTAAGCGTTCTTCAAATTCTCCACGATATTTAGCTCCTGCAATCATTGCCCCCATATCTAATGCCATTAACCGTTTATGAGCCAATGTTTCAGGGACATCTTTATTGATAATACGCAATGCTAAGCCTTCCACAATAGCCGTTTTTCCAACACCAGGTTCACCAATTAAAATCGGATTATTTTTTGTTCTGCGAGATAAAACCTGTATCGTATGACGTATTTCTTCATCTCGCCCGATAACGGGATCCAATTTTCCTTCTAAGGCCCTTTGTGTATAATCCGTTGCATATTTTTTCAATGCTTCAAAATTATCTTCCGCCGTTGGAGATTGAGCCGTCCGCCCTTGTCGCATTTGATTGATAACTTCATTTAACCGTTTTTCATCGATACCATATGAATTTCCCATCAATAAAGCCTGCAACAAACGTTCGGTTGTAATGTAAGAATCTTTGGCTTTTTGTGATAAATTTTCAGCTTTATCCAACACTTTCAAAAATGATTGTGAAGCCACTGTTTGTATATGAGTCCCTTCAACTTTTGGCAATTTATCAACGGCTTGTTGAACTTGTGTTAATAAAGCGGGTACATCAACCCCTATTTGTGTTAACAACGCAGTTGCTTGCCCGTCTTTGTCATCCAATAAAACTTTTAATAGATGTTCCGGAACTAAAAATTGATTATTTTGACGAACGGCCAAATTTTGAGCCGCCTGTATAAATCCCTTGGATCTGTCAGTTAGTTTTTCTTCATTCATTGTTATATATCCTTTCTATAAGGCATATAATAATAGGTGAAGCATTTTTCAAGAGGTAAATATTTTTTTTATACTTTTTTAGGCATAACTGAACGCTGATCTAATTTACCAAACAAGGATACTTTAAATTGGCTTATAATAACAAAATAACCGAGCATAACAACAATACTGCCTCCAATCCACGCAATCGGACCGGCATAACAAATACCGATATAGCCATATGATGTTGCCAAATAAAGAGCTGCAAATGCCCGCATAAATAATTCTACAATCCCTGAAATCAACGGTAAAATCGGGTAACCCATCCCTTGCAATACCTGTCTGAATAAAAAAATCATTCCTAAAAAAAAGTAAAAATAACTGGTTGTTTGTATATAAGTAACAGCTTGATGAAAAACCTGTTCAGAAGGATTTTTCAAAAAAATACCAGCCAAAACATCACTCCAATAATATGTCAAACCGGCTAACCCCAAACTTAACAAACACATCAATAAAAAACATTGTAAAACACCTTGTCGAATACGGCGAATATAACGACTACCGTAATTTTGAGCCGCATACGTTGATATAGCCATTCCTAAAGTAAACAGAGGAGTTGTTGCAATTTGTTCAATACGAGAAGCCGATGTAAATGCTGCTATTGTTTCCGTTCCAAATGTATTGCATATACTTTGAACAACGATAATGCTCAATCCGATAATCGAAAATTGTACAGACATCGGAACAGAAATTTTTAAATGATCCATAATAAAAGAAAAATCCATTTTCCAATCTTTTGACTTTAAACGTAATATCGGATATCGATAAAAAATATAAAAAGCACAAAAGATAACCGATATTGTTTGGGCAATGCCCGTACCAATAGCCACTCCCGTTACATTCCAATTAAAATAAAGAATCATCGTCACGTTGATAATAATATTCAATACAGAAGCAAAAATTAAAAAATAAAGTGGTGTTTTACTATCTCCCAAAGCACGCATAATACCGGCTAAAAAATTATAAAATAATGTTGAAACCAATGAGTAGATTAAAATTTTCAAAAACAATTTAGAATCAGCATAAATATCTGTTGGTACATTCATTTGTTTTAAAATAACATCTAAATTAGCCTGTACCGATACAATTAAAATACAGCAAAAAACAGCCGTTAATACCAAACCACAACAAAATGAACGCCGAACCTGTTTAATATCATTAGCCCCAAATCGTTGAGCCGTTATGACACATAATCCGTTTGTAAATCCGGCAGCCAACATAATTGCCATCATAAAAATCGGCGTCATGGCTCCAGCAACAGCTAACGCATGAACACCCAAAAAACGCCCCAATATGTACAAATCCGATAAAATATAAACCTGCTGAAACAAATGCCCTAAAAAAATTGGTAGGGCAAAAAAGATAATCAATTTCAGCGGATTCCCTTTTACCATAGACTGTATCATTCTATTCTCCAATCAATAATTGCATATAGCCCGATCACAGGCTATATGCAAGAATATTGTAAAGTAAATTAAAATTTATTTTCTTTTTTCAACACTATGAATCAATTCATTACGGCGTTCTTTATAAATAGATAAACCGGCAGACCAAATGAAGTGTATAATCAAACATCCCAATAAAACAAAAATAGACAACCACCACATCGGGAAAAATTGACCAACAATCGAAACCGGCGGTAAATTGCCGGAAATCACAACAGACGGACCGGTATATCTTAAAAAGATAGATAACCACCAAAAGGTTGTAACAATTTTACAAGCATTCAAAATTAAAATTGTAACAGCCATCAATCCCCAAGTTGCTAATGATAAGCGACCGACTTCTCCTGCGGATAATTTAAGACGGAAAATAAATTTACACAACAAAGCCAAGAAATAAAATATAAAAAAGTCTAAAACAAACAATCCAAAAACCGTGATACCAAATCCGATAAAAAATAATCCAATCAAACTTCTGAATTTACCCACAAGAACATTGATATCTATATACTGATTTTTGAAATCACTGATTTTAATCTCTCTAAATACAATACCATTCGAAAACCGAACAGCATCTAAATTATGATAATTGCAAATGCGTTTAATTAACCCACTGGTTTCTTGAATAAAAACCTGTGTCTTTGTAATATAAATAAAAGAATCCGTTTTTGTTGTTTCAGGTAAAATATAGTGCTTGTTTGTATTAAATTCAACATGGCCAATCCGTGTTTTATACAACTTATTTGAATACATCGGCGATATGATTTCACCATTGGAAATAACAACTTTGGGAATATCAGAAAATATGTCGTGCACAATCGAAAGGGATGAAGAAACCCTGGCATAGAAAAAAATGCTGATACATAAAGCGACCAAGCAAGACATCAACAACACAAAACGTAAACCAATCCCACGACCGGCTAAAATATAGCATTCAAATTTTCTTTTCATTTTGTCTCCCTAATCAATGACTGTATTTAATCAAATAAACCCCATTCATCATCTTGTTGCGTTTCAGAAATTACCGAAACGGTCGGTACTTCAGCCTTTCCGTCAAAAGCATCGGTCGGTATAAGTGTTTTTTGATGACCGTTTGCGGCAGGAACAACATTCTGATTGATTTGTTGGGTATGATATAGTGTGGAAGCTTGTCCATCAAAAGCATCGGTCGGCAACTGTTGTACAGAACTTTCCATAGGTGTTTCATTGGCTTCCAGTTGCATTTGAGGTATGTATATTACGGAAGCTTTCCCATCAAAAGCATCGGTTGGTAATGTTTGAAGATTTTCAATATCAGTTGCTTTACCATGTATTATTGTTGATTTTTCAACAGAGCTTTCTTTAACTTGCGGATAATCAATTTTTTGAATTTCTTTGGTTTCCGGATTATAATGGTACAAATGCGATACATTGTATTGTCTATCATATGATGTTGAAGCCTTTCCATCGAAAGCATCATCCGGCAACTGCAAAGAACCGCTATTCGGGATTGGAATAACCGAAATTGCCTTATCATTCGTTTCAGGAGAAGATGTATCTGTTGTGTCATCAAACAAACCCAAATCCGCTTGAGGCATATTTTCCTTTTCTTTTTGAATGGCTTCATCAATTTCTTCAGCATCAGCAGACGAAATAACGCAAGCTTGCCCGTCAGCGGACCAATCAATAACACGATCATCCTTCAAATGAAATTTCATAACACAACCACGAACATATCGATATGCCCATTCTTTTTCAATTTCTTGAGAAATATAAATTAAAATACGTTCATTATCTGATAAACGAACACCTTTTGTCGGAGCACCGAAATTTTCATATAAATCAGCGACAGGCTGTCCGTAATAAACCATTGAACGAGGTTCTTGGGTGTGTGCATAATCACCCGTACCGCACCCAGCTGTCAAGAGTGAAAACAATCCGATAACAAACAATTTTTTCATGGCGTTACTCCTTTTTTTTGAAAATTAACATACTTCCATCAAAAAGTCAAACACTCTTTTTTAAAAAATACATATTTAATCTTGACAAATTAAGAGGTGAATCGTATAACCCTTCTAACAAAAAAAATTGAGGTTAATATACTATGAAAACAGAAATTTTTACATTTGATATGCCTGAAACGTTAATTGCCGATAAACCGGCCTTTCCTCGGGATTCATCAAAACTATTACATATTCGTCCTAACGGACAATTATCCCAATACCATGTTTCTGATTTAGATAAATTGTTGCGTCCGGATGATGTCCTTGTTTTTAATGATACCAAGGTCATACCGGCTCGCTTATACGGTATAAGAGGATTGGCTAAAATTGAATTAACATTGTTTAAGCAGATTGATTCGTCTCACTGGGAAACACTTATAAAAAACAGTCGCCGTCTGAAAATAAATGATTCCATTTCTTTTGCAGATAATTTTTATGCAACTGTTGTTGAAAAAAAAGATTCCGGAATTGTTATTGTTCAGTTTAACAAAAAAGGGGCTGACTTAATGAATGCGTTGAATGTTGTCGGTACAATGCCTTTACCACCTTACATTAAACGGTTACGAGGCGGAAAAGAATCTGATAAAGCTGATTATCAAACCATTTATGCTAAAGCAGAAGGAGCCGTTGCCGCACCTACTGCCGGCTTACATTTTACGCCAGAATTGTTTCAACGACTTGATGACAAAGGGATTGAACGTGTTTTTGTTACATTACATGTGGGAGGAGGCACTTTTCTGCCCGTTAAGGTTGATGATACCGATAATCACAAAATGCACGCCGAATATGGGGTGTTAACACCAGAAACAGCCAACAAAATTAATTTAGCAAAAAAACAAGGTCGCCGTATTGTCACAATCGGTACAACATCTTTAAGATTATTGGAAACGGCAACAGATGAAACCGGAACGGTCCATCCGTTCGAAGGCGAAACGGATATTTTTATTACCCCCGGTTATAAATTCAAAGCCACTGACGTTATGTTTACCAACTTTCATCTTTCCGGATCGACATTGTTTATGCTTGTATGTGCTTTTGCCGGTATAGAACAGATGAAAAATGCTTATTCATACGCCATTTCCAACGATTATCGTTTTTTTTCATATGGTGATGCCTGCTTAATCGAAAACAAATGACGACCTTTTTTAACACACATTTGAAATAATTTTAAAAAAGTTATAAAAATCGTTGTGTTTTTGATTAAAAATTGTTACAATAGGAAAAAAAGGGAGTTTAATATGAATAAATTATGTCTTTTTTTATTGAGTATCGGTATTTCTCTGCCGGCATTCTGCGGTTTTGTTGAAGGGGAAGATGCCTTTAATCAACAACATTATTCTCAGGCGTTTTCCGAATTTTTACCATTAGCTGATGAAGGGGATTTTCGCAGTCAATACTATGTCGGTTATTTATACGTTAACGGATATGGCGTTAATCAAAATACGAAAGAAGGACTTCGTTATCTGCAAAGTGCCGTTGATCAAAATTATGATATGGCTCAGGCAATGTTGGGGTATTTGTATTCGGAAGGTATTGCCGTTCAAAAAGATAAGAAAAAAGCCCTTCAATTATATAAGATGGCTGCCTCACAAAATAATATTTCTGCCAACCTTAATTTGGGATTGATGTATTACACCGGTGATGGGGTTACACGCGATTTTAAAACAGCTCTTAATTACTTTCAAAAAGTTCCCGTTAATCAAAAACCGATTGTTGCCCGTTATCTGGGTAGCATTTATTTGAACAACGCCTCTTTCCGTGACTATCCCAAAGCATTCTACTATTATGATTTATCGGCACGGTACGGCGATTTAAGCGCTTATTTTGCTTTAGGTGATATGTATCGAAAAGGATTGGGTATTCCTACAGATACAACTACGGCGATTAACTATTATAAATACGCCGCAACGGAAAACTACGCACCGGCTCAATACATGTTAGGTCTTATTTTTGCAAACGGCGAAGGGGTGACAAAAGACATTTATAAAGCATATGCGTGGTTGAAAATTGCTGCTGACCAAAATTTTACAATTGCTAACGATGCTTTGCAAAAGTTAATTAAAAATATGTCATTAACTGATTTAGAAAAAGCCCGAAAACAAGTTGTTTTAGTACAACAAAATGAAATGGGCAAGATGGATGCACCGTTAAAAGCAATTGAACCGGAAAAAGTAACAGCCGAATCTGAACAAAAAGCTTCTGAAGGTATTCGCCCAGCCCCGCAAACAAAACGTCAGCCACTTCGCCGCCGCAGACGCAGATAGGAGGAAAAATGAAAACATTTTTTAAATATTTTTTTGGCTTTCATTTTGTCAGTATGATTGGGGTTGTGGTCGGATTTTTATTATATGATGCTCATTCGGAAAAAAATCCACTGTCTTCGTTTTTGACAACACCGGATTTGTATTTTATCGGTTTTTTATTAGTTGCAGCTCTCCATTTCTGTTTATGGATTTTTACAGATAAGGCTTCTTCTTTTAATATAAAAGGTCGTTTATTAAATTTCGTTGGTGATTATTTCTTTTTGGTGCTCTCAACCTTATGTACAGTGGGAACTTTGTTTTTGTTAACAACCTTCTTTATGTAATTTGATGAAGCAAATTGATTTAATTTAAAAATGATATGACCGTTATCGGGTCATATCATTTTTTTATCACGGTCAAATACCTGAATATAAAAAACGATACAGTTAGCCTTTTGACCGTATGCAAGGAATATATTCAATAATAAGTGCGAATATTTTCTAAAATCACATTACCTGAACATCCCACAGTCATCCTTAACTTCGGGTTAGGGTCTTTGAACGATACAACGCAACACTATAATAATGTATGACAGGAAGCATATTCTGCATAATACAGCTCCTCATCCTAACTGCATTTCGGTTTATCCTAACCAACATCTGGTACATTACCTTTTATAAATAAATTCTCCACTCAGATTAAATACCAACATTCAACAAAAAAACCGACCACACGGTCGGCTTTTTTTTGGAGCGAGTGAAGGGAATGCTCGGGCTTAATCAGCCCTCGTCCTCTCTATCGTTCGGACTGTCCTTACAGGACATCTACTGCGTGAACGAACCCTCTGTTCGGGTTCGATCCCCTGCTCACAAAAAAAACCGACCACACGGTCGGCTTTTTTTTGGAGCGAGTGAAGGGAATCGAACCCTCGTCTTAAGCTTGGGAAGCTTCCGCTCTACCATTGAGCTACACTCGCAATCAGTTATTTCGTTATATTGTGTTTTTGTTTATTTTGCAAGTCTTTTTTTATAAAGTAAAAATTTTTTTAAAAAACGAATCATACAATACATAAAAATTTAAATTTTTCAAATTGTTATAAAAATTTTAAACTTAACAAGCAAAAATATATTTACCTCCATTTTTTTTGTCAAATCCGTCTAAAAATCATTTGAAAGAACTCATAAAAAAATAATTGTTTTTTAAATAGTTCTAAAAAAAATCTTTTTTATGTAAAAAAACATTTGACATTTAGTGATAATAGCAGTTGACTGAAAAACAATTAAACATATCTTATACCATATATAGTATGCAACACACAAAAAGGAGTACAACATGTTGGAAGTAATCCAAAATGAAGAAAAAGGTAATATTGACTTAGGACCATTAACAGAAGTTATCAAACGCAATGGTGAAAAACATGCTTTTGATGCGTCCAAAATTGCCGTTGCAATTGCGAAAGCCGGCGAAGCAACGAATGAATTTGGAACAGATGAAGCATGGTTGTTAACACGTCAGGTTATTAAAGTTTTAAAACATAAATTTGCTTTTGGTATTATTCCAGCTATTGAACAAATACAAGATGTTGTTGAACAGGTTTTAATTTCATCAAATTATTATAAAACGGCTCGTTCTTATATTATTTATCGTGAACGGCGGGAAAAAATGCGTCAAGATAAGCATGCTGCCGTTGATGCCATTTCATCTATCAATGAATATTTGGATCGGTCTGATTGGCGTGTTAATGCCAATGCAAACCAAGGATATTCTTTGGGTGGTTTAATTTTAAACGTTGCCGGAAAAGTTGTTGCAAACTATTGGTTGAATCATGTTTATACACCGGAAATTGGTGAAGCTCATCGAAATGGTGATTATCATATCCACGATTTAGACATGTTATCGGGTTATTGTGCCGGTTGGTCTTTACGGGTTTTGCTGACAGAAGGATTTAACGGTGTTCCGAATAAAGTAGAATCTAAACCGCCTCGTCATCTTGTTTCGGCATTCAGTCAAATGATTAACTTTTTAGGAACACTTCAAAATGAATGGGCCGGAGCTCAAGCTTTTTCATCAGCTGATACATATTTGGCTCCGTTTATTCGCATTGAGAACTTATCTTATGAAGAAGTTAAACAAGCAATGCAATCTTTTATCTTTAACTTAAACGTTCCGTCACGTTGGGGTACACAAACACCGTTTACCAATTTAACATTTGATTGGACTTGTCCGGAAGATTTAAAAGAAAAACATCCGATTATTGGTGGTGTTGAGCAAGATTTCACATACGGTGAATTACAAGCTGAAATGGATATGATTAACCGTGCCTTTTTGGAAGTTATGGGTGAGGGAGATGCTAAAGGTCGTCCATTTACCTTCCCTATTCCAACGTATAATATCACAAATGAATTTCCGTGGGATTCTCCAAATACGGAATATTTATTTGAAATGACAGCAAAATATGGCTTGCCATACTTTTCGAACTATTTAAATTCAGACATGAAACCAAGCGATGTTCGGTCAATGTGTTGTCGTTTACGATTAGATTTAACAGAACTTAAAAAACGAGGGGGCGGTTTATTCGGTTCAGCGGAACAAACCGGATCAATCGGGGTTGTTACGATTAACTGTGCCCGTTTAGGATATGTATTCAAAGGTCGTGAAGCGGATTTGTATGCTCGTTTGGATGAATTATTAGAATTAGCCAAAACATCTTTGGAAATCAAACGAAAAACAATTTCTATGCACATGGATAGAGGCTTATACCCTTATACAAAACGGTACTTGGGTACATTCCGCAGTCACTTTTCAACAATTGGTGTCAATGGCATTAACGAAATGATTCGAAACTTTACCGGTGATGCCGAAAACATTACGACCGATTGGGGACGTGAATTTGCTCAAAAATTCTTATCACATATTCGGGAAAAAATGCTTGATTTCCAAGCAGAAACAGGGAATATGTACAATTTAGAAGCAACACCGGCCGAAGGGACAACTTATCGCTTCGCCCGTGAAGATCAAAAACGGTATAACGGTATTATTCAAGCCGGTACAAAAGATGCTCCATACTATACAAACTCATCGCAATTACCGGCCGGTTTTACCGATGATCCGTTTACGGCTCTTGATTACCAAGATGACTTACAAACACAATATACGGGTGGTACGGTTTTGCACTTATATATGAACGAAAGAATTTCATCATCAGCTGCCTGTAAAGAATTGATTAAACGTGTTTTGCAAAATTATCGGTTACCGTATGTATCTGTTACACCTGTTTATTCAATTTGTCCAAAGCATGGGTATATTTCCGGTGAACACAAATATTGTCCGAAATGTGACAAGGAACTGATTGAACGGAAACGCCGTGAAATGGAAGAAACAGGTAATATTTAGCAAAAATAAAGGGAGTTTTTTTATGACAGATTTTGAAATTTTAAAAATAAATGAACAAGAACGCCAACCGGTAGAATGTTGGACACGTGTTATGGGATATTTTCGTCCGTATAGTCAGTTTAATAAGGGTAAAAAATCAGAATTTAACGATAGAAAATGGTTTTTAGAAGAAAAATGTTCTGATGTTATTTCCGACAAAAAGGTGGCTTAATCACTTTCAAAAAAACGTTACATCTCGTAACGTTTTTTTGTACCTCTCAAGTATTATATCAGGATAACATATTATGATTACAATTGCCGGACTTGTCCCATTTACAACAATTGATTTTCCCAACCGTTTGGCAGCCGTTATTTTTTTTCAGGGATGTCCTTTAAGATGTCCGTTTTGCCATAACCCCGATTTACAACCCCATATACAAACCCAATCCCAGATGGAATGGACGGATGTTTGTTCTTTTATGGAAAAAAGAAAAAAAAGGTTAGATGGAATTGTTTTAAGCGGGGGAGAACCGCTTATGCAACAAGATATCATTTTGATTATTCAAACATTAAAAGAGATGGGATTTCAAATAGCCATCCATACATCCGGTGTTTATCCGAAACGGCTGGCTGATATTTTACCCCTGATTGATTGGGTCGGTTTAGATATTAAAGCACCATGGAATAAATACGATATATTAACCGGTCAACGTAATTTTGCATTGAATGTTCAAGAAAGTTTACATCTGTTATTACAATCAGGCGTTGATTATGAAGTCAGAACAACGTGTGATCCTCGTTTTTTAACCATTGAAGATATTTACCAACTTGGTAATATGTTGGCACAAACCGGCGTTACAGCTTACACACTGCAAAAATATCGAACGTTTGATTCTGATAAAAATCCACCATCAACACAAGCGATTGATTCATTCTTTGATGATGAAAAATTGATTCAAACATTACAGGCACAATTTAATCGATTTACCTGTCGTTAAAATACCAACCATGCTTAAAAAAACTTGCGTGATATAAAAAAATAAGATATAATGTATGAAAAATGTACAAAAGGAGAACAGCATGGCCGAAGACGGTTTAAATTTTCAAGAACGATTGGCAGAGTTAGAACAACAACGCAATAGTCTTATTCATCGAAAAAAAGTGGCTGACCGTTTTATTCGAACAGCTAATCTTTTATTACAAGAAGTTACGGCTGAAATCGAACTGATTAGACAATTTATAGACGGGGAAGAAATCAATACCATTCAACCGATGGAACAAATTTCCGATGACTTTTTGAGAAGTAAGTTTCTTGAACAGGGAATTATACCTGAACAACCCCGTCGTGGTGCAATGACTGCTCGAGAAAAAGAAAAGAAAGTTAAAGAAGCAGAAGCGGAAAAAGAAAAACAAAAAAAGGAAGCAACTCCTGCTCCTAATGACAAATCCCGACCGGCACAACCTAATCAACCCAACCAACCGGCTCAACCGGAACAACCGATAAAAACACCTCAAGAACGACAAGAAGATATTACAAAAAAATTGATTCAACGTGATCCTCGTGAACAAAAGAAGGGGCTGGAAGAACTTAAAAAACCTGAAAATAAAGATTTAGGAAAAGATGATCCTGAATTTCAGAAATTGATTAAAGAAACGAAAAAACGTGTTGAAAAATTTGATAAAATACAAGAAAATCTGCGTAAAAATTTACGAGAATTGATGCAATCTGATTCAGACGTTGTAAAAAAGAATATGGCTCATTTAAGAGCCGGTCGTATCGGCATGGGTGTTGCCGGTTTCAAAGAAATTGCTCAATCAACGGATGGCCGTTTCAATTCGGTTGCCGGTGCTGCCAAAGGTGTTTGTGAAAATGTTGAAATGCTTTATAGGGAATTTGATATTAAACCCGAAGAAGCATTATCCCGTGAAACATTAAATGAAGCCAAACCGCTTTTCACACGTCAGATGGGGACAAAATCAAATGAAGATAAAGCAATTGATCGCAATTCCCGTCAAAATCGTTATTTAGGGGAATCAAATGAATTAAGTGAAGAAGAACGCCATACTTTTAAAGTTATAAAAGAAGTTTATGGTGTTGAAGCCGAAAAATTACCACCGACTGATGTTAAAACACAACAAGATATGGAAATCGTTCGTTCAATTGTTCATGAAACAGCATTAAATCCCCGTGGTAAAATCAACCCGATTTTTATTAAAAACAACGGTAACAGCGGTCTTTGATTTTAACTGATTGGATAACGTTATTTCACTGATAAAACCTGTTAAATGTATCGTACGACATGACAGGTTTTATTTTTTTTCCAAACGACGCATAAATTGATAAAATTTATTTCTATCTCGATCATGCTTTAATTTTCTATCAATAAATGAATTAAAATCACGCCGTAACGCAACTTTGGGAAAATCAGGCAAATCAATATCCACCGTTTCACCGATTTTTAAATTACGAACAGCCGGTTCAAAACATTTTTTATTGATAAATTTATGCAACGACCGTTCAATTAAACAAAAATTGGAAACATGATTTGTTCCGCCTCCTGATAAGGGAATAATATGGTGTACATCAAAACCACGTGGAATTTTACCACGTTTAGAACGTTCTAAATTTATTTTATCTTTATAAGCATCAAGGAATCCCTTTCGATACAACCACTTAACAAACTTTTGGTTCATATTTCGGCGATCAAATTCTTTTCTCATTTTTTTTGTAACATCCGGACTTTGCAATGTAAACCGAACTCCCATGTTTCATCCTCCTTTTTACATTTTATCATACCCTATCTGTTTATGCAATGTTTTTACATTATAATATTTTCAAAAACATCAAAAAATGGCTTGCAATTTAAAATAAAAAAGTGTATAAATATCGAGCTTAATTTATTAAGCAAAAATTCACATGTAGGGAAAGCGATTTTGTTACAAATACGCTTCCGGTGTAAAACAGGTGTTTTATATCTTACCCTGCAGAGGTTTAACCGGAAAAAGAAAGGATAAAAAATGACTCTTCCGACAATTAGTATTCGTCAGTTAATGGAATGTGGCGTTCACTTTGGACATAATGCCCGCCGTTGGAATCCGAAAATGGGTTCTTACATTTATGGTACACGTGACGGTATTCATATTATGGATTTAACACAAACACAGCCGTTATTAGCTCGTGCTTTGGAAGCCGTTCGTGAAGTTGCTTCAAAAGGTGGTAAAGTTTTATTCGTCGGCACAAAAGTTCAAGCTCAAGAAGCTGTAGCTGCTGCTGCCGGACGTTGTGGTCAATACTATGTTAATCATCGTTGGTTAGGTGGTATGTTGACAAACTGGAAAACAATTTCATCCAGCATTAAACGTTTAAAAGAAATTGATGCCAAAACAGAAAAAGGCGAATTACAAGGATTGACGAAAAAAGAAAAATTGAATCTCTCCCGTGAACGTGAAAAATTATTTGCGTCTTTAGGTGGTATTCAAGATATGAACGGTCGTCCGGACTTAATTTTTGTTATCGATGTTCCAAAAGAAGATTTGGCTATTAAAGAAGCCCAAAAATTGGGAATTCCTGTTGTTGCCATTTGCGATTCAAACGCAAATCCGGATGGTATTACATACCCGATTCCAGGCAATGATGATGCTTTACGTGCCATTAACTTGTACTGTGATTTAATCAGCAGTGCCGTTCTTGATGGTATGCAAGCCGAATTAAAAGCAGCCGGTGTTGATTTGGGTGCTATTGCTGAACCAGTCGTAACAGAAGTTACAGCTGAAACAACGGCTGAATAGTCCGTAACTTTCAAAAGGGGATTTACTTTTGGGTATCTCCCCTACTCTATACTATTTTTTTATAATTGATTACCTAAGGAGTATAAAATGGCAGAAATTACAGCAAGTTTGGTTAAAGAACTGCGTGAAAAAACCGGTGCTGGTATGATGGAATGCAAAAAAGCATTAACGGAAACAGCTGGTGATTTAGAACAAGCAATCGACTTTTTAAGAAAAAAAGGTTTATCTGTTGCTGAAAAAAAAGCCGGTCGTGTTGCATCTCAAGGTCTTGTTGGTGTAGTTGTTGACGGTCAAAAGGGGGCAATTGTTGAATTAAATTCTGAAACGGACTTTGTTGCCCGCAATGCTGAATTCCAAAGTTTTTTAAGTGATGTTTTAACAGTAGCTGTTGCTCAAAAAGGCGATATGGAAGCTATTAAATCAGCCGATATGAACGGTAAAACAGTAGCTGACACATTAACGGCTTTAATTGCTAAAATCGGTGAAAACATGACATTACGTCGTGCCGGTTTTGCTTCTGTTGAAAATGGTGTTGTTGTTCCGTATATGCACACCGCTATTGTTCCTAATCAAGGAAAAATCGGTGTTTTAGTTGCATTAGAAAGTACAGCTGATACAGCTAAATTAAACGAAATCGGTAAAAAAATTGCTATGCACGTTGCTGCTGCTGCTCCTCGTTTCTTGAGCATTGCCGATGTAGATGCTGAAACATTGGCTCATGAAAAAGGTATTTATGAAGAACAAGCCAAAACATCCGGAAAACCGGCTAATATCATTGAAAAAATGGTTGAAGGTCGTATTCGTAAGTTTTATGAAGAAGTTGTTGTTTTAGAACAAGCTTTCATTATGGATCCGGATAAGAAAGTCAAGGATATTATTGCTGATGCTGCCAAAGAATTAGGCACACCTGTTGAATTAAAATCCTTTATTCGTTTTGGATTAGGCGAAGGAATTGAAAAGAAAGAAGAAGATTTTGCTGCTGAAGTCAACAGCTGTTTAAAATAAAATTTTTTCATTCTAAAAAAGCACGTCTTTTGACGTGCTTTTTTTTATAACCGGATAACACAATTTACTTTTGCACAACTTTTGAAGCAGCGTCTTCATCACAAACAAATAATACATTATGATGATTTTGCATCATACTGGCCGGACAATCTGTTGTCACCTTGCCTTGAATGCTTTTCGCAACTGCATCTGACTTTTTCAAACCGGTTGCCATTATAATAACTTGTTTAGCTTCAAATATTGTTTTTAAACCAATTGTCAAAGCATGTGTTGGAACATCTTCCTTTTTATCAAAAAAACGAGAATTAACAACAATGGTATCATCTGTCAATCGTTGTTTATGCGTTCTGATTTCAAATGGGGTATCAGGTTCATTAAATGCCAAATGCCCATTTTCCCCAATCCCTCCTAATTGAATATCAATTCCACCATAAGATTTTATTTTTTCTTCATATTGTTTGCATTCTTCTTCCGCTTCAGAAGCCATACCATTCAAAATGTTAATCTGTTCTTTGGGAATATCAATAAAATCAAACAAATATTGTTTCATAAAATAATGATAACTTTGATGATGTGTATCTGATAAACCAACATATTCATCCATATTAAAGGTTACAATATGTTTAAATGAAATTTCATTTTTTTGATAGGCTTTTACCAATCGTTCATAAACCGGAATAGGTGTTGAACCGGTCGGTAAACCAAGCACAAGAAATGGTTTTTCAGAGGACGGAACAAAAGATTTAATCCGTTCAATCAAATATGTTGCAACATAATCTGCAACACCATTCTTATCAGAAAAAGTAAGAAGTTGCATATTTATCCTTTCAGTTAAAATGATAAGGAATTATACAACTTCATTTTTATCTTTGCAACGATTTGTTATATTGTATTTAATCTTTGATACACCACCAATTGCCATCTGCATCTGATTGAGCAACTCTATCGCATCCACTTGCTTCACAAATATTTCTTGCTTTGGTGGTATTGGCAATTTGCGTATCGCCTGATGTCGAACAACTTTTCACATTACCTGTGCTATCAATAAATGTCCCATCTGTCGCTAACTTGGAACAATACCAAGATGTTTTCCCATTGGCTTCCTGACTAAATGCAACACGGTTACAGGCTTCACATTGTTGACGATAAATAGCTTCTGTTCCGATTTCACGAACAGCATTATCTTCTTGACACAGTTTGCATTTACCATTGCTTGCCGATTGCCATTCCGAACCAACCAAACAAACATTCGGAACACAATATTGTAAACCATTTGACCCGACTGTTAAAATCTGACGGTTACCACATTGCCCGCACGTTGCCGTATGCCCTGTTTTGAGTTGATAAGTGGCATTGATATAAGAACTTGGTTCTGTCGCAGGCGTACATTTCACACAATCAGGCGTGTTGTTCATAAATTCATTTGTTTGACAACCACCCAACGAACAGACACCTCCACTGTATGTTCGTTGCATCATATTGATGTTGCAAAGATTACATTGTGCCTGCGATGTTGAAACGGCTTTTTCCGTTGTACATTCATAACACAATCCCTTATTATCCCTAAAATATTTTCCATCATGTTTACCTTGAACATATTCTTGCACTTCAGCATACAAATCTGGATAATCACTGGCTAATGTTGAAGGTATTGTCCAATTATCGCTGTTACAAACACCACTGACAGAGGGATCAATTAAAGCACACGAACTGGAACCATTAAATATTCTATTAGAACAACGGGCACACTGCGTTGCATCAACCAAGTCATTAGGTCCTAACACATTGTATCCCACAGTATCACAACGATTACAATCCCCCTCCGTCGATCTAAACCGTTTTTCACCATCACTGGCATCAGGGCAAACTTCCAAAACACATCTGCCACTAATCATTTTACGTTTATAAATGCCGGCATTGGCACAAGCCTCATCACAATATTTTGTACCAAGACCATTGTTATATAAATAATCATGTTGAGCCCATTCTTGACTACAACTCAAGCATATACCATTTGTATTTTGCCATTGATTAGAATTACAAATTTTATCACAATATTGTGTCGTTCCAGTTATTCGAACACGTCGTGTTGGAACAGCATCGTCATCTGTGCTATATTGACCATTTTTCATACGACAATTAGCAACGCATTTTGAATCTTCTTCATCAGCAATAGTTACAGCAAAATTGTAGTTAGTATATGTACAATCATACGGTTCTCCGTTTTTTCCTCTAAACTGCCCTAGCTTTAACGGTTTTTCCAACATACAATACCCATTTTTAACTTTGCGACCACAGGCAATACAGATTTTTTCTTCATAGGTGTCTATTTCGTCTGTTCCACCTGTCTCAATTGCTCTGTTTGATGTGTCATCACATGCATAACATTTACCACCACTTCGATATTGACGTTCACAAATCGTATTGTTATCGGCATCTGTACAGGCAGTAATGGATTCATTTTCATCAGGCTGTTCGCAAATAGGAATACAATGCCATGGACTACCATTCACATTTTCATAGACAACTTCACGTTTTGCCCAAACCCCATCTTTTGTTCTTTCCGGACAAGATGTACATGATGCCTTAATTTTATCTGTTGTCCAAACTGAAGAACCCAAATGGCCTCTTGCATACCAAGCAATTACAGTAACACGATTTGGATTCGTACAAGGCTCACAACGGGGATTACTTGTATCACCAAAAACAGCAAATGTTCCTTCAGGGCACGTTTCGGTCATGAAATCACACTGTTCACGTTGATAGTAGTATCGCCACCATATTAACCCACAAGCTTCACATAAATCATGTGCCTTTGTTGTCATCGGAATTCTATGAACCGTATCATTGGGTGTTCCATCAGCTTTACGACACGGAATACATCCTTCATTCAACGATTCATAAGTTACACCCCGAATACATGCAACAGCACAATAAGCTGTATTATTGGCTTCATCAATCGTAACCGTATGCGTATTATTACATGCGTTACATTGTTCCTGACCCGTGGTATCATCTTCAATGCTTAACGACAAATTACTGTACTTTTCTAAACTGATTTCAACAGCGTTAATATCACTGCACGGAATACACGCACCACTTTTCGCACGATATTCTCCTGCAACACATTGTCGAACGGGTTGACACGTATGCTCTGCTGTATTACAAACGTAATTATCCCCATAATCAGCACAATGTTCATTTTTGGTACAAGCAACACATTGTCCGTCTGCTCCATCATCATAGCAATATGGTGTATCATCAAGACCATAACATTTATCACGACATGTCATATTGTTATCGCAGGTATAAGGAGAACATAAACCAGCACAATCTTCTTCTTCAACACAATGTTGATTTTGATTATCATCTGATTTTTCTGTATCCGAATCAACAAACGACGTAAAAACGATTATATTATCCGTTTCATCTTCCCCACAAATGGAGGCTGAGCCTGTGTATTTGACTAAATCCCCGTCCCCTTGGGCAACCTGTACAAATTGTATGCCTTTTACAACACCGTTTAAGTTCATGTTCACAACATTTTTACACACACGGGAAGAAACACCTTCAACATATGTTTTAAAAGCAACATCAGGGTGAGAGGCCATATAAATCGGATAACCCGTTCCCGTTGTATCCGGAAATTCATCAAAATCCGTTCCGTCTTCACTCGGTTCGAGTAAAGGCATTTCCTGATATTTATGCCAAACATCAGTCGCACGTAGGTTTACTTCATACACAATATCGTTTGCCCGATATTTATCCATCGCAAAGGTGTAACCATAAATCCCACCGATTGAAAGAACACCGATAATTGCCAAAACGCCCAAGATTTCCACTATACTGCGTCCTGTTTCAGCATTTTTTTGTTTAAAATATCCGTTAAAAAAAGAGTTTAAAATTTTCATAAAGCCCTCGCAACAAAAGTTAACAAAATCAGACGGTTATTTTTTAAAAATATGTCAAAAAAACGTCCCTTTTTTGAACGCTTTTTTTTGGCAGGGGTTACACTTTTTTAAAAACAAAAAAATCATGAAAAATCAAATAATTACAAATTTTAATTGACAACTGAATAAATCTAAAATATTATGTCAAAAAAAGGGACGTTTTTTTGACATATTTTTTCAAGTTAATATATTGATTTGATTTATTTTTTATTTTTCCCGTTTTAAAAAATTTCAAACGGTTTTTTTGATGTTTTTTTAAGGTTAGTTAAAGGTCTATTTTTCGATTCGTTTTTGTGAATTTATCAGAATCCTGTGTTGTTCTGAATGCTTTATTACGACTCAATGAGATGCTGAACCAAGTTCAGCATGACGGTAGGAGGTGGTGTTCAGCAGGACGGAAAGTGAGGGAGCTTTTAACGATACGGCACTCTATCCACCCCACCGTCACCCTGAACTTGGTTCAGGGTCTTTTGACAATAAAGCACCCTGCTACGACTCGATAAGATGCTGAAATAAATTCAGCATGACAGTAGGGGTGGTGTTCAGCATGATTGAAAAAGAACAATATAACAAGAAAGGGGGTTCGGTAAGATAAAAAAGGAGTATTTTAACAATTAACACCTTAGAAACACACCGTTCACAATAAAAAATCCCAAAGACAGCACTCTGCCTTTGGGATATGACATAATCACATATATTTAAGCACGACCATTTTGGGATGGTAATACGGGAGCTTGTTGAGAACTATGTGAATGTTGACCTAACGTATGAGCAACAGAAGAACAAGCTTCCTTCTGCGTTTCCGTTGTTTCAGGACCTTCAGCCGTTTTTTTAAGATTTTCAGCTGCTTTATCTGCTTCTTCAGCACCGGTAAAATAGCGACTGAGAGCCCCATCTGTTAACCCCGTTTTACCAGCAAATGTTAAAATGGCCCCCATCAATCCCGGCATGGAATTACCAACCATATCTGCTGCCATTGAGGCAAGCGTTTGAGTCTGCAAGGCCGGACCATAACCACCGCACCATGCTTTTAGCATCGCCTTTAATCCATTTTTATCACACTCATTGTAAAACTGACGAGCTCCGATAATATTTTTTTCTTCATCCGTCATACCCTCAGTTGCCTTTTCAAAAGATTCCCCAGCTTGTATTGCCTCATTCACAGTTTTTTCATCTTCCAGTACCTGAATCGCTTCCTGTTTTGTCAGATTGTACGACGTGATTTGTTGTACTGTTTGTTTCGATGCTGGTGCTGAACGAAGTTGAGCCAATTCTTTGCGAGCTTCCGGACTCAGACTCTTCAAGCTTTCCTCTAACGCACTACCTGTCATTTTATCCTCCTTTGATTAACAGTTTGTATTATTCTAACATATTTTTGTCATCTATGCAAGTAAAAAATAATGTTGATTTTATACCGAATTTGTGTTATTATATCTAACATATCAATATAAACTGTATAGGAAGGCAAAAATATGACAAGTACATTTGATGGAGCTGCTTCCGTGCCCGGTTCCGGCAGTTCTACTTCCCCCAATCCCCAGACAGGTGGCCCTGTCCCCGTTTCACCTCAAGATGTGGCAAAAGCACTTGCCTCTCATCCTTCAATGGGAGGCATGCCATCTAAATCGAATCCTACGCCTTCACCAAACGAGCAAACCAACACCGTGGCTCATGCAAACCATGAAGCAACACAACAACAAGAAGAAGGCAATTGGTTCATAAATAATTGGAAACTTCTTGTGTTTATTGTTGCAACACTCGGTTTTGGTTATTACGCATACACAAAATATAAAGATTACAAAGATCAACGAAAAGAAGTGAAAGATCAAAATGCCGATTTAAAATCTCAAATTACAAAACTAGAAGACCAGATTGATGAAATAACGGGAACAACGAATGATGGTAATACAAACGGTGGAAATTCCCTTGCTAATAACGCTATTATCGTTAACACCGAAACTGTTGATCAACTTAATAATATTTTTTCTGGAAATTCACGCATTTAGGAATATATAAAATGGAAAATCAAGAACAAATTGATAATCAGCAAGAAAAAAAAACGCCCTCATTCAAACGCAAAGTATTATATGCTTTGACAAGTTTTATTGCTTTAGGATTAACAGGAGCCGGTTATATATCATACAAAATTCAAAATTATGGGAAAGAATCAACGGCTATCGGAAAAGCGGTCGGTGATTATGTGACAAAAGTTCAAGCAGAACGCAAAAAATTAAATGCCATAACGCAACGTGCCTCCCATAATCGTGCAGCATACAAAGCCGAATGTACGGATATGTTGAATATTATCGCTCATCTGATACGTAACTATCCGCAACAATCTCCTCAAGAAATCATTGAAGAAGGATGTAAACGATTCGCAAAACACCATCAAAATAATCCCAAGGCAGATATTATATTGGAAGATATGCGTTCCATTCAAAAATATATTGCCGGAACAGGTAAAGATTTGCACGCTATTATGTGCTATTATCCCGAATCACCGGAAGTCCCTTTTCAAAATAGATTTTCTGAACCATCTGATGTTCGAGAAAGTATTTATCAATATGAATTAAAAGCTCGCCGCTATTTTTACGATAATTACAACATCAGAAAATCAAGTGTTTTTGATATGTCCCGTCAAAATTTCTGATAAGAAGGACCATACACTCGTCACAAAAGTTTCTTTTTTTGCACTTGCTTTTTCGTTTTAAATACGCTAAAAGAGAAAAAGATTTTATTTGTTAAAGGAAGGTATTATGGAAAAAGAACAAAAACAAGCAATCAAAGAATTAGCTGAATTATTGCACGAAAATAATTTATCTGAAATTGATTATGAAGCAAACGGTGTTCATATTAGGGTTGTCGGACCGAAACAAGAAATTGCAACAATTCCACAACCAGCTTTACCTGCTGTAACGGCGAATAATCCGGTTCCTGTCGTTCATGAAGACAAAGCTGTTGTAAAAACAGACAATCATCTTGTTTCTCCAATGGTCGGTATTGTATATTTGGCCAAAGATCCGTCATCGCCTGATTTTGTTAAGGTGGGAGATAATGTATCTGTCGGTCAAACAATTTGTTTGATTGAAGCCATGAAAACATTTAATCCGATTAAGGCAACAAAAAGCGGTAAAATCAGTGCTGTACTGGTTGAATCCGGTAGCCCTGTTGAATATAATCAACCTTTATTTTCTTTGGAATAATCATGTTTGAAAAAGTTTTAATTGCCAATCGTGGCGAAATCGCCTTACGTATTCATCGTGCTTGTCGTGAAATGGGCATAAAAACGGTGGCTGTACATTCAACGGCTGATGCTGATGCAATGCACGTTAAATTGGCTGATGAAGCCGTTTGTATCGGGCCGGCTTCCGCAAAAGATTCGTACTTAAATAAAGCTGCCATTATTTCGGCCGCTATGATGACCGGAGCAGACGCTATTCATCCCGGATATGGTTTTTTATCTGAAAATGCTGACTTTGCCGATATGGTGGAAGCACATAATATGGTTTTTATCGGCCCGAAACCGCACATGATTCGTTTGATGGGAGATAAGGTAACAGCCAAAAAGGCAGCCATTGAATCTGGTCTGCCGGTTGTCCCCGGTTCAGATGGCGATGTCAAAACAGTTGATGAAGCGTTAATGTGGGGTGAAAAAATCGGTTATCCCGTTATTGTTAAAGCGGCAGCCGGTGGTGGTGGAAAAGGCATGAAAGTAGCTCATAATGCAACGGAAATGGCAGATGCCTTTACGTTAGCTAAAAATGAAGCACGTAATTCTTTTTCAAGTGATGTTGTTTATATTGAAAAATATTTACAAACACCTCGTCATATTGAAGTTCAAATCATTGCTGATAATTATGGTAATATTGTTCATTTAGGTGAACGGGATTGTTCTTTACAACGCAATCATCAAAAAGTATTGGAAGAAACGCCTTCACCGGCTCTTAATTCAAAGCAACGCCGAGAAATTGGAGAAATTGCAGCCAGTGCTATGAAAAAATTAGGTTATTCAAATGTTGGCACAATTGAATTTTTGTATGAAAACGGTCGTTTTTATTTCCTTGAAATGAACACACGGGTACAAGTTGAACACCCGATTTCAGAAATGGTAACCGGTGTTGATATTGTACGTGACCAGTTACGGGTTTCTGCCGGAGCACCTTTGGGTTATACACAGAAGGACATTGTTTTTGCAGGACATGCTATTGAATGTCGTATCAATGCGGAAAATCCGAAGACATTTATCCCGTGTCCCGGAAAAATCGGTGCATGGCATACACCAGGTGGTTTAGAAGTCCGTGTTGATTCAGGAATGTATGCCGGTTATAAAGTTCCATCTTGTTATGACAGTATGGTTGCTAAATTGATTGTCCACGGACGAACCCGAAATGGGGCCATGATGCGGTTAAGACGTGCATTAGAAGAATTTGTTATTGAAGGAATTTCAACAACAATTCCCCTTCATCAATGTATTATTACCAATCCGGAATTTTTAGATGGAGAATATAATATTCATTGGTTAGAAAAGTTTATATCTGAACACCAAGACGATATTATTGAGGAAAATTAAGTTAACGATAAACGGCTACTCATCTGTTCAGTAGCCGTTTTTTGTATGCTGAATACAACTATTCCCGTATGACATTTTGATAAGAGGTACTTGACAAGAAAACGACTTATTTTTATTTTAAATATAAGAGGAGAAAAACATGAAAAAAATAGGCATATTAGTCGGTAGTTTGCATTCAAATTCAATCAATCGAAAAACAGCGGAAGCATTTATCAAAATCGGTCATCCGAATTTGGATTTTTCATTTATTTCCATTTCTGACTTACCGCTTTTTTCAGAAGATTTAGAAAAAAATGTTCCTTCTTCCGTTCTGCGTTTTCGTCAAGAAATCGAACAAAGTGATATAATATTGATTATGACACCGGAATATAATCGTTCTATTACCGGCGTTCTGAAAAATGCTTTGGATTGGGCTTCTCGACCTTATCAAGAAGGTGTTTTTATCAATAAAAAAGTGGCAATTGCCGGTATTGCTCCCAGTCCTGTCGGCACTGCAGCCGCACAAGTGCACTTACGGTCTATTATCCCTGCGATACAAGGAATTATGATACCTCAACCGGAAATGTGCCTAACATGGACGCCGGACTTTTTCAATGCAAACGGTTTACCGAAAAATGAAAAAACGCACCAATTTTTTAAAAAATTTTTAGAGGCTTTATCAAACGCATAACGACACCTTTTTATCACATAAAACAAAACTGTTTCTGTATAAACGTTATACATAATTGAATGAGCATAATGATACCCCCCTGCATACACAAGGGGGTATTCATTTTGATTATACTTTTATTGCTTTTGATATATAGCAATACCACGTAAAATATCCATTGCCCGTTCTAATTGATAATCTACTTTTTTAGAATCATCTTTTTCATCAGATTGAATACCTTTTTTAGAAGATTCATCTTCCTTTTTCTTTTTCTTTTTTACATCCTTGGCTTTTTTACCTTCTTCAGCTGCAATTGCTTTGGGCAAATCGCCTTCACCAAACCCTTTAATTACAGGCAATTCTTCAATTTTAGCACGAGGAATCACCACATCCGGTTCAATTCCCTTTGCTTGAATCGATAATCCTGAAGGTGTATAATAACGAGCAGTCGTCATTTTTATACCACCAAAACCGGGGATTGGTCTTAACGTTTGAACAGATCCTTTTCCAAAAGATTTTAATCCGACAATCAATGCCCGATGATGATCTTTTAAGGCTCCAGCAACGATTTCTGACGCAGAAGCAGACCCTTCGTTAATTAAAACAACAATCGGTTTTTGTTGAGCCAAATCACCTTTCTTTGCCGTAAAATGCATAGCTTCTTCTGGGTTACGGGAACGAGTGGAAACAATTTCTCCTTCAGATAAAAATGTATCCGCAACACCAACGGCTTCCGTCAACAAACCACCGGGATTATTTCGAACATCAAGCACATAACCAATAATTTTATCCTGACCAATTTCCTGATTTAATTTTTCAATGGCTTCTTGTAATTTTTCTGTTGTATGGTCACTAAACGAAATGATACGAATATAACCAATATTATCTTTGGCTTCGAACTTAACAGGTTGAACTTGAATAACATCTCGTGTCATTTTAACATCAAACGGTTCTTTATCTTTTCGAGAAATTGTTAATGTTACTTTTGTTCCCGGTTCACCACGCATTTTTTTAACTGCTTCCGTCAAAGAAAGTCCCATAATGGATTCACCGTCAATATGAGTAATATAATCCCCTGCTTCTATACCGGCCCGAAAAGCGGGGGTATCATCAATCGGAGAAGTCACTCGAACAAGACCATTTTCTGATGAAACTTCCATACCCAATCCACCAAATTCCCCCCGTGTCTGATTTTCTAAATCTTCAAAATCAGACTGATTCATAAAACCGGAATGTGGATCTAATGAAGACAACATCCCGTTAATAGCACTTTCAACCAATTCCCTATCTGTTGTTTCTTCAACATAGTCCGATTTAATGGATTGAAAAGCCGCTCCAAACAATTCCATGAGGACGTATGGATTATCCTGCTCAATCAGATTTTTCTTTTGCGAATCGGCTGAGGCACAACCGGCAGAAAATAAAAAAACAGTTCCCAATAACAAAGCAGTTAATTTCATAAAAAAACCTTTCACTTATGATTTGTGCATTTTTAATAAGATATTTTATTGATGTTTACCACAAGAATATTCACTCGTCAACACAAAAGAAAATGATTAACAATTATTTATATTTTTGTATAATTTCCTGTATCATCGGCAAAAATTCTTTGATTACACAAGCATAAACATCTCGTTTAAAAGGAACAACTTTTTTCATCATTACATCAGGTTCATACCATTGATACGAAATAAATTCTATTTCTTCCGGATGAGTTCTTAAATTAAAATCTTCACCCATTCCTTCGTATAAAAACAAAAACCATTTTTGACACTGACCGATATATTTTCGTTGCGAAAACATAACTGGCTTCGGAAATTGATAAGCATACCATTCCTTTGATTGACACAATAATTGAACTTTATCCTTGGTTAACCCCGTTTCTTCTTTTAGTTCACGATAAGCAGCTTCTAAAGGCGTTTCATCAATATCAATACCACCTTGGGGCATTTGTTCGTAATAATGTTTTCCGGAAATAGAGTGTAATTCATTTTTATCAGCCCGGGTTCCAACCCATACTTGACCTTTTTTATTGATAATCATTAAACCGACATTAGAACGATATTGTTTTTTTTCTTCTTTTGAAATTAACATAAAATGACCTCATATACAGAAAAAATACGTTTCCATTGTACATTCTGAAACAAGATTTGTCAATTTAAATAAACAGGATATAATAAATGTTTCTAAACAACCTGTTTAATCAATCAAAAAGGTAACGAACTGTTTTTCATATTATACGCTTGCAATCAATTATTTGTTATTGCTGACAATACACCCGTCCTGTTTCACCATCTTTATTGGGTGTTCGTGATACATTTCGGCATAATTGAGCCGATAATTCATCCGTACCGATTTCATTATTGCCGACATCTGTTTCTGCGCCCCAACAGTCGCCGTTAATATCTTGCCATTCATCCAAATCACATTTTTGAACACAATATTTTGTTTCATTCACATCTGTCATAATTCGCCGATGACACGCATTACAAAGCAAATCGGCATCTTGTCCCGTTGTGGCAACTTTGATGGCACTTGTGGTACAACTGGTACACCCATTTGCTGTTCCGAATGTATCGCCTTCACTACATCCGCCATAGATACAACTGCCTCCAACCCAACGGCGAATTTGAATACCGTTTACAACACAACTTTCGCATTCTGCTTGTGTTGAAGCATAAGAATTGTTTTGATCATCACAACGACGACAAACACCTGTATTATCCCGATAAAGGACGCCGATACCGGCTGTATAATTCGACCATTTAGTCGTATCAGGACTATCATTGTTGCATATACCTGATTGACCGGGATTTATGTAAACACAGTATTTATTGATGAATGCATGATGACCGCAGGCTTCACATTCTTGCTGATATAAATCTCTATTTATGTGAAGTGTTTTTGTATCAATTGTTGGACATGAATAACAAATTTTTGACCAATCCTTATTGGACATTGCATGCAGTTTACCCGTATCACAGTTAATAGGTCCACATCCTCTGCGATCCTTGTTGACAGTCAAAAATACTGTGTTAATTCCATTACATGACGTTTTACAAATATTGTCTATATCATCATTTTGAGCTGTAAAATAGCCAATATCTATACCATCGCCTACATCCGAACAATGAACACACGATCCACTATACTTCATCACATAATCTTTACCGCAATTAAAATAACATTTTTTTAATTGCGTATCAAAGAAACGCTGGTCGCCACAATGACCTGTACAAGCTTCTGACGTATCAGTATAGATAAACCTCGGTTGATTACATGGATAACATTTATAATCACTGCCTTTAAAATATTTCATACCCGTTTCTTCATCATCAACACATTCCTCTGTTCTTACCTTAACACAATTGGCTCCTTTAACTTCCCGTTTTGCGGTTGTGCAAGAGGTACAAAGATTAAATAAATACTCTCGTGTTTGAAGTGTCCCATTCAATTCAAAACTGGGACTTTCATCTGTCGTACAATCGTAGCATTTTCCGCTAAAATCTTGAAATTGATTTTCACCACATTTGCGAACACAGTATGTCGATTTTTCGGATTTGACAGGGTGACGGTCTGTTTTATATTTACCGCTTTTATCTGAACCACATTGACGACATTCTTCTGCCCACTCTTCGGTTAATTTGCCGACAGACGACACATGACCGGGATCACCCAGATTTGCAGAATAAAAGTCACCATTTATTCTTCGACTACAAGGTTCACAAAAGCCCGTATCTCTTTTAAAATAACCATCCGGACAATCTCGTAAAATACATTTATAAGGTTGACCGGACCACGATTGATACCATACCCGATTCGGACAAGATGTACACTGAAGGAGAGATTGATCATCCCCCGGAATATTTGTTTCTGTCATAGAATCACACGGAATACAGCCTTTATCTTTACTCATAAAACTATTGCCTCTGACACAACCGGTAGCACAATAGGTTTTAATATTATCATCTCGACCGGCTTCTTCAATCCGGTGTTGAATCGAAGCACACGCTTGACACATTTCTATTCCGCTATGTGTATCTGCAATAGTAACATCCCCAACTGTTTTTTCAAAAATACCGTCATTATCATCCGAGTTCATGATGATAATTTCGCTCATATAATCACAACTGACACACGATCCATTTGCTGCCCGATATTCTTTTCCAAAGTTCCCTCCTTCACCGCACGTTTTAGGAATATCCACGCATTTGTGATTCGCTAAATCGCAAATTTGTT
>JAFTSJ010000017.1 GCA_017467335.1 Alphaproteobacteria bacterium
CAAAAAAAAGCGTTCAAAAAAGGGACGTTTTTTTGACACATTTTTGAAAAATAAGTGTCTGATTTTGTTAAATTTTGTAGTGAGGGCTCTATGAAAATTTTAAACTCTTTTTGTAACGGATATTTTAAACAAAAAAATGCTGAAACCGGACGCAGTATGGTGGAAATACTGGGCGTTTTAGCAGTTATCGGTGTTCTTTCAATCGGCGGGATTTACGGTTATACCTTTGCGATGGATAAATATCGAGCAAACGATATTATCTATGAAGTCAATCTGCGTGCCAATGATGTTTGGCATAAATATCAAGAACAACCGCTTCCTGACCCCAGTGAGGATGGCACGGATTTTGACGAATTTCCCGATATGACAGGCACAGGGTACCCGATTTATATGACATCTCATCCGGACATTGCGTTTAAAACCTATGTTGAAGGTGTGTCTTCCCGTGTGTGTAAAAATGTGGTTAATATGAACTTAAACGGTATTGTTAAAGGGATTCAATTTGTGCAAGTTGCCCAAGGAGAGGGAGATTTAGTCAAATATACCGGTAATGCATCCATTTGTGGAGAAGATGAAACGGATAATACCATCGTTTTCACATCATTTATAGATTCGGAAAGTCAAGATTTAAACAACCAGCATTGTGTGGAAGAAAGCGATTGTACAGGCTTGTGTGCCCCTTATACCTGTGATAACAATATGACATGCCGTGATAAATGTTATACATTAGATGACACACCTCATTGCTTAGATGATGGAGAGGGAGGGAAATGCGTTGAATGCGTTACAAATGATCATTGTGAAAAAGGTAAAATTTGTAATGATTTGAATAACACATGCGTTGTTCCTCCCGATACTTGTGATATAGGTGTTTCTTTTCGTTCTAAAAATGGTTTTTGCATACCCTGTACAGATTCGGGAAGTATTATTATTGATGAAAATGTATTTGAATTTGAAGAATTAAACATTAAAGATGAATTAACGGGCCTTGAACAATGTGAAGCGTGTACCAATCATCAAATTATTCAAAATAAAAACGGTGTTACATATTGTAGTGTCGGTTGCGTAACCGGTGTTAATTATCAATTACAATCCGGTGGTTGTGTTGATTGTTTTAATGCCGATAATACAAAAAACATGCAAACACATCGTATTGTATATAATGACCCAGTGGGCATTAAACAATGTAAAGCCTGCGACCCTAAACGGTTTACATACAATAACGGATGGTTGACAACGTGGTGTTCTATTGATGTTGATTGCCAAACGAATCAGTTTAAAGGCACCCAAGATAATGGACCTCATTGTTTTGATTGTACTGAAAAACGAGATAGTCGTGTTTGGATGTTATCTGATTCATCTTTAAAAATGTTTTCATCTTGTACATCTTGTCCGGAAAGAATAGGATCGACTTATACCAAAAGATATATATCAGGATCTTATTGTTATCCACTGTGTGAACAACCGAATAATGCTCAGGAACAAATAACGATTTGTTCTGATTCTCCTGATTCGGATAATTGTACTCGTCAATGGCAAAATGAAGCGGGCGAGTGTTTTCCCTGTGATTCAAAAACAGAAAACAATTACATCGGTACAAACGAAACATTAAAAACGTTGTGTTTGAATTGTGGTCGGAGAATCAATGCGCATAATTATTGTCTTCCAAAGAAAGGGGGATGTGATATTGGTCAAATTCTCAATGTTAAAGGCAAATGTGTTCCATGTACGGATGGGTGGACAGAAATCGAATCTGACGAGGTTTCCGGTTGCACGAATAATTGCAAAAAAGATGAAACAAATCAGTATAGTGCTTCCGGTTCAACACAAACAAAATGGGTTCATCAGAAAAAAAATGCTGATGGCGTTGTAACAAAAACATTGTGTTATAAGATATGTCCGCCACAACAATGGCAAAATGAATTTGGGGTTTGTCATGCTTGCAATGACGATGACGGTCGATATGGTAATGAATATTTAGATGCCGAACATTGTGATAATCCATGTAAGGATACGGTGTACCCCAGATATCAATATAATGGTCGATGTGTTGGAAAAATACCATGTCCAGATAAAAATAATGTTAAGTATTTCAGAAATTCTTTTGGTGAATGTACCTCATGTAACAACAAGGGTTTACATACGCCTATCAGCAAAGAAGATTGTTTAAGATGTAATAATCGTATTTTTATTACAGAAAAATCATATTGTTTCCCCATTCAACCGGGAGTAGCCGGTATTTGTAATAGTTCTGAACAATATGTTTTAACCGATAATTTAGATCCGGATTTAAAAGCATACGCTCAAAAATGGTTAGACGGCGAATATGATGATCACCCTGAAAAAGGGGGCGGATATGTACAAGAGTGGTATCATTCCGGCTGTTATCGTTGTGATGAAACCCGTTCGGTTGAAACGACATTAGCCCAATGCAAAAGTTGTCACAAAAGACGTTTTGCTGATCCGATGTGTCACTTGGGACAATGTGAAAATACGGTTGAATTTTTAAATAAAAACTATGGGTGCACAAAATGTGAAAACACATACAACCGTAACATTTCAAGTGTTTACAACGGGAAAGAATATTTGTGCCAATCCTGTGAAAATCGACAGTTAATGACACAAAAATCAACGGGAATAACATATTGCGTTCCAAACAATTGTTCAATGGGTTTTGAATGGCAACGAGCCGATAATGGTGCTTGTCAATCATGTACCAGCAATAACAGCAAACAAGAAATAGGGGAAGAAACGATTTTTCATCAACAATGTGAAGCCTGTCAACGAGTTGCGTTTTCAGAAATTGTTGATAACAAAACGATTTGGTATTGTTCTATGAAACCTAACAGGGGATATTTTATCAATAAAAATGGTTTAAGTACCAGTTGTTCTGTTTCTGAAGATATAGAAATCGTTGGTTCAACATCTGCCAAAAATCTTTGTACGGCAGAAGGGTGTAATCGTCAAGTATTACAAGACGGAGAATCTTTTTACTGTATCAAATAAAACGGATTTCGATTAAAGATTCTATGTTAAAAAATGAATGACCCTCTGCTAACGCAGGGGGTATCATTTTAAATCAAAAAGAACAAGGATTATAACAACGATGTATTTAAATGACAATAATCCGATTGATACATATGAAACTTATCCCCCAACGAATCGAAAAATATACCTTTGACTATCTTAAAAAAAACGTCAAAAAACCGTTTGAAATTTTTCCAAACAGCAAAAATAAAAAGATAACTAAATCAATGTGTTATCTTCTGAAAATGTGTCAAAAAAACGTCCCTTTTTTGAACGCTTTTTTTTGGCAGGGGTTACACTTTTTTAAAAACAAAAAAATAATGAAAAATCAAA
>JAFTSJ010000002.1 GCA_017467335.1 Alphaproteobacteria bacterium
AAAACAAAGGTGTCTACGTCATCATCTTTTCCGGTTAACATGTTGTACCAGCTTTTTGGTGTAAAATTAACGGGAATCCAGTTCGTTTCCGTTGCTTCCGGATTGCCTTGGTTGTTTGCCCATGCTAGATGTGCTTCTTGTACCAATAAGTTAGCCGTGTATTTTTTCATGGCATAGGCATAACCGTAAATCCCACCAATTGAAAGAACGCCGATAACTGCCAAAACGCCCAAGATTTCCACCATACTGCGACCTGTTTCGGCTGTTTTTTGTTTAAAATATCCGTAAAAAAAAGCGTTTAAAATTTTCATAGAGTCCTCACTACAAAAGTTAACAAAATCAGACAGTTATTTTTCAAAAATGTGTCAAAAAAACGTCCCTTTTTTTGACATAATATTTTAGATTTATTTCGTTGTCAACTAAAATTTGTAATTATTTGATTTTTCATTATTTTTTTGTTTTTAAAAAAGTGTAACCCCTGCCAAAAAAAAGCGTTCAAAAAAGGGACGTTTTTTTGACATATTTTTGAAAAATAACCGTCTGATTTTGTTAACTTTTGTTAAGAGGGCTTTATGAAATTTTTAAATTCTTTTTTTAACGGATATTTTAAACAAAAAAATGCTGAAACAGGACGCAGTATGGTGGAAATGCTGGGCGTTTTAATGCTGATGGGATTTTTGTCAGTAGGTGGTATATTGGCTTTTCGCTATGTTATGACAACGTATCAAGCAGGAGAAATTCAAGATGCGGCTGCTCAAGCTAAAGTGTTAATGACATCACGTCAAGTTAGAACATTAGATAGTTTAAAAAAATTTTTAAATAAAACAGCCTTAAAAACATATGAAATACAAGTTGAAATTCAAGATGTAAGAAATGAACTTTATGAATATGCCTCTTATCGTATTCACAAAATAATTCTAAAAAATATGTCATCAAATTTACAGCAGGCCATTTATGCCCGTAAAGATAATTTTGCCAAAATGGATATTATGATTTCACCAGATGAACAGATTGAAACTGACCAAAGTTTGGGCAGTTGGCTTTATGCCGGTATGAAAGAAGACAGTTATGAGGTTTTTGACGATTCCGGATTAACAAACCCGAGTCCGAGTAATGAAATAACTATTTCTTTTATCCGAAAAATAAGGGTTAAAGGCGAAGGAAATGTTCCAAGTTCCGGATTATTGCCGGCAGAGTGTCCTGCTGATATGCCTTATTATGATGACTTAACGAATAGTTGTTTAAAATGTAATCCGGAAGAAAATGCCCATTGGCAAGCGTCAACTCAATCTTGTGTTGTTTGTCATGAACCACAAACAGTTTGGGATAACGTGACGCAAAAATGCGAATGTCCGTTCGGTTTGTATGGAAATAATTGTGAACCGTGTGATTCGCCGAAGGAATGGCGTGAAAATGCGTGTCAATGTCCGCTATCAGCCCCAATTGGTTTTGAAACGGAAACATGCAATTGTCCCATAAATAAAGACGTTATCAATGGTGTTTGTCAAGAAGTGTGTCCCAGTAATACGGGATTGACCGGTGTTCGAGATTTAACAACCAATATTTGCCAATGTGATACATCAGCCGGTTACAAAGCTGATTCAGTTAATGATAAATGTGTTTGTGATACCTCTCGGGATTATTATTCGAAGGGAGATGGCGGATGTATCAAATGTTATCAGGTAACAAAAGCATTTGCACAATCTATGTGGGGTTCTGATGATACATTAGGTTTAAATATTGATTCTGTTGATGAAACAGTTTGGTATTGTGGATTTAACAGACGGGATACGTCCGATAATCGTCCACGATTTTATAATCCAAGTACTGCTACATATTGCGACAAATTTGAAGTATTGCGTAAAGACGGGGGACAATTTGTTTGCTCTGGTTGTGGCGGTGCCGGTAACGGTTGGGGAGGTTCCGGAGATAAATATCTTGACCTTGGTATATGTGCTTGTGCTTTTCATTCCAGTTGGATTGAAGAAGAAGATAGATGTGTTGCTCCTTGTGCTGTATCATATTATTATTTGAACGGTCAATGTACAAAATGTCCTGAAACCACATGGACAACTGATGGAACAGCGTGTTACGGTACCAATTGTGATGGAGGGACATCCGTTACAGCAGGAGATTATCAATTTACATATCGTACTTGGTTAAAAAATGTGCCGGAACATTGTAAGGTTAATGCCTCTGATGGGGTATCCGGACGGGCTTTTCAATCACTTGACCCTAACTCAGATTGTTATTATCGAAAAGGGTGTTCGTTGGTTCGAGGTAATTTAGCACCCTGTACTTTTGGTCAGTTAATTACAAGCAGTTGTTCTTGTTCTACCGGTGGAACAAAATATTGTTGTGCAACAACGGATTATGAAACAGAAACAGGGTGTGTCACGTGTTCAGACGGGCAGGTTCCTAATGATACAAATGACGGATGTATAGCTTGTACAGATAATACGATTGCCAAAGACGGACAATGTGTTCCTTGTGAAGAAGGGTATTATCCGAATACAACCCATGTTCGATGTTTGGAAGAATAGCAGATAGTCTATGGTAAAAAAAACGACAGATAAATTATCTGTCGTTTTTATATTTATAAAAGTCTGTCAGAAATTATTCATATCAAGACGGATATTCAAACAGGCTTTTGTGGATTAGCCTAAAATAGCAACACCCGGTAAAGATTTACCTTCCATCCATTCAAGAAATGCCCCACCGGCGGCTGAAACGTACGTTAATGAATCAGCAATACCGGCTTTCTTTAATGCTGAAACAGTATCACCACCACCGGCAACGGATGTCAAACCATCTTTGGTTAATTGAGCAACGGCTTGTGCAATTTCGTTCGTTCCTTTGTCGAATGGTTTGATTTCAAAAGCACCGACCGGTCCATTCCAAATCAATGTTTTACAATTTGATAAAACACGGACAAATTCTTCAACGGATTTAGGTCCGATATCTAATAATACTTTACCGGCAGGTACCTTATCGGCATCTGATACATGAGGTGTTTGACCTTCACCGAATTGAACAGCCCATGTTAAATCAACCGGTAAAACAATCGTGCATTGTCCGGCATTGGCTAAAATAGATTTTGCCGTATCAATCATGGACGGTTCGACCAAAGACCCTTCGCCCATTTCAATTCCTTTGGCAGCCAAGAATGTATGAGCCATACCGCCCCCGATACATAAGAAATCAACTTTTTTAACTAAATTAGATAACAAATCCAGCTTTGTTGATACTTTTGAACCACCGACAATGGCGACAGCCGGATGTTCCGGATTACCGAGTGCTTTATCGAGTGCTTGCAATTCTTCCTGCATTAAACGACCTGCTCCTCGTGGCAATAAGTGAGCCATGCCTTCCGTTGAAGCATGAGCCCGATGAGCTGTTGAAAAAGCATCGTTAATGTAAATATCAATGCCACTGGCCAATTCTTCAGAAAATTCTTTGCTATTCTTTTCTTCGCCTTCATGGAAACGCAAATTTTCTAATAATAAAACATCTCCTTTTTGCATGCCTCGAACTAACATATCACGTTTGTCGCCGATACAATCTTCTGAAAAAGTAACATTTAAACCACTGGCTTTTGCTAAAGCATCAGCCAAAAATGACATGGAATATTCCGGATTAACTTTTCCTTTCGGACGACCAAAGTGAGAAGCAACAACAACTTTTGCCCCTTTTTCAACTAATTCTTTTAATGTGGGAACAAAACGGTCAATACGGGTCGTGTCCGTAATTTGTCCGTCTTTTGTCGGGACGTTTAAGTCAGCACGAACAAAAACTGTTTTACCGTCAAAATCAAAATCATCTAATGTTTTGTAAGTCATATTTATTCCTTATTCTGTTTAATTAAATAAGGAGGGAACGTGTCACAACAGACGCTGTTTCCCCCCTTTTTATCTGACATATGTCAGCCTTATTTAATGAGTGAACCCATATAAGCGGCTGTATCTAACATACGATTGGAGAAGCCCCATTCATTGTCATACCAACTCATAACACGTAATTGTGTTCCACCCATAACTTTTGTGCCGTTTGCATCAAATGTTGATGAATGCGGATTATGTGTGAAGTCAATAGAAACAAGTGGTTGTTCATTGTAACCCAAAATGCCTTTTAATTCTGTTTCGGCATATTTTTTCATAACAGCGTTGACTTCTTCTTTGGTGACGGCTTTTTTCAAAATGAGGTTAGCGTCAACAATGGAAACATCCGGAGTCGGAACACGAATGGAAACACCGTCTAATTTACCGGCTAATTGAGGTAAAACCAAACCAACGGCTTTAGCAGCACCGGTTGATGTCGGAATCATGCTCATTGCAGCAGCACGAGAACGGTATAAATCTTTGTGAACTTGGTCTAAAATCTTTTGATCGTTTGTATATGAGTGAATTGTTGTCATGAAACCTTGTTCAATACCAAATTCTTTATCCAATACATAAGCAACCGGAGCCAAACAGTTTGTTGTACATGAAGCGTTTGAAACAACTAAATCTTCAGCTGTTAATGTATCTTGGTTAACACCGTAAACGATTGTTTTATCAGCACCTTGTGATGGAGCAGAAACCAATACCCGTTTTGCACCGGCGTTAATGTGAACCATGGCTTTTTCTTTGGCTGTAAAGATACCTGTACATTCCATAACAATATCAATGTCCATTTCTTTCCATGGTAATTGTGTCGGATCACGTTGAGCAATAACTTTTGTTTTGTAATCACCGGCAATAATGTATTCCCCTTCGGCACGAACATCAAATGATGTTGCACGATGAACAGAATCATATTTTAAAAGATAAGCATTGGCGTTTGCATCCCCTAAATCGTTGATGGCGACAATATCAATATCTTTACGTCCAGATTCCAAAAATGCACGGTAAACCAATCGACCGATACGACCGAAACCGTTAATAGCAACACGAACTGTCATAGTTTTCTCCTTTTTTCAAGTTCATACATATATGGGACAACCCCATATTTTCAAAAATCGATTATTATTTAGGCATATTTTCCATTAAAAAGCAAGTATCTTTTTTCACATCAAACAACTAATTTTATCATTTATACCGGCCTGTTTATTTTTTTTCTTTTTGTTGTTGAAAAAATGTTTGCAAGGAATGATTTTTCATGTAAAATATAAAATATATGTATGATAAAAGGGGGACGAATGGATAAACCAAGACCAATGCCAAACGAGACACTTGCACAATCAACCCGAAAAAAACGGATGGAACGACCTCGAATGGCTTTCGATCCTTATATGAAAAAAAGGAAACATAAAATTAAAAATTCGGATGATCCGGAAACAGATGATTTGTTAGACGAAGAAGATCCGGATGATGACGATGATGATGACGGTACAACGGGTACGGGAACGGTTTCGGATGATGATGAAACATCCGGTGGTGATGAAGATGAAAACGAATTACAACAATTAGACACGCCCATTAAGCCGATACATGATAATCCGTTTGAAAAAAATCAAAAACCCACCCCTAAAAAGGAAATGAAAGAACAGCCAAAAGGACCGGAAAAAACGCAACGCAGTCCATGGCAACAATTTATTGATTTTTTGGTTCACGGGGCTCATGGAGCCATGATTAAAAATGGGGATATTTCCACTAAACCAAGTGTTATCAGCAATATTTTAGCCGGATTAGGTTTTAAAAGTTTTAAGAAAGACGTCTTATTACAAGAACAGGCTAAAAAATTTTGGGAACAAAAATCCGGTGGTAAAACGGTTGATATGCGTTTATTAAACACGGATAAAATCGATAAAAAACTTCAAAAAGAAGAACAAATGGAACGGCGTCCGTTTTTATTGGCTCAAAAGGAACAACGCCACAAAGATACGGTTCAGTTGCAAAAAGATTTGGCACAACGTATTCATGATCAAATTCGTTCGCAAAATATTCAAGCACAATTAAGCATTGAACGTTCGAATGGGCGGGTAACCTCTCGTCAAAAAACAGATGATGTATCTCAAGTGAAACGCCCAAATTTGCAAGCATTGGAAAAAATGGTTATCACGATGCCTGACCCAAAACAGAAAACAACATCTTCATCGGATAAACAAAAAGAAGATATTTCATTATCGCATATTAAAATGTCGAAAGATGGTCAATCTCTTTTGAAGCAAATTCAAGAAGCCCGTGATAATCGGGTAAAAAATGATGTCATGCAGGCTCAACAAGCACAAGCAATACAAATGGCACAGCAAGCACAACAGGCACAACAGGCATTAGCTCAACAAAACCAAGCTACACAGATGGCTCAACAAACACAACAGGCGTTGGCTCAACAAGCACTGATTGCCCAAACCGCACAGATGGTTGCATTATCTATGGCAGCTCCCAAACCGCAACCATCGGCCCCACCTGTTTTACCGCCGGTTCCCCCTAAGCCACCAAAGGAATTATCTGCCGAAGAAAAGGCCGCAGCCGTTGTTGCAAAAGCAGGTGGAATGGAAAATTTCAGTAAGCAATTTGACCCCAAAGATACCACTAAATCCAGTCAAGATGCCAGTAAAGAAACCTTGTCAACCGAACAAACAGGGGTACCAGCTACACTTGGCGAAAACTCACAAAAAGTTTCAGAAAAACAAGAAGATATACAGATGAATGATGGTAAAATTCGATAGCGATTAGAGATGTTTTGTTGCTTATAATGTATAAAAATTATCTTTTGGCAAAGAATGTATTGTATTTGATTTGTTGTTAAGCTTAGGGAGGTCATTATGAATCATTTTTTTGTTCCGAATATGCAACATCAATTTTTAGGTCAGCAAATTTCAATGCGAAGACATGATGAAGAAAGAACGATTGATAATCGTGAATTGCAAAAAAGACAACAACGCCATCAAATCGTTTTAAATGCCGATTGTCAACGCAAAAAACGGTTATGTTTTTTAAAAAACAAGCAACGGATTAAATAACTTTCTTTTTGTATAGTAATCGATTAGATTCATGCAAATATTCAACGGCATATAATAATAAACTCATAATCAGGCAAATTAAAAAATCAATATTGCCGAAGAAAATAATACTTGTCATAAACATTAAATTACAACCGATTAACAAAATTAAAATGGCTTGACTTAATGTTAAGACATGTTTTTTTAGAGAAGTATGTGTCAGCAGACAATAACATCGCATATAAAAACAAGCCCCTAAAAAAGCCAATACCCCACCGATATAAGCAATCGGAGCAAATAAAACAGACATATAAAACGGCATATGTTTCATGTAAGAAACAACATCAGAAACAATTAAAACAAGTATCGGAAATAAAAAAGCAATCATGTAAAAATAAACCCGTTCTCCGACAGGTAAATATTCGACACATCGTTCTTGGGCTTTTCGAAAAAGACGAACAAATAACACCAAAACAACCCCGCTGATTCCGGCATACAAACAATCATAACCGGCAACAAATTGTCCTAAAACCATAAAATAAACGGCATAAATAAAAATAAACAGTAACGGGTAGTCTTTGCGTTTTTGGTTGGGTTGCGTTATTTTTTGAGATAATCGCAAGACAAAATTGATTCCCAAAGCGAAACACGCCGGAATCCAAATTGTTCCCCAAAAAACAGGAATGATTTCAGACAATAAAAATGTTGAATTATGACGATAGATATTTAAAAAATATGTTAATACAGCCATATAAAACGGGGGACATAGCGTATAAATACACAGTAAAATAAAGTGAGCCGTTTTTTCATAAGATAGACATTTCATTTGTTATCCAATCATTTTTGTAAAAGAAATAATACGCCCGATAACATTGACTTCATGATAATTGTCTGTTTGTATCGGCAGGTATTTAGGATTATCGGATAAAATTTGAATAGAATTATTAAACGGATTGATTTGAACACGTTTAACAACCAACATATCCCCGATACAAAACATGTAAATACCGTCACCGGTCGGTGTTTGACAGGAAATATCCACCCAAACAAAATCACCGTTACTGATTGTCGGTTCCATACTGTCCCCAACGACTTTTAAAATTTTAATATTTTCAGGATTAACCGATGTGATTTGATGAAACGCACTCATAGTCATCATCTGTTGGCCAATAATGTGGGTGTTAAAATTAACCCGACCGTTCCCGCAACAGGCAACAGCATCCACAACATCAATAGAAATGGTTTGCTGTATATTTTCCATTTCTCCTTTTAACAACCATTCCCAATCAACATCAAAAATGCGAGCATATGTCATTGCTGATTTTTCATTCAGCGGTCGTTCCCCGCTTTCATGCTTTTGATATTTCGGATAAGAAAATAATCGACCGTTTTGACTGTACTTTTTATAAAAATCCATCGCATCACGGCATCCTAATTTTAAGCGGGAAGAAACCATACGTTCAGATTGTTTGACATTTTTTTCATTTAAAACAGGTGCCATGACGAAACCTCCTCAACATACAAATGTACGAAATGTACTTATTTTATCATGAATTTTGCAAGGTGTCAAATGTTTTTCTGTTGTTTAAGCAACAAAATTCAAGTGGTACATCAAGTTTTAGCAAAATATTTAAAGATAAAATAAAAAAAGAAAATCAGTCTGCATAAGATTTGTTATAATTTGCTTCAATAAAATCATTTAAATCAAAAGATTGTGACAAATCATCCGTCAAAACCGGTTGACCGGATTGACTTAATCGTTTAGATAATGAATGAGTGGATGTTTTGGTGGAAACCGCAACCGTTTCATTCCCTTCAACAAAGGGTTTTTCAAATTCCGGCGGTGATAATATTTCTTTTTTTGGCATAGCACCCTCCTTTGCCAATAAAATCCACCAACAATCTTATTTTAGCAGAAAAATAACCGTTTGTCTAGTGCTATTTTTGTTTTTTTTAGGTAACTATATGAATTATATTGCATTTATTCTGATTGAATAACGAAATTTGTTTAGGCTTAACTTGAGGTGATAAAATACACGTTGTAATATAAAAAATTATAAAAATCAGATGATTGTAAATTTTTATTGACAGGTAAAACTTTTTGAAATAACATAATATATGAAGGGGTGTTTTTGTAACACATTTGATTTGTTTTTTTTTATTGGGGGAAGTATGATTAAGGCAGGCCGAACAAAAATATCACAGTTAGGGCGTAGTATGGTTGAAATGCTGGGTGTTTTAATGCTGATGGGTTTTTTGTCGGTTGGTGGTGTTTTGGTTTTTCGATATGTTATGACAACGTATCAAGCCGGCGAAATCCAAGATGAAACATCACGTGCCAAAGTTTTGGTATCTTCTCGACAGGTTCGTTCATTAACGGGTCTTCAAAAATTTGTGGATAAAACGCCCTTAAAATCATATGAATCTACGGTTGAAATTCAAGATGTTTCTGATGACGTACATACCAATCGTATTTATAAAGTAGGATTAAAAAACATTTCTCCCAAGTTACAACAAGCCATTTATGCTCGAAAGGATAATTTTGCTAAAATGGACATGTTGGTTGTTCCGGATGAAAGCGTGGATACAGATACGGCGGACAGTTGGAAAGAAGCCGGTATGCACACAAGCGTTTATAATTTTTTTCGTGAAAAGACAGGATTGCTTAATGAAAAATCTCCCAGTCAAGAACTTGCTATTTATTTCATTCGTAAAGTTCGGGTTATCGGGGAAGGAGATGTTCCGGTATCGGGATTATCGCCGGCAGAATGTCCGGCTGATATGCCGTATCAAGATATCTTAACAGATTCTTGTTTGCGGTGTAATCCGGAAATCAATGCTCATTGGCAAGATGAAACGCAAACGTGTGTTATTTGCGATGAACCTAAAACCGTTTGGGATAATGTGACGCAAAAATGTGAATGTCCGTTTGGTCTTTATGGGGATAATTGTGAACCATGTGATTCGCCGAAAGAATGGCGGGAAAATGCGTGTCAATGTCCGATTGGAAAGCATGAAAAAGATGGAGATTGTGTTCAATGTTTGAATAACACACATTGTTCGGGATTAACACCTGTTTGTAATGCTTCTAATTCTTGTGAAGAATGTCCGTCAGGCACAGCATGGAAAGATACGTCTTGTCAGCCATTACATACAATTACATTACGTAATTTGAATACGACAACAACGCAAAATGTAATTGAAGGGGATGATTTGGAACAGCCAACAGCTACATTTAGTGGTTTTGAATTTAGTCATTGGGCTGAAACACCTGGGGGAAGTGCTATCACATTCCCAATAACCATTACGGGTGATAAAACGCTTTATGCGTATTATAAAGAACAAACAACGCCAACGGAAACAGCTGAAACCCCTTTGAATAGATGTGGTGGGTCACGATTAGGGAGTGAGCATACATATACGTCTAAAACAGTTACCAAAGATTCAGAAGGCGGGTTATTAACGTATAAATTTGAAGTTTATTTGCGTTCTGCTTGGAATAATGATGGCTATAATTGTAGCGGTAAACAAGGTAATTTTGCATGGAAATTAGATGGCGTTGTCGGTTCAAATACGCCAACAACGTCACAGTGTAGTTGGATTAGTGTCGGAACGGGTAATGAATTATATTTATATCCGAATTCAGATTGGTCAAAATATTGTGACGTTGTATGGCGTGCCAAAGCACGAACAACACCGATTTTAACTTATCCATATTAGGATAGAATGATATCAATAACAGCTCCTCAACCAACACATGTTGGTTGAGGGGCTTATTTTAAGTTATGGCACTGCGTTATATTGTCAAAAGACCTTTTCTTTTTTCGTCATACTGAATTTATTGCAGCATCTCGTTGAGTTGTGGCATGGTGTTATATTGTCAAGAGACCCTGAACTCAATTCAGGGTGACGGTGGGGTGAACAGAGTGCCGCATCGTTCAAAGACCCGCTTACTTGTCTGTCATGCTGAACTTGTTTCAGCATCTCGTTGAGTTGTGGTAGCAAACAACATCGGATTCTTTAATAAATTCACAAAAACGAATCGGGAAAAATGTTCTTAAAATCCCCTTAAAAAAACACAAAAAAAACCGTTTGGAATTTTTTCAAACGGTCAAAATAAAAAGATAACTAAATCAACATGTTATCTTCTGAAAATGTGTCAAAAAAACGTCCCTTTTTTTGACATAATATTTTAGATTTATTCAGTTGTCAACTAAAATTTATAATTATTTGATTTTTTCATGATTTTTTTGTTTTTAAAAAAGTGTAACCCCTGCCAAAAAAAAGCGTTCAAAAAAGGGACGTTTTTTTGACACATTTTCAGAAGATAACATGTTGATTTAGTTATCTTTTTATTTTGACCGTTTGAAAAAATTCCAAACGGTTTTTTTTGTGTTTTTTTAAGGGGAT